>NZ_JAQYXB010000587.1:0-301 GCF_036322405.1 Streptomyces sp. SP17BM10 | reverse complement strand
TCCCGCTCCCCGCTCCGCCACCCCCCCCCCCCCCCCCCCCCCCCCCCCCCCCCCCCCCCCCCCCCCCCCCACGGCGGCCCCCCCGCCCCGGACGCCGGCCCAACCCCCGCCGCGGGGCGCCACGGCCCCCACACCCCCCACGCCCCCACCCCGCCCCCCCCCAAACACCCCCCCCCCCCCCCCCCCCCCCCCCCCCCCCCAAACCCCCCCCCCCCCCCCCGCCCGCCCGCGGCCCCCCAGCGGGCCCTCCCCCCCCCCCCCCCCCGGCGCGCCCGGGGCGGCCCCCCCCCCCCCCCCGGCC
>NZ_JAQYXB010000586.1:0-528 GCF_036322405.1 Streptomyces sp. SP17BM10 | reverse complement strand
TCCCGCTCCGAGTCCGCCAGGACCTCCAGCGCCCCCACCCGCACATCCGGCTCCATCGCCATCCCGGCGAGCACCCGGACGAACCGCTGCACCAGCACCTCGGCGGTCGACCGGTCGAACAGGTCGCTCGCGAACTCCAACCGGCCTCCGAGGCCCGCCGGTCGCCCGTCCCCGGTGAAGTGCTCCCAGGCGTCCAGGGACAGGTCGAACTTGGCGATCCGGTGGTCGACCCGGAACTCCTCGGTCTCCAGCCCCGGCAGCCGCAACGTCGTCCAGGAGTTGTTCTGCAGCACCACCATGGTCTGGAAGAGCGGGTGCCGGGCCGCCGAACGGACCGGGTTCACGACCTCCACCAGCCGGTCGAACGGCACCTCCTGGCGCCCGAAGGCGTCGAGGTCCGCCTCGCGCACCCGGCGCAGCAGCTCCCGGACGCTCGGGTCGCCCGACAGGTCCGTCCGCAGCACCAGCGTGTTGACGAAGAACCCGATCAACTCGTCCAGCGCCTCGTCCGACCGCCCCGCCACCACC
>NZ_JAQYXB010000585.1:0-305 GCF_036322405.1 Streptomyces sp. SP17BM10 | reverse complement strand
GTCCGGCAGGAAGCGGCCGTCGGCGTTGCAGTTCACCTGGCGCAACGAGCGCTCCTCGATGAAGCCGTTGATCTGGAGCTAGCTGACGATCTCCTGGGAGATCTCACGGTACAGCGGCGATGAGCAGCGGCCCAAATAATAGAAATAGATTCCCAAACCCACCAACAACCCCCCCAGCCCCTCCAGATCCCCCCCGCACAAAAACCCCACCCCCACTACCGCCACCATCCCCCCGAGATACGCCGGCCTGCACCCCGCGCACGAAGGCCGCCCACTGGCGCGGGGTGGTGCGCACGACCACCTCG
>NZ_JAQYXB010000584.1:0-356 GCF_036322405.1 Streptomyces sp. SP17BM10 | reverse complement strand
GGGGGCCCAGCAACACCCAAATAAAAACAAACAAACGCCCCACCCACTTCGGTGAAAAAAAAACCAACAAACACAAAAAAAAAAAAACCCCCCCCAACCCAAAACCCAACCCCCCCACCCACAAAACCCCAACATAAAAACCAAACCCGCCCCACCCCCATAATTGTCAACAAAACCCAAACCCCCACCACACAAACCACCCCCCCCACCACCACCCCCACCACCCCCCCCCCCACCCCCCCGCGCCCCTTTTAGTAGGCTCCGGCGACCACCTTGATCTACTCTAGAATGGTCACTATTTCCATACCCGACGCTCTTCCGATCTGGACCGCATGCCGCTGACCGTCAACGGCAAG
>NZ_JAQYXB010000583.1:0-519 GCF_036322405.1 Streptomyces sp. SP17BM10 | reverse complement strand
TCACCGCAGCCGGGCGAGGAGGGCGTGTTCGACGAGGGTGATGAGGGCGCTCTTGGCGCTGTCGCGGCGGCGGGCGTCGAGGGTGATGACGGGGGTGTCGGCGCCGAGTTGGAGTGCTTCGCGGACTTCGTCGGGGGTGTGGGGCTGGTGTCCGTCGAAGCCGTTGAGGGCGACGACGAAGGGCAGTCCGCTGTTCTCGAAGTAGTCGAGGGCGGGGAAGCAGTCGGCGAGGCGGCGGGTGTCGACGAGGACGACGGCGCCGATGGCGCCGCGGACGAGGTCGTCCCACATGAACCAGAAGCGGTCCTGTCCGGGGGTGCCGAACAGGTAGAGGATGAGGTCCTCGTCGAGGGTGATGCGGCCGAAGTCCATGGCGACGGTGGTGGTCGTCTTGCCGGAGACGTGGCTGATGTCGTCGATGCCGGCGGAGGCCGAGGTCATGACGGCTTCGGTGCGCAGGGGGTTGATCTCGGAGACGGCGCCGACGAGCGTGGTCTTGCCGACACCGAAGCCGCCCGC
>NZ_JAQYXB010000582.1:0-29726 GCF_036322405.1 Streptomyces sp. SP17BM10 | reverse complement strand
GGCAAGGCCAACAGCGGCGCCACCTGGACCAACGACATCAGCCACGGCGACCTCGTCCGCAACAACCCCGACCAGACCATGACCATCGACCCCTGCCACCTCCAACTCCTCTACCAGGGCAAGAACCCCAACGCCACCGGCCCCTACGACCAACTCCCCTGGCGCCCCGGCCTCCTCACCCTCCAGCACTGACCTGCCCGGTCCGCGGTGATCACGATCGGCTCCTGAGCCTCGCCACTTCGTCATCGGAGGTGGCGAGGCTCGTGCGTTCTCAGGCCTCCTCGGTGGCGGGCTGCCGCTCGTGGGTGAGCCGGCCGGAGACGAAGCCGTCGATCACCACGGGCGCCGCGCCGGTGCCAGCCCCGGCCACGGCGTCGGCCAGGCACGTCAACTGCGCGGCAGCGGACAGTATTTCGGGGTCGAGATCGGTTCGGACGGTGTCCCCGAGGTCGCGCACGCGCACCTGCTCGGACCGCAGTCCGGCACCGGCGAGCGCCTCGCGCACCGCCGGCTCGGCGCGGTCGACGCGGGCCAGGCGGTGGCCGGTGCGCGGCGGCCCTCTCCTCGACGGCGCCACCGCCGCCGGATCCACTGTTCACGGCGTTCCGTCCTCCTTCGTCGAGCGGTCGGGGTGGTCGGGGAGGTCGAGGTGGTCGCCGGGGGCCTCCTCGGCCCGTCGACGGGCCCGCTCGGCGACGGCGCGCAGCGGCAGGCCGGTTCGCCGGGGGGCGGCCGAGGCGTCGTCGTACTCGGCCTTGACTCCGAAGGGGCCGTGCTTGACCCGCACGGACACGCCGTCGATCTCGACGTTCCGGGTCCGCCGGGGTGCCACGGCGCGCGTCCGGACGGTCTGGCGGACGCCCAGGGTCCCGGTCTCGGCGAGGATCAGTTCCCGCAGGCGCCCGGCCGTCCCGGGCCTGGCGAGGACGTGCAGCACCTGTGCCGGGCGGCCCTTCTTCATGACGGCCGGCGTCGTCCACGCGTCGAGCGCGCCTCTTCCTCTTCGATGAACTCGCCCGTTCAACCTGCCACTATGTCCTCCGACGAACCCATCCCTGGGTGCCTTGAGGGGAGTTTCCTCCTGGATTCATCCCATGGATCGGTGGGGAGGCTGCTTCCTGCGACACCTCGCGACGCGGCGCAGCCCGTTGCCGGAATGCCGCGGGCCTCACCGGTCGAGAGCCTTCGGCGGGATGTGGCGGACCGCGACGGCCGGGTGCGGTCGAACCGGCGCGGCCGAATCGGCGCGGCAGGCCCTTGATGCACAACGGCACGGTCAGGCGGCGGTCAGCTCTCGTCACACGACGGCGTAGGCCTCGGCCTGGCGGTCGATGAGGTGAGGGGTGATGCCGGCGAGGACCAGTCGCTCGTACGCGGCACTCTCACGGTGGGCGGCCAGTGCTTGCTCGTCCTCGTATTCGGCGAAGACGACGAAGGCGGACCGGTCGCGCAGGGAACGGACCACCCGGAAGGAGAGCACGCCGGGCTCGGTCAGCGCGGCCTCGGTGACGGCGGGGAGCAGGTCAGCGACGCGTTGCTCGGCGCCGGTGTCGGCGAGCCAGTCGGTGATCACGACGAGGGACACGGCGGGTCCTTCCGGGTGGGGCGGGGCGGCCGTGGCGGGTGGGCGGGCCGCCGGGGGCGAGCTGGATCAGGGGATGGTGACGACGATCTTGCCGCGGGTGTGGCCGGCGGCGTTGAGGCGCTGGGCGTCGGCCGCCTGCTCCAGGGGGAACGTCGCCGCGACCTCGACGGTGAGCCGGCCGGTCTCGGCGAGGTCGGCCAGGGCGCTCAGGTCGGCGACGTCGGGTCGCACGAAGACGTAGCGGCCGCCGAGGGCGAGGACGGCACCGTCGGCCACGGAGGCGAGGCGGCCGCCGTCGGAGAGCAGGGCCGGCGAGATCTGGAGGGCTTCGCCGCCGATCAGGTCGAGGACGGCGTCGAGGCCGTTCGGTGCCAGTGCGCGGACGCGGTCGGCCAGGCCGTCGCCGTAGGCCACCGGCTCGGCGCCGAGGGTGCGCAGGTAGTCGTGGTTGCGCTCACTGGCCGTGCCGATCACCCGGGCGCCCAGGGCGACGGCGATCTGGACGGCGAGCGAGCCGACCCCGCCGGCGGCCGCGTGGATCAGCACGGTCTCGCCCGGCTTGACTTCGAGGGCGCGGGTCAGGGCCTGATAGCCGGTGAGGCCCGCCAGCGGCAGGCCGGCGGCCTGGGCGAAGTCGAGGCCGGCGGGCTTGCGGGCGAGGGTGCGCACGGGCGCGGCGACGTACTCGGCGAAGGTGCCGCGGCGCACCAGGTCCTCGCGGACGTAGCCCATCACCTCGTCGCCCGGGGCGAACTCGGTGACCCCGACGCCGACCTGCTCCACGACACCGGCGACGTCCCAGCCGGGGATCACGGGGAAGACGACGTCCAGTGCGCTGTCGAGGTAACCGGCCTGGATCTTCCAGTCGACCGGGTTGACCGAGGCCGCCGCCACGCGGACCAGGACGGAGTCCGGGCCGAGCTTGGGCTCGGGTACGTCGCCGTACTCCAGGACGTCCGGTCCGCCGTAGCCGCGGTAGGTGATGGCCTTCATGGTGGTGCTCCTCGTAGCAAGTGTTGAGCAACTCGATGGTTCATGTCCTCAAGTAATGTCGACGGTAAGGGTGGATGGTTGAGAGTGTCAAGTAATGCTCCACGCGGGAGTAGCCGCCGGTGCCTCGGCGGGTCGAATGGGTCTTCGATCGCCGTGATGGGCCCTCCACGCTGACGTAGCGGGTCGGGGGTCCTGCCTGTCGGGCGCAGAGGGGGATCGTCCTGCGGCGCGAAGCCAGGCGGCTCTTCATGGAGTTCCTGCCGGTGATGATCGAGACGTGGCCGCCGGGCTGGTAGGTGTACCAGACCCCGATCACCCGGATGTCCCACCAGCGGCCCACCGCTCCGGCCGTTTCCGAGGCGGCTGTGCGGGAGCGCGCCCGGACCCGGACCGGCAGCCCCCCGTACCCGGGCCGGATCGACGCGAGCCCTTGCGGCGCTCAGCCGTTGCCGTGCAGCCGTGGCACAGCCTGTTCGATGGTGCCGCGATCAGGCGCCAGACACCGACGGCCCGTACCCGCGCCGCGGTACGCGGCCCCTGCAAGCCCGTTCAAGCAGGTCGATGGGGTTCGACCAGGTCGGTCAGGCCGAGAAGGTCGAACAGCCGGGCGACGATCGGTGCCCGCACATCCGTGACCTTCAGGACGATGCCTTTCTCCTGCGCCTGACGATGGAGCCGTTCCAGGGCCCCCGCGCCCGAGCAGTCGCAGAATCGCACCTGCGCGAAGTCCAGCTCGACGCGGCTGGGTCCGCGTGCCAGGCACTCCTTGACGCGGTGGTCGAGCTCGGCGGCCGTGGCGAGGTCGATCTCGCCCGTGACCGCGAGGGTGGCCCCGCCGTCCCGCCAGGCGACGGCGGTGCGGAAGTCGTTGCCGTTCACAGCCATGGGTCCACCTCCCACAGCCGGTGCTGTATCCACTCCCAGAGGTCGTCGGCACCATCCCGCGCCCACACCGACGCGACCGGCGGTTCGATCCGCACCGGACCGACCCGAACGAGGGGTTCGGCCCCGTACGGCATCGCCGCGCTGGAGGGAGTCGGCGCGGAGCGCACAGGCTGCGCGCCGTCGCCTTCCCGGACGACACGTACGGATACCCGTCGGCGCGCGGCCGGAGGACGGGCCCAGGCGCCGGCGGCCCGCGACCGGGGCCGGGGCCGGGCGGTCCGGCGTTCGGCGTCGTAGGCGGCCCGCAGCTCGGGATCGTGCAGGACCTCGTAGGCGGCGACCACCGCGCCCAGTCGCTCCGTCGATCCCGGCGCGAGGGGGCGGGTGTCGGGGTGCAGCAGCCGGACCAGGCTGCGGTAGGCCGAGGTGACCTGTCGCCCGGACGCCGTGGGCTCCACCCCCAGCACCGCGTAGTGATCGCGTCGGTCTTTCGATCCCGTCATGGCGGACCACCTCCCGGGCGACCCGGCAAACCACCTCATGGAACTGGATAGAACCTTGGCGAACGCTTGTCAAGATGCCCGAAATGAGGGCACGAGGACGGATGGATGGGCTCCCGCGAGGGCCTCATCGCCGTCCCGACGGTCAAGGCCGGACAACCCCTTGGCTTGACAGTATGCGACTCAAGTTTTATGTGTCGGCAGGAGGAAGTTCTGTGTGTGAACGCGATGAAGGAGGGAGGATGACCGTCACCGGCGGCTCCGCCCTGCCCAAGAACGACATCGACCGCATGATCCGCGAGGCCGAGCAGCACGCCGAGGAGGACCGCCGCCGCAAGGAAGCCGCCGAGGTCCGCAACCAGGGCGAGCAACTCGCCTACTCCACCGGGAGGCTCCTCAACGACAACCAGGACAAGGCCGCCTCGGTGGGGGTACCGAGGCCTTAAGGGCGCATCCCCCTCACCCTCGACGGGAGTCGAAACGGGGAGCCGCCCCCACCGGTTGACCGGCCGCGGCCGCCCGGCCTCCGCAGCTCACGACCTGACGGTGTGTCACTTGCCGTGGGCGGCCTTGCGGCGGCGTCCGCGGAGCACCAGCACGCTGCCGGTGGCGAGGGCGATCAGACCGCCGACGGCGCCGTAGAGGACCGTGCCGCTGGTGCCGGTGGTGGCCAGCCCCTCGGCCGTGCCGGTCTGGGTCGGTGAGGCAGTCGGCGTCGCGTCCGCGCTGACCTGAGCGGGCGCTGCGGCGGCTCCGCCGGCGGTGGCCTGGGCGCGGCTGCCGACGGTGCCGGCGGCGGAGGGGACCGGGGCGCGGCGGTGTTGAGGCCGACCCCGGTGCCGGGCACCGTGCCCAGCGCGGTGCCGGCGTCGACGGTGACGGCGATGCCCGGCGCGGCGCTCGCTCCGGGCGCCAGGGCGCCCGCGCCGGCCCCGGTGAGCACGACCGTCATCGCTCCCGCCGCGATGCGGCTGCCGGTGCGGCCGCGGTCGTGGACGCGACTCCGGGTCAGGGTCTGCGGCCGGGCTGCGGTCTGGGGGTCGTCAGGTGACACGTGTGGCTCCCGATCGGAGTGCGTGGATGCGGTCCGGGGGGGGCGGGCCGCATCCGGCCCACCCTCGCCGTTCTCCCCCAGTGGTCGCCCAGCCCGGAAAGGTTGCCGCCCGATCGGGATTCCTTGGCGGCAGGACCTCCGGGTGCGCCAGGGCAGCGGCCAGTCCACCTCCACGCCTCGTTCGCGGCGGGTGCCGACGATCAGGTAGAGGAGGTGGCCGGCTGTCGAGCGGGGCCCTGCGCCACAGTGGCGCAGGGCCCCGGTGCGTGAGCGCGGCCTGAGTTCCGATCAGGTGGACTGGTGGTCCGGGCGGCGGCCGCTCGTGGTCGTCATGCCGGGTCCAGTGGGTCGGCGGCCAGTACCCACAGATCGCCGGTGCCGCAGGGCATCCGGCGGCCGGTGCCCGGTGGCGGCTGTTCCAGGGTGGTGCGGCGCAGCTTCCAGGGGATGCCGTCGATCACCGCGATCGGGCCCTGGACGCGGGGGTGGTGGCCGGCGATGTTCCAGGCGCGTACCTGGGTGTGGATGGCGGTGGCGGGTCGGGACCAGTCCACCGTGGCGTAGTCGTCCGAGAAGAATCCGGCCCAGGTGGCCTCCCGCTGTGGTTGCGGTTCGCCGACGTCCCCGCGCACGAGCCCCCGTAACACCTGCGGCAGCATCGACGAAGCCGCCTCCAGGACGCGTGAGTTGACGCCGGTGAAGGACCACATCGTGTCGTCCAGGGGGATCGTGGTGCGGGCGAGTACGGAGCCGGTGTCCAGTTGCGCGTCCATGCGGTGCCAGGTCACGCCGATCTCGCGTTCGCCGTTGCGCACGGCCCAGCCCACGGGGTTGGGGCCGCGGTAGGAGGGCAGGTTGGAGGGGTGGCAGTTGACCGTTCCCAGGCGGGGCGCGGACACGGCGGAGGCGGGCAGTTTTCTGGGGTAGCCGTAGCTGACGGCCGCGTCCGGGGCGTAGGCGTGCAGGAGCGCGGCGATCGACTCCGGATGGGAGGGGACGGCCAGGTCGACCCCCTCGGGTAGGTCGTGCTCGCCGAGGACGTGGCCGGGCCAGTCGGTGGGACGGCGGTGGCCAATCACCACCGGGACCTGGTGTCCGAGGGCGCGCAGTGCTTCGACCAGCGGCGGGGCGGTCTGGGGTAGCGCTGCGACGACGGCGATGCGCAGGGCGGGGGTTTCCTGCCGGTTTCGGGCGGCCGTCACGGCCGTGGTGCCGGTGTCGGTGGCGGTCATCGGGTGGCCTCGGCGGTGTGCAGCGAGTGCGGTCGGAGGTCGGTCCAGTTCGTCTCGATCCAGGTCAGGCAGGTGGCCCGGTCGGTCGCGGGGTGGACTTCGCGCCAGCCGGCCGGGACGGTCAGGTGGGCGGGCCAGAGGCTGTGCTGCTCCTCGTCGTTGGCGAGGACCAGGAAGGTCGCGTCGGGGTCGTCGAAGGGGTTCACGGGTCTCCTCGGGGTGGCGGCGCGGCCGGCCGCCGGGTCGTTGTACGCGTGGTCGGAAGGGCCGTCGAAGGGCGGCGGGGGTGTGGCGGTCCCGGCCGCTGCGGGCCGGGACCGGTGACGTCAGGCGTCCGCGGGTGCGGCGGCGTCCGCTGCGGGTGCGAGCGTTGCGGCCATGGTGGCCGGGGTGGCCCGTTGCATGACCTGGGCCAGGGTGGCCGCCGGGTTGAGCCGCTCCCGCAGGCGCTGGAGGAGGCGGGCGGCGAGCAGGGAGTGCCCGCCGAGGTGGAAGAAGTCGTCGTCCACTCCGACCCGTTCCAGGCCCAGGACGTCGGCGAACGCCTCGGTGACCACGCGTTCGGCGGGCGTGCGTGGCTCCCGAAGGAGAGCCGGTTCGCGCCTCGGTGCGGGTAGGGCCCGATGGTCCACCTTGCCGTTGACGGTCAGCGGCATGCGGTCCAGCACCATGATCCGGCCGGGAAGCATGAAGTCCGGCAGCACCCGTGCCAGCTGCTCCCGCAGTGTGACTCCGTCCAGGGGCGCACCGGTGTGCGGTGAACCCACCGCGTAGCCGGTCAGCTCCTTGCCGCCGCGGCCGTCCGGTCCGGCCACCACGGCGGCCTGCACCACGCCGGGCAGGGCTGCCAGGGCGGCTCGGACCTCGTCGGGTTCGATCCGGTGCCCGCGGATCTTGACCTGGTCGTCGTTCCGGCCGGTGAACTCCAGCGTGCCGTCGGGGAGCCTGCGGGCGAGGTCGCCGGTGCGGTACATCCGCGAGCCGGGCGGCCCCCACGGGTCGGCGACGAACCTCGCCGCGGTCAGGGCCGGGCGGCCCAGGTAGCCGCGGGCCAGCTGGTCGCCCGCCAGGTAGAGCTCGCCGGTCAGCCCGTCCGGGACGGGGCTCAGCCCCGAGTCCAGCAGCATCACCCGCGAGCCGGGCACCGGGCTGCCGATACCGGGCCGCGCGGGCCAGTCGGCCGGCTTGCCGCCGATCTCTCCCGCGGTCACCACATGGGTCTCGGCCGGGCCGTAGTGGTTGTGCAGGCGCTTGCCGCCGGCGGCGCACAGCTCGCGCAGCTGCGGTCCGACGACGAGCGCCTCGCCGGCCTGCACCAGGTGCCGAAGGTCGGGCAGCGGCTCGCGCTGTCCGTCGGCGAACTCGCACAGCGCGGCCAGCACGGGGGTGGGTGCGAAGAGTTCGGTGACCCGGTGAGCGCGCAGCCAGGCGGTCCAGGCGGCGGCGTCGGCGCGGGTGTCCGCGTCCGGGACGGCCAGGGTGCGTCCGGTGCACAGCGCTGTGAGGACCTCCTGGGTGGCGACGTCGAACGCCATCGAGGTGAACTGGGCGGTCACCGCGCCGGATTCGGCGGGGAAGCGCTGCGCGTGCCAGTCCACCAGCCGGTCCAGCGCCGCGCCGGGCATCACCACGGCTTTGGGCACGCCCTGGGTTCCGGACGTGTGCACCACGTAGGCCGGGTGGCCGGGTAGCCGGTCCGGGCGGACGCGGTCGGTGGCGGGCAGCGGCACGGGCGAGACCTGGTGCGGTTCCAGTCGCATCCGGGGCAGGCCGGGCGGGATCAGGGCCAGTGCCTGGTCGAACTCGGCGTGCTGGAGGAGCAGGGCCGGGCGCCCTTCGGCGGCCAGGGCCGCCACCCGGGCTGCCGGGTGGCGCGGGTCGAGCCACAGGTAGGCGGCACCGGCCTTGAGGACGGCCAGCATCGCGGCCACCGCGTCCCGGCCGCGCCGAAGGCACAGTGCGACGACGTCCTCGGCGCCGATGCCCCGGACGGCCAGGTCACGGGCGAGCCGGTCGGAGGCCGCGTCCAGGCCGCGGTAGTCCAGCGCCCCGGCGCCGTCCACCACGGCCGGGTGCCCGGGGGATGCCTGTACCTGTGCCGCGAACCTGTCCAGCACCGGTGTCGGGATGGACAGCCGTCGCGGCCGCGGTGCTGCGGGCCGGGTCGTCGTCGCGGAGGCGAGCGGGTGCGTGGCCGGTACGGACAGGTCCGAGGTCAGAGCCTCCAGGGCCGCCAGGAACCGTTCGCCGATCTGCCGCGCACCGTCTTCGGTCAGGCGTCCCGGCTGGTACTGGACCCGCACCGTGATCCGGTCACCCGGGGAGACCAGCAGGCACAGCGCGTAGTGCGTGCCGTTCTCGACCCGACTGGACGTCACCCGCAGATCCGTGCCCCACGCCGTGGCGAACGCGTCGGTGTACGTCTCCAGCACCACGACGGTGTCGAAGAGCTCGCGCAGCCCGGCGGCCCGGATGATCTCGGCCAGGCCGAGCTGCTGGTGCGGCATCATGTCGGTGCGCTGGTCCTGCAGGGCCGTCAGCAGTCCGGCGCGGTCGCCGGCCGCGGTGGTGTCCGCGCGTACCGGCACCGCGTTGTTCATCAGGCCGACCATCGACTCGATGCCGGGCAGGTGCGGGGGCCGGTCGGCGACGACCGTGCCGAAGACCACGTCGGTGCGGCCGGTCAGCTGCGCCAGCACCAGCGCCCAGGCCCCCAGGACCAGGGTGTTGAGCGACAGCGCCCGCTCGCGGGCCCGGGCGCGCAGGGCCGTGGTGTGCTCGGCGGCCAGTTCCAGCAGCACCGTGTGCGGGCGGCCGTGGTGCTCCCGGCCCGGGGAGGTCAGCAGGGTCGGTTCGGTCACCCCGTCGAGGAGGGTCCGCCAGGTCTTGGCCGCCAGCGCGGTGTCCTGGTCGGCGACGTGGCGCAGGTAGGCGAGGGCGGAGGACCGGGCGGCGGGTGTGGGCACCGTGCCCGAGGCGGCCTGCCCGTAGAGGTCGGCCAGGTCGGCCAGGGCCACCTGCATCGACCAGCCGTCCATGAGGATGTGGTGGTAGCTCAGCAGCAGCCGGGAGCGCCGCTCGTCCAGGCGCAGCACGACGGCCCGCAGCAGCGGTGCCACGGCCAGGTCGAACGGCTCGTGCCGGTCCCGGCGGGTTTCCACGTCGGCGGCCGGTTCCCGGTCGGTCTCCGGCAGGCCGGTGAGGTCGACCTCGCGCACGGGGACGTCGACCGTGTCGGGCACGGTCTGCACGGCCCGGCCGTGGCAGTCCCAGCGGAACCGGGCGCGCAACGCGGGGTGCTGGGCGGTGAGCGCGGACAGTGCCGTGCGCAGGGCGGGCGCGTCGACCGGTCCTTCCAGGTCGAGGACGGTCTGCACGTGGTACGGGTCGGCGGTGTCCTCGCCGCGGTGGGCGTGGTAGAGCAGTCCTTCCTGGAGCGGGGAGCAGGGCCACTGCTCCCCCTCGCGCTGGGCGGGCACGCGCGTGTGCACGCCGGCCTGCGCTGTACGGGCGAGCGTGGTGAGGACGTCGGCCCACTGTGCGGCCAGCTCCGCCGCGTCGCGGTCGTCCACCAGTCGCGCGGACCAGCGCCAGAGGGCGGTGAGCCGTGGTTCGCCGGTGCGTTCGTCGACGACGGCGTTGATCTCCAGTGGGTGGGACAGCGGCTGCCGACCGGCGCGGTGGATGCCCAGCACGGGAGCCTCGGCCGCGTACGGCCAGGGGTCGCGGCCGGGAACGGCGTACCGGCCCAGGTAGTTGAAGAGCACCGGTCGGCCGGGTGCGCGGGACAGCAGGGTGGCGGCCTGGGGGTGCAGGTGGCGCAGCAGCCCGTAGGAGGCGCGGTCCTGCGGCACCTGCTGCCACCGTTCGCGCACGGCATGAACGGCCTCGGTCAGGGCCGTGGCCTCGTCACCCGGGTCGGTGGCGCGGCGGGCTGCCGCGGCGGGGCACTGGAGCCGGACCGGGAACATGCAGGTGAACCAGCCGACCGTGGCGGAGACGTCAAGGACCGGACCGGCCGCTGCGGCGGTGCGGCCGTGGCCTTCGGTGTCCAGCACCAGGGTCCGTGAACGGCCGCACCTGGCCGCGGCCACCGTCAGCGCGGTCAGCAACAGTTCCTGGGGGGTGGCGCCGAAGTGGGCCGGGGCGGTGGTGAGCAGGGCCCGGCCCACCTCGGGAGGCAGGACGGACTCCATGGTGCGGGAGGTGGCGATGACGTCCACCTCCGGATCCAGGGGTCCGCGCGCGGGCCAGGGGGTGGTGGCCGGGACGCTCGCCGCCTGCCAGTGCGGCAGGGTGGCCAGTACCTCGGCGCTGTCGGCCCGGGCGTTGTGCTCCTGCACCCATTGACGGTAGGGGGTGGCCGATCCCCAGCTGCCCAGCGCCTGGGGGTCCTCGGCGGCCCGGGCCAGGTCCTGTACCAGCACCTGCCAGGAGACGCCGTCGACCACCAGGTGGTGCACGGCCAGCAGGAGGCGGCCCGGCCGTTCGGGGCCCGCGTCCCACCACACCGCGCGCAGCAGGCGCCCGGCGGGAAGGTCCAGCGACCTCATCGCGCGCTCCACCGCCTCCTGCACCGTGCGCGCCGACGGCGCGTGCGCCGATACCCGCACGTCCACGACGTCCAGCAGACCGGCCGCGTCCACCTCGCCCGGCGCCAGCACCTCGGGCTGCCACACGGCCTGCGGCGACGGCTCGGGCAGCCGGGTGCGCAGGGCGTCGTGCCGGTCGAGCACCGTCTGCAGGGCCGTCACGAGCGCTCCGCGCTCCAGGCCGCGGGGCGTCTCGACCAGCACGGACTGGACGAACTCGTCGACGCCCTCGCCCTGTTCGCGCAGCCACAGCGCGATCGGCGGCAGGCCCAGGCGGCCGGTGGCGGACCGGTGCCACAGGTCGGCGGCCGGGGCCGCCGCCTGCGCTGCGGTGGCCAGGGCGCCGGGGGTGCGCAGCCGGAAGACGTCCTGCGAGCTGATCGCCACGTTCTCCCGGCGGACCCGGCTGACCAGGCGCATCGCGGTGATGCTGTCGCCGCCGAGGGCGAAGAAGTCGTCCTCGGTGGCTGCGGCGGGCAGGCCGAGCACCTCCGCGAACGCCGCGCACAGCGCCCGCTCGGCCGGTGTGCGCGGCACCCCGGCGCCGCTGCGCGCCGCCACGGGTGCGGGCAGGGCCGCCCGGTCCACCTTGCCGTTGACGGTCAGCGGGATGTCGTGGAGCAGAAGCACGGCGGCCGGCACCAGGTACTCGGGCAGCAGCCGGCTCAGCTGCGCACGGAGTGCTTCTCCGGTCAGCCCTGGCCGGTCCCGTTCAGGGACCGCGTAGCCGACCAGCCGCCCATCGCGCGCCACCACGACCGCCTGTGCCACCCCGGGCAGGGCCGCCAGGGCGGCGCGCGCCTCGCCCGGCTCGACCCGGTGGCCGCGGATCTTGACCTGGTCGTCGTCGCGGGCCAGATACTCCAGCGCACCGCCGCTTCCCCGTACGGCGAGGTCGCCGGTGCGGTACATGCGAGCGCCTGGCGGACCATACGGATCGGGGACGAAACGTTCCGCCGTCAGGCCGGGCCGCCCCAGGTATCCCCGGGCGACCTGCTCCCCCGCCACGTACACCTCACCGGGCTCGCCGGCGGCCACCTCGTCAAGGTCCGGGCCGAGCAGCCGCACGGTGACCCCGTCCAGGCCGGTGCCGATCGGCACCCGTCCGGCGGGCACCGGCCGTCCGGGCGGCAGGGGGTGATGCGTGGTGAAGGTGGTGCACTCGGTGGGGCCGTAGACGTGACCGAGGACCAACTGCGGGCAGGCCGCCCGGACCCGGGCGAACGCCTGCGCGTCGGCAGCCTCGCCGCCGGTGAGGACCGTGTGCAGCCCGCGCAGCGCCTGCGGTTCGTCGACGGCGATCTGGTTGAACCAGGCGGTGGTGAGGAACACCCCGGTGACGCCGTGCGCGGCGACCAGAGCGGCCAGCCGGTGCGCGTCCACCCGGTCCTCGGCCGGCACGACCACTGTCCCGCCCCTGGTGAGCGACAGCCACAGGTCATGGCTCAGCGCGTCGAAGCCCAGCGCGGACACCAGTGCCGTGACCCGGTGGCCCGGCCCGTCCCAGCGCGGGTCGGCGGCGAAGCGCCCCAGGTTGCGGTGGGTGACCTGCACGCCCTTGGGGCGGCCGGTCGAACCCGAGGTATAGAACACACAAGCGACGCGGTCGAGCTCGTCGTCCGGACCGGTCACGGCCGGCACCGGCGACGCACCGCGGATCGCATCGGGGCGAGCAGGCACGGCGATGGCCGGCAGATCCCCCGGCTGGGCGGACTCCTCGGCGGGGACGATCACCGCCGCGCATCCCGCGTCGGTCTCGATGGCCGCCAGCCGCTCCGCCGGCGTGCGCGGATCCAGCACCACCGCGGCGCCCCCGGCCTCGAAGACCGCGAGCAGCGAAGCGACCAGCCGCGCCGAGCGCGGCAGCCGCAGCGCCACCGCCGACCCCGGGCCGACCCCGGCCTCCCGCAACCGATCCGCCAACTCTCCGGCCCAGCAGGCGACTTCGCGATACGTACAACTCCCGCCCTGCTCTTCCACGACGGCCGGCCGGTCCGGGTCACGATGCGCCACCCGAGCGATGGCCCGGTGCACGGGAACAAGGACATCGGACACGCCGACGGGGCCAACAGTGGTCCCCACCCCTCCTGAAACGATCATGCGGCCATCCAAACCACCCTCGGCGGGAGCCCCGGACGATCATCACCCGTATGCAGCAATGGCGTCACCCGGACGTGTCCGGCCTTTGGCACTCGTGTTCCCCCGGGCTCGCTTGGCCGGAGCCGGCCTGGCGCGCCTCACGCAGACACCCGCAGGGCCGGAACGCCGCGTCCAGGCATGTCCAGCAGCCAACGGCTCCGTCTCGCGATCGGCCCCGTCTCGTCACTGGCGGTAACGGACCGTGACGGCGTCGTTGGTAGGTCATGACAGATGCCAGCGAGCTTGCGGGAACGGAACGGTGTTCTCAGGACGGTCGGCGCTGGTCATCTCGTCAGGGTGAACGGGACCCCGACCGGGCAGGGCAGACCGGCCCTCGGCAAGGAGCACCGGTGGGCCCGCGCTCGTGGCGGCGGGCGGGTCATGATGGATGGAGGTAGTGATGCGTCGAGGAGGCGGTTGCCGTGCCGAATCTGCGAGTGGCGATCGTGCCGCAGTACCGATGCGGGGACCACGCCTGCCCCGCACCGAGCCCGGCCACCGACCGGGACTCGGACCAGCTGGACACGACGCAGGGGGTCGTTCGGCCATGACCGAGCCGGCACTGACCCTCGACGACCTGCGGCTGCTGACCGCCACCGCCGGTGCGGCGCCCTCCATCCACAACAGCCAGCCGTGGCGCTTCCGCCCGGCACCCGATGCGCGCGCAGTCCTGGTGTACGGCGACGAGGAGCGCGCAGTACCGGTCACCGACCCCTTCGGCCGAGCCCTGCACATCTCCGTCGGCGCCGCCGTCTTCAACCTGCGCGTCGCCGCCGGCCGGCTCGGCCGCGACGCCCGCGTGCGGCTGATCCCCGACAGCGCCGATCCCCACCTGCTCGCCGAGATCGACCTCTCCCAGCCCGCTCCCCGACGCCCGTTCGGACACGACCTCTACGCCTCCATCCAGCAGCGCCACTCCAGCCGCCAGCCGTTCGCCAACCGTGACGTACCGGAAACGGTGATCGGCGAACTCATCTCGGCGGCCCGGGACGAGGGCGTCACCCTGGTTCTGCTGGAAGAGGACGCCGTACGCCGCGTCCTGACCGTCACCGCCGAGGCCGAACAGCGCATCGCCTCCGACCTGGCCAAGGTGGCCGAGACGCGCAGCTGGCTGCGCGTCGAGGAAGCGGCCACCGACGGCATCCCGGCCACTGCCCTCGGCCCGCAGGACCCCGACACCCGCGTCCCCATGCGCACCTTCACCCCGGACCCGCGCACCACCCCCACCACGGCACCGCAACGCTTCGAAGCACTGCCCCAGCTGTGCACCCTGAGCACCACGGCCGACCACCCGGAGGACTGGCTGCGTACCGGGCAGGCCCTCGAACACGTGTGGCTGCTCGCCACCGCACACGGCCTGCGAGTCTCGGTCCTGCACCAGGCCGTCGAGTACGCCGAGACCCGCTGGCACCTGCGCGGCCCCGACGACGCACCCGAGCACGTCCAGCTGGTCCTGCGCCTCGGCTACGGCCCGCCCGGCGCGGCCACCCCACGCCGACCGGTGGACGAGATCCTCGACCTGACCGGCTACCAGGGCGACACGGGAGGAGGCGGATCTGCCGGCTGAGGCTCGGCAGATCCGGGGAAGCCGCTCGCCGATGGGCAGGTCGACGACTCGGGTGCCGCTCAGCGCCGTGCGCGCCACCACCGGACCGGGACGGTCCACGACGCCCTCCCCGATCACGACCGCCCCCGCGCCGGGCCGTGGCCGTGCCCGGGACTGTCCGGTTCGCCACGATGGGTGACGTCAGCGGGCGGGTCCGGTCCGGTCGACGGTGAGGTCGAGGAAATGGGCCGAGCAGGAGATGCACGGGTCGTGGTTGCGGATCGCCCGTTCGCACAAGGCGGTCAGTTCGGCGTCGGTGGGCTCACCGACCGCCATGCGCTCCTGGACCAGGCGGCGCAGGTCCTCCTCGATCGCCCCCTGGTTCTGCGCGGTGGGCGGGACCAGCGAGGCGTCGGTGACGGTCCCTTTCGCGTCGAGGGTGTAGCGGTGGTACAGCAGGCCGCGCGGTGCCTCGGTCGCGCCGTGGCCGGTGCCGGCGCGCGGGGGCACGTCGATGTGGGACCGTGCCGGGGGCTCGTATGCGTCGATCAGGCGCAGCGCCTCGTCGACGGCGTAGAGCACCTCGACGGCGCGCACGACGATGCTGCGGAACGGGTTCCGGCAGACCGCGCCCTGCCGGGGGTCGCCGAGGCCGGCGTCCTGGGCGGCTTGGAGGGCGAGCGGGGAGAGCCAGCGGCCGCTGATGGCGTAGCGGGCGAGCGAGCCGGTCAGGTGGCGCCGGCCGTCCAGCTCGGAGTGGAGGGCGGTGGAGTGCGGCACCTGGTGTTCGACGACGTGGTCGCCGAACTCCTGGACGGCGAAGGTGCGGGTGGGCAGCGCGCGGTCGCTGCCCGGGCTCAGGTCGGCGGTGTGCGGGGCCGGCATGACGGTGGGCGTGCCGGACTCGATGGCGTAGGTACCGGGCTGGGCCAGGGCGAGCAGGTCGTGGTCGCACCCGGCGTCGGGGAACTCGAAGCCTGCCACCCAGCGCACGGTCTGCGCGGCGTCGTCCCGCGCCCGACGCAACCTCGCCGCCAGGGGCCGCAGCTCGGCGACGGTCGGGATGCGGTGGAAGCCGCCGAGGCGGACGTTGACGGGGTGGATGGCCCGGCCGCCGAGCAGTTCGAGGATCGCGTTGCCGGCCTGTTTGAGGCGCAGCCCGCGTTCGACGTCGGCACGGTGGGTGCGGGCCAGCTCGATGGCGCTGTCGCGGCCGAGGAAGTCGGGGGCGTGGAGCAGGTGGACGTGCAGGGTCTGGCTCTCGATCCACTCGCCGCAGTAGAGCAGTCGGCGCAGTGCGGCGAGCTGCCCGTCCAGCACGATGCCGCAGGCGTCCTCGACCGCGCGACAGGCGCTCAACTGGTAGGCGACCGGGCAGATCCCGCAGACGCGGGAGGTGATGTCAGGAGGTTCGCCGTAGGAGCGTCCGCGTAGGAACGCCTCGAAGAAGCGCGGAGGTTCGTAGATCGCCAGCCGGACCTCGGTGACCCGCTCGCCGTCCAGATCCAGGTGCAGCGCGGTCTCACCCTCCACCCGGGCGAGCGAACCGACGTGCAGCACCCTTGATCCGCGGTGGGTCACCGAAGCTCCTCCCTGCGGGAGGCCGCGTCGAACTCCTCCGCGGCGGTGTTGAAGGTGCGCAGCACCCGCACCACGTCCAGGGTGTCCATGCCGTCGCGGCGCAGCAGCGGAACGAAGGCGGGGAGGTTGGTGGAGTCGGAGGGGCCGAAGCAGCCGTAGCAGCCGCGCCCGAACGTGGGGCACAGCGCGCCGCAGCCGGCGTGGGTGACCGGGCCGAGGCAGGGCGTGCCGTGAGCCACCGTCACACAGGTCGTGCCGCGCTGCTTGCACTCGAAGCACACGCTGTGTTCCGGCACGCCGGGCTTGCGCCCGGCCAGGTGGGCGGTGATGA
The DNA here is from genome assembly GCF_036322405.1 of Streptomyces sp. SP17BM10. Taxonomy (NCBI): domain Bacteria; kingdom Bacillati; phylum Actinomycetota; class Actinomycetes; order Kitasatosporales; family Streptomycetaceae; genus Streptomyces; species Streptomyces sp. SP17BM10. The sequence continues at coordinate 13,288 of NZ_JAQYXB010000582.1, read as the reverse complement.
CCTCCAGCAGCTGGCCCCGGTCGATCGGGCAGCCGCGCAGCTCGAAGTCGACGGGAACGTGGGCTCCGATCGGTGTGGAGGTGGCGAGGGTGGCGACATAGTCGGGCCTGGCGTAGACGACGGCCTGGAACTCGGTGACGTCGGCGTAGTTGCGCAGCGCCTGGACGCCGCCGGCGGTCGCGCAGGCGCCGATGGTCACCAGGCGCCTGGAGACCGCGCGAACGTGCCGGATCCGCGCGACGTCCTGCGCGGTGGTCACCGAGCCCTCGACCAGAGACAGGTCGTACGGGCCCGGCCCGATCGCGCTGGATGCTTCGAGGAAGTGCGAGATGTCGACCTTCTCGGCGATGCCGAGGAGTTCGTCCTCACAGTCCAGCAGGGTGAGTTGGCAACCGTCGCAGGAGGCGAACTTCCACACGGCGAGCTTCGGACGCCGGTCGGTGACCGTCGGCACGTCGTCGGTGGACCGGTCGTCGATGGGCACGCTACAACTCCCGTACAATGAGCAGGGGTTCGGCACGGCTCCAGCTGACGACGGGGCCGTCGCGGCAGAGCAGCAGGGGGCCGAGCTGGCAGTGACCGCAGTGACCGGTGCCGCAGTGCATGGTGCGCTCCAGCGAGACCCGGATCCGGTCCGGGTCGACACCACGGTCCACCAGGTCGGCGGCGGCGGCCCGGATCATCGGCTCGGGGCCGCAGATGAACGCCGTTGTCCGCAGCGGGTCGAAGGCGGCCCGGTCGATCAGGGTCGTGACCACGCCGACCTCGCCCGTCCATGCGGGGTCGGGGCGGTCCACGGTGGTCAGGACCCGGGCCGCCGCCTGCCAGGGCTCGTCGGGGTAGAGCAGTTCGCCGGGTGCCCGTGCTCCGACCAGGACGTTCAGCCGCCCGTACTGCCCGGGTGCGGCGAGCGCGGCCAGGACGAGCGGTCGCAATGGCGCCAGACCGATGCCCCCGGCCACCACCAGCAGGTCGCGCCCTGCCGCCTCGGGCAGCTCCCAGCCGGTGCCGAAGGGTCCGCGCACCCCGACCGTGAGGCCGGGCCGCAGGCCGTGCAGCGCGCCGGAGACCGCCCCGACGGCGCGGACGGTGTGGGTCAGGCGGTCGCCGTCGATCCCGCAGACCGAGAGCGGGATGTCGCCGACGCCGAAGGCGTACACCATCGCGAACTGCCCTGAGGCGAAGGGCGGGAGAGCCTCGCGGACGGGCTCCAGGACGATCGTGGCGGTGTCAGGCGTGTCCGCCCGGCGTGCCACCACCCGGTAGGGGACGGGCACGGTCATGACGTCCCCCCGCTGCTCCCAGGTGGCCCGTACAGGTCCAACAGGCGGGTGCGGGTCGCCTTCAGGCGGCGGGCGATCACCTGCGCGACGCCCTGCGTCACCGCCAGGCCGAAGACGGGGTCCTCGTCGCAGACCACGCGGACCGGCCCCGCGTCGAACTCGTACGCCGTGACGTCATCGCGGCACTGCGCGCCCAGGTGCCAACGGTGCGGCTCGAACAGCCATGACCAGCCCAGCAGTTCGCCTTCCCCCAGAGTCTCCACGACGGCCGCGCGGCGGCCCGGGACATGGACGTCGAGCGCGACCGACCCGGAGCGGACGACCCAGAACCGATCGGCCGTACCGCCCTCCTCGAAGATGCGGGTGCCGCCGGGGAAGGACTCCTCGCGCGCGAAGGCGAGCAGGCGGGCGCGGTGGCCGGGCGCGAGGGCGCCGAGGAAGCCCTGACGGACGACCGTCATCCCGCTCCCTCCCCCAGTCCCCGGGCACGTTCCCGGTTCAGCGCGTGGGCCTCCTCGGTGATGTCGATGCCGACCGGGCACCACACGATGCACCGCCCACAGCCGACGCATCCGGAACTGCCGAACTGGTCGTACCAGGTGCCGAGTTTGTGGGTGGCCCACTGACGGTAGCGACTGCGCGGGGAGTCGCGGACCGGGCCGCTCGGCAGGTGGGTGAAGTCCCGGTCGAAGCAGGACTCCCAGTGCCGCCACCGTTCGGCGTGATCGCCGGTCAGGTCCGTGACGTCCTCGGCGGTGGTGCAGAAACAGGTCGGGCAGACCATCGTACAGTTGCCGCAGGTCAGGCAACGGGCCGCCACGTCGTCCCAGCGCTCGGCGTCCAGGGTCTCGCGCATCAGCGCCTGGAGGTCCACGGGCGGCATCGACCGGCCCATCCGGTCCGCCGCCTCGGCGACCCGGTCCCGGGCTGCGGAGCGTGTGGTCGGGTCCGCGGCGCGGCGCGGCAGTTCGGCGAGGACCGTCTCGCCTTCCTCGCTCCCGGCCCGTACCAGGAAGCGGTGGCCGTCGGTGTCGAGCACCTCGGTCAGCGCCAGGTCGTAGCCGGGGCCCACCGCCGGACCGGTCCCCATCGACACGCAGAAGCAGGTCGCCCCCGGCTCGGTGCACTCCACCGCCACCAGGAACGCCCCGGTCCGGCGCCCCCGGTACGCCGGATCGGCGTACCGGCCGCCGGTCAGCACCCGGTCCTGCACGGCGATGGCCCGCAGGTCGCACGGGCGCACCCCGAGGAAGGCGTACGACGGTGGCGGTGTCGCGTCCCCGGTCACCACCAGCTCGCCGTCGGCCGTGCGGTCGGCGGACCACTCCCGAACCCGTGGCGGGTGCAGGAAGGTCTTCCAGGACTGCGGGCCCGCGCTGTGCGCGAATGCCGCACCGTCCTCGCGGGCAACCAGCCGATAGGTTCCGGCTTCCAGCTCGACCCCCCAGCCGTACGGGAGCTGCGCGCCCCCTGAGATCTCGGCGAGGACGATCGCCCCGTCGCGGACGGTGGGCCCGACGACCGTACGGCCGCGTCCGGCCAGGACGGCGATGAGTGCGTCCAGGCCGCCCTTGTCGATCACCGCCACGGTGCCGTCGTCGTCCACCATCCGCCGACCTCCGTACGCCGATGCCGGTGCCCTCCGGCTCAGTATGGGCAGGACAGGCGACGGGGCGGGCGACGACGGTCGGCGGTGTGGTCCAGGTGGCGTAGTCCTTCCCCTGTGCGAGCCCCATGGCGGCCCGGAAGGGCTGGCAGGCGGGAGGTGCGGGGAGAGAGGGGCACCATGGACGTCGCTTCGCGGATCGTCGTCATCGGTGTCGGGAACGACTTCCGGCGTGACGACGGTGTGGGCTGGGCAGTCGTGGCCCGGCTGGCCGAGGGCGCGGAGCGGCAGCCGCTGCCGGCCGGGACGGCGTTGGCGGTGTCCGACGGCGACCCCGCCCGGCTGATCGGCCTCTGGGAGGGTGCCGTCCTGGCCATCGTGGTGGACGCGGCGCACGCCCACCCCGGGCTCCCCGGCCGTGTCCACCGCCTGGAGCTCGACACCGAAGGGCTGTCCCCGGCCGGCGGAGCGACGAGTTCCCACGGGCTCGGACTCGGCGAGGCCGTCGAGCTCGCCCGCGTGCTGGGCCGCCTGCCGGGGCGGCTGGTCGTCTACGCCGTCGAAGGAGCCGACACCAGCCTGGGCACCGGGCTGTCGACCCCGGTCGCGGCCACCGTGGAGCCACTCGTCCGACGGATCGTGAAAGACCTCGCGCCGCACCGCGGTCCCGCGGCCCACCGAAAGGCCTGAACCCCGGTACCCGCGGAGGAGCGTGACCGACTTCAGGTGCGCCGTTCGGCTCATCGCCGGCGTGCCGGTGGCATCACCCAGGGTGAGACTGGCGGCGGATCAGCTCTGGAAGGAGCCGGCAATGACAGTGACACGCACGCACGCCGCGCTGGCGGCGCCCATCGACCTCGATCACACCGGGCACTACGTCCACTGGGGCGTGGTGCAGATCTCGGTGGCGAACCTGGTGGTCATCGGCCTGATGGTGCTGGTCTTCGCAGCCGCCGTGCTCTTGCCGTTCCCCAAGGGGCGCGGACGCCGATGAGCGACTCCCGCTCGCCGTCCGGGTACCCGGCGGAGGATCTCGCCCGTTCCGGCGGGTGGACCGGCGCGGTGCGCAGGTATGCCGTGCGCACCCTGCCCCCGGAGAAGCTGCTGCCCGACAGCCAGCCCGCCTACATGGCCTCGTGGATCTACGTCTTCGGTGTGCTCACCGTGGCATCCCTGGTCGTGGTCGTGGCCACCGGATGCGTGCTCGCGCTGGCGGGCCCGGGCTGGTGGCACGCCTCCAGCGTCGGCAAGTACGTCAACAGCCTCCACCTGTGGAGCGTGGAGCTGTTCATGTTCGTCATGGTGATCCACCTGTGGGGCAAGTTCTTCATGGCCGCCTGGCGGGGTCGACGGGCGATGACGTGGATGACCGGAGCGGTCTGCTTCCTCACCTCGATCGGCGCGGCGTTCACCGGCTACCTGGTGCAGCAGAACTTCGACTCGCAGTGGATCTCGGGCCAGGCCAAGGACGGCCTCAACTCGGTCGGCATCGGGGCGTGGTTCAACGTCCTGGACTTCGGCCAGATGCTGATGTGGCACATCGTGCTGCTGCCGCTGGTCCTGGGCCTGCTGACGGCCTGGCACGTCCTGCTGGTCCGGCGCCGGGGCATCGTCCCCCCGATCGACGCCGCCGTGCGGCACCCGGACGAGCGGCCCGCCGCGCCCGAGGCCCGGCCGTGAGCCCGCGCGAGCGCCGGGCGGCCGAGCCCGGGTCCGACACGTTCCCCACCCGCCCCTACGACCTGCTCAAGGAGTTCACCATCGCGCTGGTCGTGGTCGCGGTGCTGACCGCGGGCCTCGCCGCGCTGTTCTCCTCCCCGGACGAGAAGCCGATCACCCTCGCCTCGTGGGCGGCCGCCGCCCCCAACGACTTCACCGCCACCGCGGTCGCCGAACTCGGCGGCACCAGCACGACGGCGCAGTACGGCCCGCCGTACAACCACACCCCGGGCGCCGGCCAGAAGATCGGCCCGGTCGGCCTGCAACGGGCCGGCGGGGTCCGCATCCCGGTCGACACGGCCGAGGACTTCGTGCTGCGTCCGCTGCGCCAGGCCCCCGAACCGCCGGACGTCACCGCCGCACTCGCGGCCTGGACCGCGGCGCCGGCCGACCGGCAGCAGGCCTGGACCTCCGCCTACACCGACGCACTCGGCAAGGCCCCGGACGGCGATCCGGCCCAGGTCGCCCCCGGCGACTACGGCCCGGTCCCGGAGCTGACCGGCCGTCTGCTCACGCTCGCCCAGGCCGGGGGCCTCGACGGCCAACTACTGGCCCAAGGGGGCTTCTACCAGACCGACTACACCCACCCGACGCTCTTCCTCGCCGACGGCTCCTACCTGGCCGACCAGGCCACCGCCCAGCACCTGGCCGGCGACCAGTGGGGCATGATGAACGAGACCGGGAACTACCCCGGGCAGGCCTGGCTGTGGCTGTACACGTTCTGGTACCAGATCGACCCGTTCAAGACCTCGACGAACGCGGACGCCCTCATCTGGGCACTGATGGCGGTGCTCAGCCTCGCCCTCGTCCTGGTGCCGTTCATCCCCGGAGTCCGGTCGATTCCGCGCTGGACGAGGGTGTACCGCCTGATCTGGCGCGACCACTACCGCGGGCAGCCGTAACGCGACGGCCACCCCTCCGTTCGGCTCGCCGGCCGCTGGAAGGCCGTCGTCTTCGGGCTGCCCGACGGATCAGCCCGGGAACCGCGAGCCTTGCAGACTCAGCCGGTCAACGAGAAGTAGTTCTCCTCCTCCTGGGCGAAGTGCAGGCGCAGCACCGCGTGCAGGCCGTAGAGGGTGCCGAGCAGGTCGTCGACCTGCTCGGGCCGCAGGCCACCGTCGGCCTCGGCCTGTTCGAGGTGGGTGGCGATCCGCCGGGCGAGGCGGGCGATCTCGGCGTGGGTGCGGCTCATGGTGGCGGTGGCCTCGGCGCTGCCGAGCGGCCCGCTGAGTGCGGGGTAGAGCTGGTGCTCCTCGGCCTCCTCGTGCGGAAGGATCCGCTCGGCGAGCACGGCGTGGGCACGGCGTACGGCCACCAGGGCGTCGGTGCGGTCGCCGGCGGCGACGAGGTCGGCGGCGTCCCGCAGCACGTCGAGGGCCTCGCGCAGGTCCTCGTGCTCGGTGGAGAAGCGCTGGAGCAGTTCCTCGGTGGCGGGCTCCAGGTGCTTGCGGGCGGCTCGGCCCGGGGTGAGGGCGCGCAGTGCATTGAGGATCACCGCGACGTCGATCGCCTCCTGCAGCAACGCGCCGACGGCGGGCGGGAGATAGCCGAACGCGGCGACCGCCATGGCTGCCAGGGAAAGGGCGATCCCGCCGAGCGCGCTCTGCAAAGCGATCCGGCGGGACCGTACGGCGGTCTCCATGGCGTCGGCCAGACGGTCCAGCCGGTCGGCGGTCAGCACGATGTCGGCTGCCTCGGAGGAGGCGGTGGAGCCGCGCGCGCCCATGGCGACGCCCACATCGGCGGCGGCGAGCGCGGGGGCGTCGTTGACGCCGTCACCCACCATCGCGGTGACGGCTCGGGCCCGTTCCGCGCGCACGGCGGCGACCTTGTCCGCAGGGCTCTGGCGGGCGGCGACTCCGTCCAGCCCGAGTACGGCGGCGACCTCCCGGGCGGCGCGCTCGTGGTCGCCGGTGAGCATGACCAGCCTCCGCAGCCCGGCCTCGCGCAGCCGCCGAAGGGTGCGCGGGGTGTCCTGGCGGACGGGGTCGTGCAGCAGTACCGCACCGGCCGGCTCGCCGTTCACGGTCAGCCACACGACTGCCGCGCCGTCCAGGGCGGCCCGGTTGCGGACGGTACGTGCCCAGGCCGGCGGTTCGGCGGGCAGGTCGACCCGGCCGACACGAAGGCGCCGGCCCTCGACCACGCCGTCGACCCCGCGTCCGGGCTCCTCCACCACGTCCTGTGGCAGCGCCAGCGCGAGGTCGCGCCGCCGCGCCTCGCGTACCAGGGCCTCGGCGAGCACGTGCGGGGAGACCTGGTCCAGTGAGGCGGCCAGCCGCAGCACCTCGGCGGGCTCCCGGCCCGGTGCCGTGGCCACGGCCAGCACCCGAGGGTGCCCGGCCGTGAGCGTTCCGGTCTTGTCGAGCACCAGGGTCCGGGCCCTCCCGAGGGCCTCCAGCGCCCGGCCGTCGCGGACCAGCACGCCTCGGCGGGAGGCACGGGCCAGGCCCGAGACGACGGCCACCGGGGCAGCCAGCAGCAGCGGGCACGGGGTGGCGACGACCAGGACCGCGACCGCTCGCTCGGCCGTGCCGCCCAACAGCCAGCCCAGCGCCGCGACAGCCAGCGCGAGCGGCAGGAACCAGGCGGCAAGGCGGTCGGCGATCCGAACGACCGGTGCGCTCTCCGCGCCCGCTTCGCGGGCCAGCCGGACGATCGCCGCGTAGGTGCTCTTCTCTGCGGTCGCGGCGGCACGGAGTTCGAACGCGGGGCCTGCGTTGACCACCCCGCTGCGCACCTGCTCCCCCGCCGCGCGTTCGACCTGCTCCGCCTCCCCGGTCAGCGCCGACTCGTCGAGCGTCGCCGCGCCGACCGGTTCCCCGTCCACCGGGACCACCTCACCGGGGCCCACCAGCAGCAGGTCGCCCGGGGCGACCTCGGCCAGCGGCACCGTCCGGAAGGTCCCGCCCTCACGACGGCGGGCGGAGCGCGGCGCCCGCTCCAGCAGGGCCCGCAGGTCATGGGAGGCCCGGCGCTGGGCGGCGGACTCCAGGCTCCGGCCGGTGGCCAGCATCACGGAGATCAGCGCGCCGGCCAGGTACTCACCTACGGCCAGGGTGCCGACCAGGGCCAGGACGGCGATCAGGTCGACCCCGAGGTGCTTGCGGCACAGCGCCGCGACCACCCAGCCCACGGCCGGTCCGATCGCGGCCGCCGCTCCCAGGGCCCAGGCGACGTCGGCGGCGGCGTGAGCTCCCGCCAAGAAGGCGACGCCGCCCGCGATCAGGGCGGCCGTGGTGACCGCGAGCAGTACCGTCTCGATACGCCCGGCTGTTTGAAGGTCGACGGCCTTCACCGCTGCCCGCCCTCCGTGTGGCGCCGGCTCCGGCCGGACCACCGCGGCTCGACCTGCTCCCACTCGGGCTCCCGGGTGCGCTCGGGCCGCCGGTCCGGCGTGCGGCGGCGGCGCGCGTAGCCGGCCTCGGCCACGAGCCAGGTCATGGCGAGGGTGCCGAGTCCGACAGGGTGGCGTTCGCTGCCACGCCCGCGTCCTTCGGAGGCGCGGAGGCGGTGTCGCCGCCGTGGTCGTCCACCTGGATCGGCACGGCGCTGGGCTCCCTGCCGAAGGCGCGGCGGACGTCGCGCCCGAAGGTCCTCCAGGTGGCCATGCGCCCGACCGGCGGATGGGGCGGACATGGCTCGCCTCCTCGTCCCGGATCCAGCATGCCGGTGACCGGCGCTGCGGATCCAGTCTGTCGGGGAGGACCCGGGGGCGGTAGGGCCCAGCGGACCTCGCGCGAGGCCGGTCGGCCCTGCCGTGAACCGGCAACGGGATTCCTCGCACTCGGCGCGAGGGCCCGGGGCCGCGATGCGGCCCGTGTGGTCGCCTCCAAGCCGTGGAGGACAGGACTCGTGTGCTCCGGCCGGCCGGCAGGCGGGTGAGACGGTGGTGTCGAGCCTGGTCCAGGCGCCCTTTCAGGGGGTTCGGGCCCGTCAGGCGGTGCGGCGGTAGTAGGTGACGGATACCTTGACCGGGCCGTCGTCGGAAGTGGTGAGCGGGTGGATCACCGCGATGTCCTGGCCTCCCGGGTAGCGGACGCAGAAGCTGCGGTCAGCAGTCACAGTGGTGAAGGGCAGGATGCCGGTGGGCTGGGTGTCGATGCCCCTGAGGCAGTCGGGCAGGGTGAGGGGTCCGGTCGGCGCGATGTAGGCGTTGCTGTCTTCTGGGATGTAGAAGGCGCCGGGCTGGCGGCCCAGGTACCAGGTGACGGTGTCCTGGGTGACTTTCCCGGCCTTGAGGTCGAACTCGTGGTCACGGTCGGGGGAGACGAGTTCGAGGTTCGTGTAGACGGCGGTGTATCCGGGGACCGTGGTCGACTGCGCCGGGGCGGAAGGGGGCGTGGTGGTGGCCGTCGGGGGGAGAGCGGCGGCCGTGTTCCGGTCGCTGGCGTCGTCGGCGTCGTCGGAGTTGAGCAGGCCGAAGGTGGTTGCGGCGCCGATGAGCAGGGCGCCGGTCGCCAGGAGCGCGGAGCGGGTGCACCGTCGTGCGGCGCTCGTGGTCGGGCCTTCGGCCGGGGTCGGCTCGATGTGGGTGGGGGTCGGAGCGGGCAGGGCCCATGCGGTGGGGGCGTCGGCCACCGCCGGGTCGGGCGCATGGTCAAGGACGGTGGCGGGCGGGACCGCAGTGCGAGGCAGGTCGCTGTGGCGGTGGAGTTCGCTGCTGACCTGCCGGGGCAACCAGCCGTCGCAGAAGCGCAGTTCGCCGCCGGTGGCGGGATGGTGGCGGGCGGCTTCGATCAGCCATGCGGTACCGGGCCGGTCCTCGGGGTTCTTGGCCAGGCAGAACCGGACCAGGTCGCGCACTCCGAGGGGCAGGTGGGTGAGGTCGGGTTCCTCGTGCACCACGCGGTAGAGGGTGGCGGGCTCTGGTCGTGCGCCGAAGGGGGGTGCGCCGGAGCCCAGGTAGGCGGTCAGGGCGCCCAGGGCGAAGATGTCGGTCGCCGGGGTGACGGTCAGTGCGAGGGCCTGTTCGGGCGCCATGTAGCCCGGCGAGCCGATGCACAGACCGGTGCCGGTCAGCGGGCTGGCGTCGGCGGCGCGGGCGATGCCGAAGTCGATGACGCGGGGGCCGTCGGCGGCAACGATGACGTTGCCGGGCTTGAGGTCGCGGTGGACGACGCCGGCGGCGTGGATGGCCTGCAATGCCTCGGCGATGCCGGCCATCAGCAGCACAAGGGTGCGTTCGGGCAACGGGCCGTGGCGGTCGACGATCTGCTGGAGGGAGGGGCCCGGCACGTAGGTGGTGGCCAGCCAGGGGGTGGTGGCGTCGGTTCCGGCGTCGACCACCTGGGCGGTGTAGAGGCCGTGGATCCGCCGGGCGCTGGCCACCTCCTGGGCGAAGCGGTGGCGGAACACGGGGTCTTCGGCGAGTTCGGGCCGGACCACCTTGAGTGCGACCGGGCGCCCGCCGGGGGTGTAGGCGAGGTAGACGCGGCCCATGCCGCCCGCGCCGAGCCGCGCGCGGACTCGGTAGCCGGCGACCTCGTGAGGGTCGTCCGGGGCCAACTCCTGGAAGGCCGAGGGCGCTGTGGCGCCGAAGGGCTGTGCGGTCATGCTGGCTCCCAGCGGTCGTGCGGGTGGGGCGGCGAGGGGCGCAACTCTGGCGTGCGCCGGCCTTGGAATCGCAGCGGCTTGACAGCCGGACGCGGTCGCTGTCTGCGGCGGTCCCGTCCCGACTGTGCGTGGGTCGGTGCGGCCGGCCAGGAGGGGCGCGCGCGGACTGCGGCGTGCGCCCGGGCACGCCGCCGCTGGTGCGTCCGGGGGGGGTGGGCAACGGCAGGGAGCGTACCGTCCCGCGTGCGTCGCCGGGCGCCCGGCGGGGTCCTGGTGGACGAACCCCGGTTGTGCCCCGCGCGGGCTAGGGGCACAACCGGGGTTCGTCGCGGGGTCGGCCGTGTCAGCCGGCGATTTCCTTGGCCGCGCGGATGCCCGACAGGTAGGCACCGTGGACGGTGGCCGGGTCCTGGCGGTGCGTTGCCTCGCCGGCGAAGTGCACTCGGCCGTCCACGCCTGCCGCCAGTTGGTCGCGCGTGGCGGGTGTGGCACCGACCTTCACGAACGAGTATGAGCCCCGCGCGTACGGGTCGGACGCCCAGCGGGTGATCTGGAAATCGACCGGCTGGGGGATGTCGGCACCGAACATGGTTCTCAGCGTTCCCATGGCGCTATCGACGATCTGGGAGTCGCTCCAGCCTTCGACCGTGCGGCCGAAGTCGGCGGCGTTGAAGCCGAGCAGCACCGGCTGGCCGGCGGCGCGGTCGATGTTGATCCACTGTTCCCACTGCCCGTACCGGTCCAGGTTCGGAACGTAGGTCAGCCAGTCGGTGTCCGGCCAGAACACCTTGGGGAAGCGCAGGTAGCACTTGTCGAGCACCCCCATGCCGAGCTTGTCGATGGCGGTGCGCTTGTCCGCCGGAAGGCCGGGGCCGAACCTGACCGCCCCGCTCTGCAGCACGCCCAGCGGCAGGGTCACCACCACGTGATCCGCCTGGAAGGTGTCCTTGTCGGTGGTGACCGTCACGCCGCCGGAGTTCCAGTCGACCTGCTGGACGACCTGTCCGGTCTGCACGGACAGTCCCTTGACGAGGTAGTCGGTGACGGCGCCGTAGCCGTCCGGGAACAGCACGTCCTTGCCCTTGACCTTGGCGTCGTCGTCGAAGTGGAGAGCCGACATCTGGTCGACGCTGCCCGCGTACTCGTGCTCGTAGTCGTTCAGCGCGTAGGAGATCAGGGTCTTGTCGCCGTCCGGGAGGTGGGACCAGCCCAGCGCGTCCTGAACGGCGCTGCGGACCGAGACGTCCTGTTTGTCGTCGTCCTGGTAGGAGGCCAGCGCCTCGGCGGTGTCCTTCTGCCAGCGCTGGAGCGCCTGAGCCTGGGCGCCTTCGACCTTCTGGCCGCCGGCGAGGTAGTCACTGGAGCTCTCGGGGTCGGTCACCACCGTCCGCGCGCCGGCCTTCTCGGCCAGATCGGTGATCGGGTTCTCGTCGATGCCGTGGATCCACGACGCGCCGAGGTCGAGCGGCACACCGGACCACTTCCGGCTCGTCCAGACGCGCCCGCCGATCCGGTCCCGCGCTTCGAGCACCGATACGTCGTGTCCCTTGTCGGCCAGGTGGCGAGCGGCGGCAAGGCCACTGATCCCGGCGCCGACGACGATCACCTTCTTGCGCCCGGACGGACCCGGCGTGCCGCTCTCGTCCCCGTTGTCGTCGCAGGCGGAGAGGGAGGCGAGGAGGGCGAGGCTGGGCAGTCCCAGGCCCACGCTCTTCAGGAAGCGCCGGCGATGCATCGTCATGGCTGTTAACCGATCTGCGTTCTGACACGGGCTGACAGGAGACTGTCGCCGAACGCTCCGTTGCGCTCGTCGAGCTGCCCGTGGGCGGGGAAGCCGCGAAGGCTTCAGGGGGCGCCCCCTCCGGTCGGGGACCGCCTCATGCACGGCGGCGGCCGTCGGCTTGCGGGTCCACAGGCGCATGCCTGGTGGACGCCGACCAGCGACAACCCGCCCCTTCAGTACAATGAGGCTGATACAGCAGAGGATACTTTGATACAGCAGTGTGTCAATAGAGGCATTGGGGGCTTGGCGCGACGATGCGTACCGACGCGGCAGAAGTACTGGAGTCGGCCATCCCGATCCTCGCCAAGGATCGGGCGGCCTCGATGCAGGCCATCGCCGCACACGTGGGCATCAGCCGGGCGACCCTGGTTCGCCTCTTCCCCACCCGCCAGGACCTGGTGCAGGCGATGGCCGAGAAGATCCTCGACGACTGCGACCGGACCCTGACCCGGGCCGAGGCCGACACCGCCCCCATGGAACAGATCCTGACGGCGCTCATCGCCGACTACCCGCCGTTCGCCCAGCTGTGGAACCTCGTCTACGTCGAACCCGACGTCCTGGGTGTCCCCAAGGCCAGCAAGCGAGCCGAGAAGATCTTCAGCCGGACCGTCAAGCTCATCAAACGCGGCCAGGACGCCGGACTGCTACGCAAGGACATGCCCGCCACCTGGCTGGCCTCGACATTCTGCGGCTTGGCCGAGACCGCCTGGGAGCTGACACTCGAAGGCGACATGGGCTCCCGCCAGGCCCCGGACTTCATCATCTCGATCCTGCTGCACGGCGCGGCTGCCTGACCACCCCGGGCCGCCACCGAGTGCACGCTCACCGTCATTCCTGAAGGCGCGGGAGTCGATCAACCCCGACGCAGGCCCCTCGGTTGGAGCCGACGCATGGGCAGGGCTTCGTCGTCGCCTGCGCAGACCTCCGGCTCGGCGGACGATTCCTCCCCGCTGACGGCAACCTTCTCCTGATCGGCGGCAACTGACGGGTAACCGGGGCCGAGATCGATGCCCCCTGCGCCAGAAGGACAAGTCTTTGCCGGATCAGAAACGTTCTCATCGCCGCCGTCCTACGACCCGCCGCGTGGTCGCCGCCGCCGTCGTCCTCGCCGCCGTGGGTGCTGCCGTACCGCTGGTCGCTCAGGCCGCGTTCACGCCGACGTCCCGCGCGCTGCCCCTGGCCGGTGCGGCGGCCGGCAGTGGCCGCTACTTCGGTACGGCGGTGGCCTCGGGCAGGCTCGGGGACTCCACGTACTCCACCATCCTCGACCGGGAGTTCAACATGATCACCCCGGAGAACGAGATGAAGTGGGACACCACCGAGCCGTCCCGCGGGTCGTTC
>NZ_JAQYXB010000581.1:0-915 GCF_036322405.1 Streptomyces sp. SP17BM10 | reverse complement strand
TCGGGCAGCAGCCCGAGCGGTGGCGGCAGTTGGGGGCGGGCGAGCATGAAGGAGATCTGTCCCCCGAGGAAGCGTCCCCTCGCCGTGCCGTCCTCGCGGACGGTGAGCCGGGCGAGTTCCGAGGAGTACATCCAGCCGCATACGGTGGCCAGGATGATCCCGCCGGGGCGGGTCTGGTCGATCCATGCGGGCGGGATGGTGAGGACGCCGCAGGTGGCGATGACCCGGTCGAACCGATGGTCTCCCGGGTAGCCGGCCAGGGCGTCGCCGACGACGAGTTCGGGGAAGAACCCGCACGCCCCCAGCGAGACGCCGGCCCGCGCGGAGACCTCCGGGTCGACCTCGACGGAGACGATCCGGTCCTCGCCGAGGCGGTGGCAGCCCAGCGCGGTCGAGTAGCCGGTGCCGGTGCCCGCTTCGAGGACCCGGTGGCCGTCCTCGACCCGGAGGTCCTCCCACATGCGCACGACCAGATTCGGCATGGTGCTGGACGATGTCGGGGTCCGCATGATCTCGCCCCGCAGGTCGCCGGGCACGATGGTCCCGGCGACCTGGGTGACCAGGGAATCGTCCCGGTAGCACTGCTCCAGCCAGCCCGGCGAGCCGGGCATGACGGGGCGCCAGGCGGTCGGAGCGGAACCGGGGACGGCGTCGAAGAATCCGCCGCGCAGGAACTCCTCGCGGGGCACGGCCTCCACGGCCTTGCGCCACGGCCCGGTCCGCAGGAATCCGCGCTCGGCGAGGCTGTCGGCGAGTGCTCGGCGCAAGTGGGCGCTGTCGCCGTCGGTCCGGGTCATCCGGTCTTCCTCTCCAGCAGGTCGGCCATCGCCGTGAGCATCGGCAGGCCGGTCTCGGGCTCCAGCCAGTACCACTGGCCGGACGGGTTGCACTCCAGGAACCACCATCGGCCCTGCC
>NZ_JAQYXB010000580.1:0-351 GCF_036322405.1 Streptomyces sp. SP17BM10 | reverse complement strand
CCCGGGCCCCCGCCGTGCCGGGCCACCCCGGGGGGGCGCGTGGCCGCCGCATTTCTTACCCGGTGGGGGGGCGGTCCGCGGGGGGCGCGCCCGGGGGGCGCGGGCGGCCGCACGAGCGGGGGGGCGGGCGGGCCGGCGTGTTGGGTGATGGTGTGCGGTGCGGGGGTGAGTCCGTCGTGGACGGAGTCGATGTGTCGACGCGGGGCGTCAGCGGCCTGCCAGGCGTAGAGGTGGTCGCTGATGGTGCGGCAGACCCCGCAGCGGTAGCGGTACAAGTCGGCGATCCCCTTCCGGCAGGGGTGTAGTCGGGGGTTGTAGTCGGGGTGTAGTCGGGGCTGTAGTCGAGTAGTT
>NZ_JAQYXB010000579.1:0-388 GCF_036322405.1 Streptomyces sp. SP17BM10 | reverse complement strand
GGCCGAGGCCCAGGAGTGGCCGGAGGCCGGCCGTCTGCGCCGGGCGGGTGTGTCGTCCTTCGGGATCAGCGGGACCAACGCCCACGTGATCCTGGAGCAGGGCGAGCCCGACGCCGTGCAGGAGGCTGCGGAGGCGGCGGTGGCGAGGCCCTGGGTGGTGTCCGCCAGGTGCGAAGGGGCGTTGGACGCCTAGGTCGCGCGCCTGACGGAGCTGGTTGAACTCCAGGCCGCCTATGTGGCGTTCACCATGGCCGGGCGGACGGGGTTGCCGCTCCGGGGGGTGGTCGTGGTCGGCGTGGAGGTGGGGCGGGGGCTCGCGGGGGAAGGTGGGCCGGCGTTCCTGTTCTCGGGGCAGGGGTCGCAGCGGTTGGGGATGGGGCGGGAGTTG
>NZ_JAQYXB010000578.1:0-349 GCF_036322405.1 Streptomyces sp. SP17BM10 | reverse complement strand
GCCCTTCCCGGCCAGCGGCAGCCGCGCCAGCTTCGCCCAGAACAGCGGCAACAACCACGCCGCCACCGGCAGCGCGGCCGTCGACGCCGCCCTCGACCGGGCCGCCGCCGCCCCCGACGCCGCCACCGCCTCCGAGGCCAGCAGCCAGGCCGACGCCGATCTGTGGAAGGTCGCCGGGATGCTCCCGCGCTCCCAGCGGCCGCAGCTGTACGGCGCCCGCGCCAACCTCGCCAACATCGGCGCGCAGGGCCTGTCCGACATCGTCTGGGAGAACGTGGGCTTCGAGACGTGAGCCGTCCCGGGGGCCCGCGGCTCCCGGAAGCACACGGCCGGGGCGCGGGGGCCCCGG
>NZ_JAQYXB010000577.1:0-380011 GCF_036322405.1 Streptomyces sp. SP17BM10 | reverse complement strand
CCAGGACCCGTACACCTCGCTGAACCCGCGCATGACGGTCGGCGACATCATCGGGGAGCCGTTCGAGATCCACCCCGAGGTGGCTCCGAAGGGCGACCGCCGCAAGGCCGTCCAGGACCTCCTGGACGTCGTCGGGCTCAACCCGGAGTACATCAACCGGTATCCGCACCAGTTCTCCGGTGGCCAGCGCCAACGCATCGGCATCGCCAGGGGGTTGGCGCTCAAGCCGGAGATCATCATCTGCGACGAGCCGGTGTCGGCCCTGGACGTGTCCGTGCAGGCGCAGGTGATCAACCTGCTGGAGCAGCTCCAGGGCGAGTTCAACCTCTCGTACATGTTCATCGCCCACGACCTCTCGATCGTCCGGCACATCTCCGACCGCGTCGGCGTGATGTACCTCGGCAAGATGGTCGAGATCGGCACGGAGGACGAGATCTACGCCCACCCGACCCACCCGTACACCCAGGCCCTGCTGTCGGCCGTGCCGGTGCCCGACCCGACCGGCCGCGAGCAGCGCGAGCGCATCCTGCTCAGCGGCGACCTGCCGTCCCCGGCGAACCCGCCGTCCGGCTGCCGCTTCCGCACCCGCTGCTGGAAGGCGCAGGAGCGGTGCTCCGAGGAGATGCCGCTGCTCGCGGTGCCCGCGCTGCTCGAGGGCCCGGCCGCGCACGAGTCGGCGTGCCACTTCGCCGAGGTGCGGGACGTGATCGGGAGCGCCTGAGCCCGTCCCACCGGCCGGGTCGCGGAGTCCGTCGGCTCCGCGACCCGGCCGTGTGCTTCCGGGAGCCGCGGGCCCCCGGGACGGCTCACTTCTCGAAGCCCACGTTCTCCCAGACGATGTCGGACAGGCCCTGCGCGCCGATGTTGGCGAGGTTGGCGCGGGCGCCGTACAGCTGCGGCCGCTGGTAGAGCGGGAGCATCCCGGCGACCTTCCACAGTTCGGCGTCGGCCTGGTTGATGGCCTCGGAGGCGGTGGCGGCGTCGGGGGCGGCGGCGGCCCGGTCGAGGGCGGCGTCGACGGCCGCGCTGCCGGTGGCGGCGTGGTTGTTGCCGCTGTTCTGGGCGAAGCTGGCGCGGCTGCCGCTGGCCGGGAAGGGCGTGCCGAGCAGCGCGTAGACGGCGAGGTCGAAGTCCTGGCGGTTGACGTACTTGTCGAAGAACTCGTTGGGGCCGGCCTGGACCGTGGTGACCTTCACGCCGACGCCCTTGAGCATCCCGGTGACGCTCGCCGCCTCGGTCTGGGCGGTGGCGACGCCCGTCGGGACGACCATGCGCAGGTTCAGCTCGCGGCCGTCCTTGTGGCGGACGTCGCCGTCGAGCTTCCAGCCGGCCGCGTCGAGCTTGCGGCGGGCCTCGGCGGGGTCGTAGCGGCTGAGGCCGAGCGAGTTGTCGCGGTAGCCGTTCTGGTTGGCGACCAGCAGGTGGTTGTTGAGCGTGGCCGGCGGCCAGTCCAGGCCCTTGAGGTCCTCGCGGGCGATCGCGTCCCGGTCGATCGCCTGGAACACGGCCTGGCGCACGGTCGCGTCGGTGAGCAGCGGGCTGCGGCCGTTGAGGGTGAGCTGGCGGAAGTCCGGCCCGCCGGCCCGCCGGACGACGGCGCCCTTGGTGCGCTTGACGGCCTCGTACCCGGCCACGTCCGGGCCGTTGTTGAACAGGTCGATGTCCCCGCGGCCGAAGGCGGCCGCCATCGTCGCGGGCGTCATGGCGTGGAAGACGATGCGGTCCAGCACCGGCTTGTCACCCCACCAGGAGGGGTCGGCGACCAGGGTGACGGTCTGGGCCGCCGGGTCCAGCTTCTCGACCTTGAACGGGCCCGCGGTGACCGGGATGGCGTCCAGGTAGGCGGTGTTGAACAGGTCGGGGCTGCTCACCCGGCTCGCCGGCAGCAGCGGGGCGTTGGCGGCGCCGTTGAACATCGACTGCCACTCGGAGAAGGGCTGGTCGAAGGTCATCACGGCCTGGAAGTCGTCCTTGCCGGGCACCACCGAGGAGACCAGCTCGAAGCCGGTGCTGCTGGAGGACTTGTACGCCGGGTCCTTGCCGTTCATCGCGCGCCAGTCGGCCTCGATGTCGCGCCAGGTGATCGGGGTGCCGTCGGACCAGTGCGCCTTCGGGTTGAGCGTCCAGACGACCACCTGGTGGCCGTCCCTGAGCTCGGCGTGGGCGTCCTGGAGGTAGGCCGGGTTGGGGGTCTGGGTGCCGGCCGCGTCGGAGCGGAAGAAGGTGGGCAGCAGCGGCTTGGTGACGCTGCCGGTCGAGGACTCGGTGCCGTCGGCGTGGATCGGCGACCACTGGTGGGAGAACTGGGCGATCGCGAGGTTCAGCGTGCCGCCCTGGCGCAGCTGGGCGCGGTCGCGCGGATTGATGTCCGTCGCGGTGGACTTGGGCGACGTCGGGACGGAGGCCATCGCGTCGCCGGGCGAGCCGTCCGGCTGGGACGCGCACGAACAGAGCGTCAGCGAGAGGGCGAGCGCGGTGAGGCCGGCGAGCAGGGCCGCCCGGTGGTGGAGGCGGCCCATGGGCGTGCTCCTGAGGCAGGTGTGATGGATGGTGTGGCGTCACATCTTGGCGAGCGCAGCGGGAGTTGTCGAGGGGGACGGCCGAGGGGCGGGCCCGCTGCCTTCGTGGAGAAGGAGTGGACCCGCCCCTCGGCGGTCGGGCTCGGTGGCTCAGGCGACGGTGAACTTGAAGGTGCGGTCCTTGTCGCCGCTCTTGTCGAGCAGCGGGGTGAGCGCGTCGGCGACGTCCTGCGCGGTGATCGCCGCGGACTGGCCGTTCTTCTTGATCTTGACCTTGTCGAAGACGTTGCCGAGCTGGGCGTTGAGCGCGTCCAGGTCCCACTTGGGCGTCAGCTTGCCCGAGGCGTCCGGGACGAGGGTCAGCGCCTTGGCGGCGGTCAGCTTGCCGAAGTTCCACGTCTTGGCACCGGCCGTGATGTGGATCGGGCCGCTGACCGCGGACTTGCCGAGCCCGTCCGCGGCGGCCTGCAGGGCCTGCGCGGAGACCTTGGGCTGGGCTGCCGTGACGTTCAGCGCGATCGGCTGGTCGGGCTTGCCGGCCGCGCGGTCGCGGTAGGCCTGCTCGACCACGGCGACGGCGCTCGCGGAGTCCAGCGCCTGGCCGGCCTTGCCGGGCACGACGACCGGGTCGCCGGTGTCGCCGAACTTGACGAAGCCCTCCTGCAGGCCCTGGCCCGAGCCGGCGGCCAGGCCGTCCAGCGCGGCCTTGAGCTTGGCCCGGTCGACCTTGACCTCCGGAGCGACGTTCTTCGTGCCGCCCTGCAGCGACTTGATGACGTCCACCGGGCTGTAGCTGTGCTGGGTGAGGCCGTCCACGGTGGCCGTGGTGTCGAAGCCGAGCCCGGCGACGGTCGGGTCCAGGTCGACGCTCTGGTCGCCGATCTTCAGCTTGAGCGGCTGCTGGCCGGCCTTGCCCACCGTCTCGTCGAGCTGGTGGATGGCCTGGTCGCGGTTGTTGCCGCCGATGTCGGTGCCGAGCACCACGGTGCCCTTGGGGATGTCCGACTGGTTCAGCATCAGGCCGGTGCCGTACGCGGCGGCGCCGAGGAACAGGACGCCGACGATGCCGTAGACGCCGAGCTTGACGATCTTCTTGCCGGCGCCACCCTTCGCCTTGGCCTTGCCCTGAGGCTTGGCGGGCTCCGCGGCGGCGGGGGCCGCGGCACCGGGCTCCGGGCGGGGACCGGGCGCGGGAGCCGGCAGCGGGGTGACCGCGGTGGCCTCCGGGTCGCGGCCGGGCTGCTGCGGGCGGGCCGGGGCGCCGTTGAACGGGTCGGTGTTGAACGGGTCGGCGGGCGAGCCGGAGCCGCCCGGTGCGGCGGGAGCGCCCGGGGCGCCGGGGAACAGGCCGCCGGGGGCGGCGAACGCGTCCCGGCCGGCGGGGGCGGCCGGCGCGCCGGGGCGCTGCGCGGCGAACGGGTCGGCGCCGGTGGGCGCGGAGGCGAACAGGCCCGGCTGACGGCGGCCCTCCTCGCCACCCCGGCCGGGTATGGCGGCCGAGGCCGGCACGTCCTCGCGGATCGGCGCGAAGCCGTCGACGGAGGTGTCCTCGGGGTCGGCCGCGCCGCCGCCCGGGAAGGAGCGCTCGCCCTGCGGGCCGCGGCTCTGCGGACGGCCCTCCGGCGCACCGGCACCCTGCGGGCCGCGGTTTTGCGGACGGGTGTTCTGCGGGCGGCGCGGGCCGGTGGGATTCGCCGCGGCGGGAGGAGCAGGGGCGAACGGGTCGGCGGCGAACGGGGCCGCCGCGGCGTCGTACACGCCGGGCTCGTCGCTCTGGCCCTCCGGGCCGCCGAACGGCGCGGGCGCACCGCCCGGACGCGGCGCGGGGGCGGCACCGTCGCCCTGGGCCTGGGCGGGGACCGGACGGCCGCCCTGCCGGGCGGCACCCTGGCCGGCGCGCTGGGCGCCGTTCTGCCGGACGCCGTCGGGGCGCGCGCCGTTCTGCTGGGGCCTGGGCCGGGTCTGGGCCTTGGCCTGTGGCTGGGCCTGCGGCTCGGCGGCGGCCTCCGGCGCACCGGCCGGGACCGGGGCGGGCGCGGCCTCGCCGGGCGCCGTCGCGGCCTTCTTCTGCCGCGGCCGGAACCACGCGCCGGTCGACTCGGACTCGGAGGTCGCCGCGGGGATCGGCGGGATCTGCCACTCCGGCGGCAGGTTCGGCGGCGTGGCCGTGCGGCCGCCGCCCTCCATCACACCGAGGACGGGGGAGGAGGGTGCGGAGCGGTGGCGCGCGCCGCCCGCCTCGGGGGCGGGCGCCGGGGCCTCGTCACCGGGGCCCTCCTCGCTCTTGACGGCGCTGCGGACGACGACCGGCGGGATCGGGCGCGAGCCGGGGATGTTGATCCGGACCCGGGTGGTCAGGGTGGTCTCGGTCTTCGGGGCCTCGTCCTCGCCGCCCGACGCCGCGCCCTGGGCGGCACCGGCACCGGCCAGGTCGCCGCCGCCGGGCAGGCCCGGTGTGCCGTAGGGCGGGGTGCCCGACGGGTAGGCGTCCGGGCCCGTGCGCCGGGGCGTCGGGTGGGCGTTGTCAGATTCGCGGCTGCTCAATGCTGCTCTGCTCCGGGTTCGCGGGCGGGCCGTGCGGCGCGACCGCGGTTCGTGGTCGCCGGGCCGGGGGCGGGCGGCGGTCGGGTACGGCGTTCTGCGGCACCACCATACTGGGAAGAACTGAGCGGTGAACGGGTTCGGACTGATCCTGATACGTCCGGTTCCTCCGGTATGAGAGTACGGCGGTGTGGTCCTGACTGCGCGTCGTGCACGGTGCCGCACGCGCCGCACTCCCGGCTTCAGCGGGGCGGGTTGGGGACCCCGGGGAACCAGCTCGCGCGGGTGGGCAGGGTGGCGCAGATCACGCCCAGGACCGAGCCGGCGAACATCCAGGCGAGGGAGGTGGCGTTCGGCCACAGCACGGTGTCGCCCTCCGGCCGCGGCATGATGGCGACGACCAGGGCGAGGAACCAGCCGGCCGCGGGCAGGGCGGCGCCCAGCCGGGTGCCGGTGACGCGCAGTCCGGCGTAGAAGGTGGCGCCGCTCGCGCCGAGCGCGAGCAGGACCCCCACGGGCGGCCACAAGGCCTGCACAAAGGATCCGCAGACCGAGACGGCGAAGCCGAGCGCGAAGAACAGGACATACGCCACGAACCGGGCGGGACGCGGGGGCTGAGCCTCGGCCAGGCGCTCGTCCCGGGTGCCGAGGACGGCGGCGACGACGGAGCGCTTCGGCGCCTCGGGCCCCTTGTCGGCGGGCCCGGCGGGCCCGGTGGACCCGGCCGGCGTGCGGTCGGCGGACTTGTTCATCGGGCGCCCTCCTCGGCGGTCTCTCCGGCGGTCATCGCGGCGGTCTCTCCGGCGGTGACGAGCCCGGCGTCCGGGTCGGCGTCCAGGCCGGCGAACAGGTCGTCCTCGGGCCGTCCGGGCCCCGCCTGGCCGCGCACCAGCTGGTAGTACTCGGTGGCCACCAGCGGCTGGCCGAGGTGGTTGGAGAGCGCGAACGAGGCGCCGTCCACGGTGATCTGGGTGACGTGCGCGGCCATCGCGGCGGCCTTCCGGCCGACGTACGCGGTGCCGTCCACCACGGTGGTCACCACCGCGTCGTCCACCACCCCGGGGACGTCCGACGGGACGGCCGTGCCGGGGAAGGCCGCGGCGGCGGCGGTGGCGGCGAGCCCGGCCTCGATCACGGAGCGGGGCATCCGGTTCCAGTACACCTTGGCGATCCGCCAGGCCGGGCCGAGCTCCGGCCGGTACGCCGGGTCGGCCGCGAGGTCGTGCGCGCGCATCGCGACCCGGTGCGCCTGGATGTGGTCCGGGTGCCCGTAGCCGCCGTTCTCGTCGTACGTGACCAGGACCTGCGGGCGCACCTCGCGCATCACGGCGACGAGGTGGCCGGCCGCCTCGTCCACGTCGGCCCGCCAGAAGCAGCCGGGCGCGTCGTTCTCGGGCACGCCCATCATCCCGGAGTCGCGGTAGCGTCCGGGGCCGCCGAGGAAGCGGAAGTCGGCGACGCCGAGGGCGGCCATGGCATCGGTCAGCTCGCCGATCCGGTGCGCGCCGAGGGTGTCGTCCCGATCGGCCGTCAGGTGCGCCAGGCCGGGCGGGATCACCTCGCCGCCCTCGCCGAGGGTGCAGGTCACCAGGGTGACGCGGGCGCCCTCGGCGGCGTACCGGGCCATCGTGGCGCCGTTGCCGATCGACTCGTCGTCGGGGTGGGCGTGCACCAGCAGCAGGCGGCGTCCGGTAGTCGAGGTCATGGGAGGAAGCCTAACGACCGGCCCGGCGGGCGCGGGAGCGCGCGCGGTTCAGAGCTTCAGGCCGTTGATCATCCCGGCGAGGTTGCTGGTGACCTGGCTGATCGACGGGGCGATGGAGCTGGACGCCAGGTAGAAGCCGAGCAGCGCGCAGACGATCGCGTGCGCGAGCTTCAGGCCGGAGCGGCGGATCAGCACCACCACGATGACCAGCATCAGCATGGCTGCGGAGACGGACAAAGCCATGTCGGCTCACACCCCTTCTCGGGTGCGCCGCCTGGGGAGGGCGGCGGTCGGACCGTGCGGGACTTGCGGCCGGGCGACCGGCGGCCCGGGACGGGGCCGGACGATCACCCGCTCGATCAGTCTTACCCGATGGGTGAGCGGAGCATTACGTTCGGTGAGTCCGCGCGCGCCGGGGTACGGCGGCACTCGTGGGGCGCATGGGCCGGTCGGAGGGGGTGCGGAGCACTTTGGGGCCCACTTCGCGAGGATGCTCCGAACGAGTGATCAAAACGCTCCCGGCGGCGCGCGCGAGAGGTCGTAGGGTCTGGTGCCATGACCTCCCACACCCCTGCGGACACCTTCCCCCGGCAGTACGCGCGGACCCTGCGCTACACCGTCGGCGCGCCCCGGTCGATCGACGTCGCACCGGACGGCTCCCGGGTCGTCTTCCTCCGCTCGCGCTCGGGCAGCGACCGGGCCAACCTCCTCTGGACCCTCGACACCGCCACCGCCGAGGAGCGGATCGCCGCCGACCCGGCCGTCCTGCTCGGCGGCGGCGAGGAGGACCTCTCCCCGGCCGAGAAGGCCCGCCGCGAGCGCAGCCGCGAGGGCTCGGCCGGCATCGTCGGCTACGCCCTCGACGGCGCCGGCCGACTGGCCGCCTTCGCCCTGTCCGGCCGCCTGTTCACCGCCGACCTGGTGACCGGCGCCACCGCCGAACTCCCCGCCGAGGGACCGCTGCTGGACCCGCGCCCCTCCCCGGACGGCAGGTACGTCGCGTACGCCAACACCGCCGGCGAACTGCGGCTCACCCGCGCCGACGGCAGCGGCGACCGCGCCCTCGCCGAGCCCGACGGGCCGAACGTCACGTGGGGCCAGGCCGAGTTCATCGCCCAGGAGGAGATGAGCCGCGACCGCGGCTACTGGTGGTCCCCGCAGAGCGACCGGCTGCTGGTCGAGCGCGCCGACGACACCCCGGTGCGCCGCTGGTGGATCGCCGACCCGGCCAACCCGGAGCGCGAGCCCGCCGAGGTCGCCTACCCCGCCGCCGGCACCGCCGACGCCGAGGTCGGCCTCTGGGTGTTCGACCTGGACGGCGGCCGCACCGAGGTCCTCTGGGACCGCGCCGCCTTCCCCTACCTCGCCCGGGTGCACTGGTCCGGCGGCGGCGTGCCGCTGCTGCTCGTCCAGGCCCGCGACCAGCGCAGCCAGCTGATCCTCGGCCTCGACGTCGCCACCGGCGCCACCGAGGTGCTGTTCGAGGAGCACGACGACACCTGGCTGGACCTGTTCCAGGGCGTCCCGGCCTGGACGCCGGACGGCAAGCTCGTGCGCATCAGTGACGAGGGCGGCGTGCGGGCGCTGGTGATCGGCGACCAGACCGTCACCGGGGACGACCTGCACCTGCGCTCGGTCGTCGCGATCACCGCCGACGAGGTGTTCTTCACCGCCTCCGGCGGCGCCGCCGAGACCGACCCCGAGCCCGGCTGGGTCGCCGTCGGCCGGATCGGCCACGACGGCAAGCGGCTCGCCTGGGAGGCCTCCAACGGTCGCCCGTTCACCTCCGTCACCACCGCCGTGCACGCGGCTGGCATCACCGTCCGCGCCACCGCCGAGCCCGACCTGCCCGGCAGCCTCGTCCAGGTCTCCCGGGACCTGCCCGAGGGCGTGGTCGTCGACGACATCGCCACCATCGCCTCGTACGCCGAGACCCCGGTCATCACCGCCCGCCCGGTCTTCCGCTTCGCCGGCGAGCGCCGCGTCCCCGCCGCCGTCTTCCTGCCCACCGGCTACGACCGCGAGCGCGACGGCCTGCTGCCCGTCCTCATGGACCCGTACGGCGGCCCGCACGGCCAGCGCGTCGTCCAGGCGCACAACCCGCACCTCAACTCGCAGTGGTTCGCCGACCAGGGCTTCGCCGTGATCGTCGCCGACGGGCGCGGGACCCCCGGGCGCGGCCCGGCGTGGGAGAAGTCGATCGCCTTCGACTTCGCCGGGAGCACCCTGGACGACCAGGTGGACGCGCTCCAGGCGCTGGCCGGGGAGTTCCCGCTCGACCTCGACCGGGTCGCCATCCGCGGCTGGTCCTACGGCGGCTACCTCGCCGCACTCGCCGTGCTGCGCCGCCCGGACGTCTTCCACGCGGCCGTCTCCGGCGCGCCGGTGACCGACTGGGAGCTGTACGACACCCACTACACCGAGCGCTACCTGGGCCACCCCGCCGAGCGGCCCGAGGTGTACGCGGCGAACTCGCTCACCGGGTACGCGGCCGGGCTGGAGCGTCCGCTGATGATCATCCACGGGCTCGCGGACGACAACGTGGTGGCCGCCCACACCCTCCGCCTGTCCTCCGCCCTGCTCGCCGCCGGCCGCCCGCACACGGTGCTGCCGCTGTCCGGCGTCACGCACATGACGCCGCAGGAGGAGGTCGCGGAGAACCTCCTGCTGCTCCAGGTCGACTTCGTGAAGCGCTCGCTGGGGATGTGACCCCGCGCGACGGCAGTGACGGGGCGGCGCACGGACGCCCCTGAGCAGCGGTTCCGGCGGCCGGTGCCCCTGACGGGGGCACCGGCCGCCGGCATGACATCCGTCATGCGGAACGCACGACGGCGGACACTGCCGCCGCACCCGCCCCGCGCTGGACCCTGAGGTGGTGCGAACGGCACCGGACGCGACACCACCAGGGGACAGGAGCAGGGCGATGGGCACGGATGTGGCCGCCTTCCGCGGCGTCGGAAAGAGCTACGGGCGGGTACGGGCCGTCGACGGACTGGACCTCGTGCTGCGGCCGGGCGAGACCGTCGCCCTGCTCGGGCCCAACGGCGCGGGCAAGTCCACCAGCCTCGACCTGCTGCTCGGCCTGCGCGAGCCCGACCAGGGCACCGTCTCGCTGTTCGGCGCCGGCCCGCGCGAGGCGATCGTGGCCGGCCGGGTCGGCGCGATGCTGCAGAGCGGTGGACTGATGGCCGACGTCAAGGTCCGCGAGCTGGTCAAGCTCGCCTGCGACGTCCACCCGCGGGGCCGGCCGGTCGCCGAGGTACTGACCGACGCCGGGATCGCCGAGCTCTCCGAGCGCCGGGTCGACAAGCTCTCCGGCGGCCAGGAGCAGCGGGTCCGCTTCGCCCTCGCGATCGCCGGCGACAGCGACCTGATCGTGCTGGACGAGCCCACCACCGGCATGGACGTCAGCGTCCGGCAGGCGTTCTGGGCGAGCATGCGCGCCCAGGCCGACGCCGGGCGGACGGTCCTGTTCGCCACCCACTACCTGGAGGAGGCGGACTCGATCGCCGACCGCGTCCTCGTCCTGCACCGGGGCCGGCTGATCGCCGACGGCACCTCCGCGGAGATCAAGGCGCGGGCCGGCGCCCGCCGGGTGGCCTTCGAGCTCCACGACGGGGACGGCGAGTTCGACGGCGGCGTGCTGCGCACCCTGCCGGGCGTGCAGTCCCTGGACGTCACCGCCCGGGTGCCCGGCGTGCGGACGGTGCGGATCCGCACGGCGGACGCGGACGCGAGCGTCGCCGGGCTCTACCGGGCGGGCCTGTACCCGCGCGGGCTGGAGGTCACCGGGCTGGGCCTGGAACAGGCCTTCCTCACCATCACCGGCGAGCAGGACGACCGCGAGGGCCGCGAGGACCGCGAGGGCCGCGAGGGCCGCGAGGACCGGAACGACCGCGACGGCGCGCAGAAGGAGACCGTGCGATGACCACCCTGATCCGGCTGGAGGTCCTGCGGACCCTCCGCAACCGCCGGTACCTGCTCTTCACCATCGCCTACCCGGCGCTGATGTACTTCTTCTTCATCCACGCCTACGACTCCGACAAGCTGGCCGGCGGACTGCCGGTGAAGACCTACTTCATGGTCTCGATGGCGACCTTCGGCGCGGTCGGCGCGGTGCTCTCCGGCAGCGCGCAGCGGATCTCACTGGAGCGCAAGAGCGGCTGGGTGCGCCAGCTGCGGCTGACCGCCCTGCCCGGCCGGGCGTACACCTTCGGCAAGATCGCGGCCAGTGCGGTGACCACGCTGCCGGCGATCCTGGTGGTGTTCGCGGTCGGCGCGAGCCAGGGCGTGTCGCTGGGCGTCGGGCAGTGGATCGGCCTCGGGGTCGCGCTGTGGCTGGGCAGCTTCGTGTTCGCCGCGCTCGGTGTGGCGCTCGGGTACGCGGCGGCGCCGGACTCGGTGCAGACGATCGTGATGATCGCCTACATGGTGATGTCCCTGTTCGGCGGGACGTGGTTCCCGGTGAGCGGTTCGCTGGAGAAGTTCGCCCGGTTCAACCCCGTGTACCTGTACAACGAGCTGGCCACCTTCACCCAGCCCGGACACTCGCTGGACACCGCCGCCGTCGCCGGGCTGGCCGCCTTCCTCGCGGTGTTCGTCGCCGCCGCCACCGTCTTGTACCGGCGCGACACCCGACAGGCATGATGATCCACATGGACGACACGCGCCGCACCCACCGCACCGACGAGCAGCCGGACGAGGGTGCGGCGCACCCGTCGTTCATGAACGTCCCCGGATCCCCGGTGGAGACCAGGCGGCAGATGCTGATCAAGGTCGCCTGGATGCTGCTGTGGATGCTCTACCTGGCCTACCCGGCGGGCGAGCTGCTGCACGGCGGCCACGGCCTGGGTGCCCGAGTGTTCGGCTGGGTGTGCCTGGCGGGCTTCGTGAGCGCCTACGTCCTGCTGGTGATCTTCCGCTCGACGGCGGGCATGAGACCGCGGGCCTGCCAGGTGATCGTCGCGACGATGATCGTGCTCGCGGTCGTGGCCACCTTCGTCTTCGGCGGCGCCTTCCTGACGCTCTTCATCTACGCCTCGGTCTGCCTCGCGATCATCACGCCGGTGCAGCTCGCGCCGCGCGCGCTCGTCGGCATGGCGGTGCTCACCGGTGTCACCGGCCTGGCCGTCGACGCCGGTTCGGACGCCACCACGACCTTCGCGCTCAGCGCCTTCCTCTCCGGCATCGCGATGACCGGCCTGCAGCGGCTCGTCGCCACGATGAAGGAGCTGCGCGAGGCGCGGGCCGCCGTCGCGCACCTGGCCGCCTCCGAGGAGCGGCTGCGGCTCGCCCGCGACCTGCACGACCTGCTCGGGCACTCGCTGTCGCTGATCACGCTGAAGAGCGAGCTGGCCGGGCGGTTCATGGACGCCGGGAAGGACGAGGCGGCGCGGGCGCAGGTCGCGGACATCGAGCAGGTCGCGCGGCAGTCGCTGATCGACGTCCGGGAAGCGGTGACCGGCTTCCGCCGGCCCACCCTGCCGGTCGAACTCGCCGCCGCCCGCACGGCGCTGGCCGCCGCGCAGGTGCGGCTGGAGGCCGCGCCGGAGATCGTCGACACCTGGCCGGGCCTGGCCGACGAGGAGGCGGGCGCGCTGGCCTGGGCGCTGCGCGAGGCCGTCACCAACATCGTCCGCCACGGCGAGGGCGCGACCGTGTGCGCCGTCACCGCCGACACGGCGTGGGAGGGCGGCGGCGAGCGGTTCGCCGTCCTGGAGATCGCCGACGACGGCCGCGGTCCCGGCAAGTCCCAGCCGGGCAACGGGCTCTCGGGCCTGGAGGAGCGCCTCGCCCTCGTCGGGGGCCGCCTGGAGAGCGGGCCGGGGGAGCGCGGCAAGGGCTTCCGGCTGCGGGCGATGGTGCCGCTGCGCGAAGTGTCGGCACCGGCGGCACCGACGGCCGAGCGGTCGTAGGGAACTCCGCCGAACGGCGTTGCGTAGAAGGAGGCATGACCAACGTCCTCGTCATCGGCATCGACCCGCACACCGTCCCCGGCATGGACGGTGACACCCTGCGCGCCGCCCTCGACGCCGAACTCGTCCGCTTCGCCGACCACGGCATCGACGCCGCCATGACGCTCGTCGCGCTCGACGCGACCGCCGGACCGGCGATCGCCGCGGCCCTCGACGAGCGGGCGTGGGACGTCGTGGTGATCGGCGGGGGCATCCGCAAGCCGGAGCCACTGCTCACGTTCTTCGAGCACGTGGTCAACCTCGTCCGTCGGCACGCCCCGGGCGCCGCCCTCGCCTTCAACTCCAGCGGTGGGGACAGCGTCGAGGCGGCCCGCCGGTGGCTGTGAGGCCCGGCTCCCCAGGGGGAGGGCCGTGCAGCTCCCCCTCTAAGGTCGTGCCCATGAGTGACGATCAGAACAGCCCCTCGATCCGCGTGCTGCTCGCCGAGGACCAGGGGATGGTCCGGGAGGCGCTGGCGGCGCTGCTCGGGCTGGAGGGGGACATCGACGTCGTGGCGCAGGTGGGCCGCGGCGACGAGGTGGTGGCGGCGGTGCTGGCGAACGACGTCCAGGTCGCCGTGCTGGACATCGAGATGCCCGGCATGACGGGCATCGAGGCGGCGGCGAAGCTGCACGAGGAGGCACCGGGGACGAAGGTCGTGATCGCGACGACCTTCGGGCGGCCCGGCTACCTGCGGCGGGCGATGGAGTCCGGCGCGGACGCGTTCCTGGTGAAGGACGCGCCAGCCGCCGAACTCGCCGAGGCGATCCGCCGGGTGCTGCGCGGGGAGCGGGTGATCGACCCGGTGCTGGCCGCGGCCGCGCTGGCCGAGGGCGCCAACCCGCTGACCGCCCGCGAGCGGGACGTCCTCGGGGCGGCGGCGGACGGCGCGGTGAACGCGGACATCGCCAAGCGCCTGCACCTGTCCGAGGGCACGGTCCGCAACTACCTCTCGATGGCGATCCAGAAGACCGAGGCCCGCAACCGCACCGAGGCGGTGCGCATCGCCCGCGAGAAGGGCTGGTTGTAGTCCCTCAGTTCAGCCGGTGGCGGGCCGCCCTCGCCTCCTGGCGGACCTTGGCGGCGCCTTCCGGGTCGAACGCGTCGAGGATCTCGGCGTAGGCGTCCATCTCGGCCGAGCCGCCGAGGAAGTCGCCGGTGCGCACGAGGAGTTCGGCGCGTTCGAGGCGCAGCTGGGCGGGGTGGCGGGGGAGCAGCAGGGCGAGTTCGGTGGCCCACAGCTGGGTGCGGGCGTGTTCGGGCCGGTCGGACGCCCAGGCGCGGATGTTGCCGAGGACGCGGTGGACGATGTCGAGCGGCTGGGCCGGGGTGAGCAGCGCGGGCGCGAAGGCGTGCCCGGTGGCCTTGACGAGGCGCTCGGCGTCGCCGGGGTCGAGCAGCCGTCCCCCGTGGAAGGGGTCGGCCAGGACGTACTCCTCGCCGCCGGCCGGGCCGCCGACGGCGACGATGAAGTGGCCGGGCAGCGCGACGCCGTGCACGGTGAGCCCGGCCCGGCGGCCGACCGCCATCCACACCAGGGACAGCGTGATGGGCAGCCCGCGCCGCCGCCGCAGGACCTCCGGCAGCAGGGAGGACTCCAGCCGCCGGTAGTCCGACTGCCGGCCGTGGAACCGCTCCCGCCCGCCGAGGACGGCGGCGAGCAGGGCGGCGGTCTCCTCGGGCCCGGCGGGGGCGCGTTCGGCGACCGCGAGCCGGACGGCGGACGCGTGCCGCTCGAGGGCGGCCTCGCACGCGGCCAGCAGGGCGTCGAGGCCCGGCGGCTCGCCGGGGTCGTCCGGGTCGGTGAGGGGGCCGTGTTCGGCGGCGGCGAGCAGGCAGAGCAGCACCGGGTCGGGCTGCTCGGCGCGGGCGGCGGTCCGGAAGCGGTCTCTGCTCTGCTCGGTCACGGTGACGGCGACGGCTTTCGTACGGCGGGCGGGCGATCGGGCAAGCGGTGGCCGGCGGCTACCCCTGGGGCGGCCGGGCGTAGTGGTAAGTGTGACTGGTGGTGAAGCCGAGTCCGTCATAGAGCGCGACCGCACCGTCGTTGTCCGCCTCGACCTGCAGGTAGGCGCCGGTGGCGCCCTCCTCGGCGGCGCGGGCGGCGAGCACCGCCATGACGGCCGTGGCCAGCCCCGCCCGCCGGGCGTGCGGCTGGACCTCGATGGCGCCGAAGCCGGCCCACGCGCCGTCGACGACGCAGCGTCCGATGGCCAGCGGCGGCCCTCCCGCGGCGCCGGGCACGGTGGCGAACCAGACCGAGGGGCCGCCGTGCAGCACCCGCCGGGCGGCCTCCCGCACCGCCGGGTCCGCGCTCAGCCTCCCGTACAGGGACATCCAGTCGGGCCCGGCGGTGCGTGCGAGCCGCACCCGGTCGTGCCCGGAGCCGACCCCGGCGAGCGCGGCCAGCGGGGCGGTGCGCACCAGCGTCGGCGACTGCGCGGGGCCGAGCAGTTCGCGCAGCCCGTCCGCCGTGCCGGGCGCGAGGACCTCGACGAGCGCCGGCAGTTCGCGCTCGGCGTACCAGTCCCGGACGACGGCCAGCGCGGCCGGCAGCGGCAGCCCGGGGTCGCCGAGCGCCTGGACGGAGTTGGCCCGCCGGGTGAACCCGGACGAGGCGCGCAGCGTCCACTCGCCGAGCGCCTCCTGCTCGACACCGGGCCAGCCGCGCGCCGCGATCCGCTGGAGCTCGACCGGCGTCGCGGCCGGCAGCGGGGCCCGCCGGACCGGGAAGAGCGGGACCACCTTGCCCGCGACCAGCAGTTTCTCGGGGAAGGAGACCGGCTCGCCGGCGCGGGGCACGATCGTCAACCCATGATCGTCCCACGATGTGAGCACGCCGATCACATCGCGGAAGACCGGCCGATCGTCCACGAACCCGGACAGCCGTCGGACGGACACGCGTCGTCCCACGTCGCAGCGATCTATCCGGACCTCCGGACGGTCCCGCGGACGGTCACTTTCCGGGCCGCCTGCCGTCATCTGGGCACCTCCTGTGCATTTGCCGTCTCCGACCCGCGATACTAGGGGCGGGCATCGACGACGCCGCGCTCACCGCGCACGCGAGCAGAACAGAACGGGCCGACAGGGCCCTTCCGAGGAGGAACGACAGCGTGACTTACGTCATCGCGCAGCCTTGTGTCGACGTGAAGGACAAGGCGTGCATCGAAGAGTGCCCGGTTGACTGCATCTACGAGGGCGAGCGATCGCTCTACATCCACCCGGATGAGTGTGTCGACTGTGGTGCTTGCGAGCCGGTCTGCCCGGTCGAGGCGATCTTCTACGAGGACGACACTCCCGAGGAGTGGAAGGACTACTACAAGGCGAACGTCGAGTTCTTCGACGACCTCGGTTCGCCCGGTGGCGCCTCGAAGCTCGGCCTGATCGAGCGTGACCACCCGTTCATCGCCGCTCTGCCGCCGCAGAACGCCGACCACTGACGATCGGTGGCATCTGAGCTGTGAGCACCGACAACAGCACGCGCGCGCCGTTCCCGGGCCACCCGGGGGCGGCGCGCCGCGTTTCGGACCGCCTGCCCGTCTTCCCGTGGGACAAGCTGGAGCCGTACAAGGAGACCGCCCTCGCCCACCCGGGCGGCCTGTGCGACTTCTCCGTCGGCACCCCCGTCGACCCGGTCCCCGAGGTGATCCAGAAGGCGCTGGCCGCGCACTCGGACACCCCCGGCTACCCGACCGTCTGGGGCCCGCTGGAGCTGCGCGAGGCGATCGCCGGCTGGCTGCGCCGCCGCTGCGGCGCCGAGATCGGCCCGCAGGCCGTGCTGCCGACCATCGGCTCCAAGGAGCTGGTGGCCTGGCTGCCGACCCAGCTCGGCCTCGGCCCGGGCGACCAGGTCGCCTACCCGCGCCTGGCCTACCCGACCTACGAGGTGGGCGCGCGGCTGTGCGGCGCGCAGCCCGTCGAGTACGACTCGGTGGAGGAGCTGGACGGCTCGCGCGTGCGCCTGCTCTGGGTGAACACGCCGTCCAACCCGACCGGCCGGGTGCTCGGCGCGGACGAGCTGCGCCGCACCGTGGAGTGGGCCCGGGAGCACCGGGTGCTGCTGGTCAGCGACGAGTGCTACCTGGAGCTCGGCTGGGACGCCGAGCCGGTGTCCGTCCTGCGCCCGGACGTGTGCGGGGGCGACCACGAGGGCCTGCTGGCCGTCCACTCGCTCTCCAAGCGCTCCAACCTGGCCGGCTACCGCTCCTCCTTCCTGGCGGGCGACCCGGTCGTGGTCAAGGAACTGCTGGGGCTGCGCAAGCACGGCGGCATGATGGTCGCCGCGCCCGTCCAGGCCGCGACGATCGCCGCGCTGGACGACGACGCCCACGTGGCCGAGCAGCGGGAGCGCTACGCGGCCCGGCGCTCGGCGCTGCGGACGGCCCTGGAGGCGTACGGCTTCCGGATCGAGCACTCGGAGGCGAGCCTCTACCTGTGGGCCACCCAGGACCGCCCGTGCTGGGAGACCGTGGCCGAACTGGCCGCGCTCGGCATCCTGGTGGCGCCCGGGGAGTTCTACGGCCCGGCCGGCGGACAGTTCGTCCGGGTCGCCTTCACGGCGACGGACGAGCGGGTCGCCGCGGCCGTCGAGCGGCTGAACGCGGCGCGCTAGCGGGGAGAACGCGCGAAGGGCTGGTGTCCGCCTCGGACACCAGCCCTTCGCGCTGCGGGAGGGCTTAGAGCGGCAGGCCGCTGATGCTGCCGCCGTTCACGCCGCCCAGCAGGCCGCCGACCGGGCCGAGCGCGCCGGTGAGGCCGGACAGCGGGTTGTTCGGGCCGAGGTCGGCGCCGCCGAGGCGGTTGGCCGAGCCGTGCTCGGCGAGGCCGAGGACGTCGGCGCCGGGCAGGGCGCCCGCCAGGCCGCCCGCCGGCAGCGAGCGCTCGACGGAGCCCAGCGGCAGCGCGTCGGTGACGGCGTTGGTGCTGGGCACGCCGTTGGTGAGGCCGCCGAGGCTGGGCACCTGCTTGGTGACCGCGCCGGTCTGGGCGAGCCCGCCGACCGGGCTGGCGGCGGCGCTGCGGGTGCCCGCGCCCTTGCCGGTGACGGCCTCGCCGAGCTTGCCGGCCAGCGCGGAGGCGACCTTCGGGGTGACGGCGGAGAGCTGGCCGGTGGTGGCGGCGGTCTGGTCGACCGGGGCGGTCAGCGAGCTGGCCTTCTCGTTCGCCTCGGGCAGCTGGTGGGCGACGATGTTGCCGGCGGCGTCGGCGGAGGCCGGCACGCCCGCGGCGACGGTGGCGGCGCCGGTGGTCCCGGCGGCCTCGCCGAGCTGGTGGGTGGTGTGCTGGAGGCTGGAACCCGCGTCGGTGTTGGTCAGCTGGCCCAGCGGAGCGGCGAGGTCGCTCTTGGGCAGCAGGGCGTCGCCGCCCAGGGCGGACGCGGAGCCGGCCGCGACCAGCGGGGTCGCTCCGGCCGCCACGACGAGCGCGGCCTGGGCGATCCGGCGCGTGAGGGGGTGAGACATGGGGCTCCTCGAAAAGGTCTGGGTCCGTCCCGTCCGCCGGGTGGACGACCGGGCGGACGGCGTGGTTACCGCTTGAGAAGCCAGAAGGTTTCGGCCGGTGCAAGGAAAGTGTCAGACCGACCATCGGATCGTATGACCGCAGAACCGCGCCCTGCCGGAGCCCGAAGAGGCCCGCGGATCCTGCGCCGGGCAAGGGGAGTGACGGTTCTCCAGTGGGGGTCGCCGGAACGGGCGGCCGGTCCACGAAGGTTGACCGGAATCACCCGTCCGGCGGCAACCCGTACGTCAGTGCGTCAGCCCTTGTCGGACGGCGCCAGGGTGACCTGGACGAGCTTGGTCGTCGTCCCCGTCGGCTGCGACTGCCAGCCGTCCTCGGACGAGGTCTTGCGCCAGATCTTCCCGTCGTAGGCCACCGTCGCGATGCCCAGCTGCTGCGCCTGGGCGACCGCCCAGTGCGCGACCTCCCAGCCGCTCGCCTTCTCGGCGGCCGCGGCGGCGTCGGCCCCGGCGTCCGCCGAGGTGGTGAGCGCGGCGGCGGAGGGGTCCGGGGTGAGCGCGACGGCGTTCTCGGCGCCCTTGATCGTCGACGTGTAGCCGGGGGCCGCGGCGACGGTGCGGCCGAACTCGCGGCGCACCCGGTCGGAGAGCACCTGGGTGCGGTCCGGCGCGGGCGCCGGGGTCGCGGAGGCGGACGCGGTCGGCGAGGCGGAGTCGGCGGAGTCGGCCGTCTCCGGCTTGGCGTAGTCGTGCACGACGCAGGTGAACGAGGCGGGCTCGCGGCCGGCCAGCGCCGAGGTGAGCAGCGTCGCCTTGGTCTCGTGCTTGGCGTACGCCTGCGGGTAGCCGCTCTTCTGCACCGCCTGGGCGGCGTCGGTCAGCGGCAGCCGGGTGTAGCCGGGCACCTTGACCAGGCCGTCCAGGAACTTGTTGGTCGCGTAGACCGGGTCCTGGATCTGCGTCGCGGTGCCCCAGCCCATCGAGGGGCGCTGCTGGAACAGGCCGAGCGAGTCCCGGTCGCCGCCCGCGAGGTTGCGCAGCTTGGACTCCTGCATGGCGGTGGCCAGCGAGATGGCCGTCGCCCGGTCCGGCAGGCCGCGCGAGCGGGCCACCGCGGCGATCGTCGCGGCGTTGGCGGCCTGCGGCAGCTCCAGGGTGCCCTCGCCGGTCGCGGTCTTCACCGTGCAGCCCTCGGGCTCGGTCCCCTTGAAGCCGAACCACCAGATGCCGACCACGGCCGCCCCGCCGACCAGGGCGAGGCCGAGCAGCCCGACGATCACGAGCAACAGGGCGCGCAGCGGCCCCCGACGGGGGGGCTCCAATTCGTCGCCCTGGTCCTCGCTCTTCTTCCTGGCCACCCTCGCCCCTCTCGCGCCTGCTTCTTGATCCGACACCGTACCCACTCGGACGGGTGTGCGGCGCCCCCCGGTTGCCGTTACGCTTCGCCGACCCTGTCACAGGAGGGCTACGCAGGGTCCCCGTGGCGCGCACTAGGCTGGCGCCATGAGCAGCCCCGACACGACGCCCCTGGACCTCACCCTCGACGGCGGCGCGCTGACCGCCCGCCTCGTCGACTTCCCGTCCGTCAGCGGCGACGAGCAGCCGCTCGCGGACGCCGTGGAGGCCGCCCTGCGCGCCTACCCGCACCTGACCGTCGACCGGTACGGGAACAACGTGGTGGCCCGCACCCACCTCGGCCGCTCCGAGCGCGTCCTGCTGGCCGGCCACCTGGACACCGTGCCGATCGCCGACAACGTGCCCTCGTACGTCGACGGGGACCTGCTCTACGGCTGCGGCACCTCGGACATGAAGTCCGGCGTCGCCGTCCAGCTGCGGCTGGCCGCCACGCTGCCCGCGCCCAACCGCGACCTGACCTTCGTGTTCTACGACTGCGAGGAGGTGGAGGCCCACCGCAACGGCCTCGGCCACCTCGCCAAGGAGCGGCCCGGGTGGCTGGCCGCCGACTTCGCGGTGCTGCTGGAGCCCAGCGGCGCCGTCGTCGAGGGCGGCTGCCAGGGCACCCTGCGGGCGCAGGTCAGGCTCACCGGGGTGCGCGCCCACGCGGCCCGCAGCTGGCTCGGCGACAACGCCATCCACCACGCCGCCGAGGTGCTCTCCCGGCTCGCGGCCTACCAGCCGCGCCGGGTGGAGATCGACGGCCTGGAGTACCGCGAGGGCCTGAACGCGGTGCGGATCGACGGCGGCGTGGCCGGCAACGTCATCCCGGACGAGTGCGTCGTGACGGTCAACTTCCGCTACGCGCCGGACCGCAGCGAGGCGGAGGCGGAGAAGCACGTCCGCGAGGTCTTCGACGGCTTCGAGGTGACCGTCACCGACTTCGCCCCCGGCGCCCTGCCCGGGCTCGCCCAGCCGGCCGCGCAGGCCTTCCTGGCGGCCACCGGCGGCCAGGCCAGGGCCAAGTTCGGCTGGACCGACGTCGCCCGCTTCAGCGCGCTCGGCGTCCCGGCGGTCAACTACGGTCCCGGGGACCCGAACCTCGCGCACAAGCGGGAGGAGCACTGCTCGCTGAGCGCCATCGCCGAGGCCGAGGAGCGGCTGCGCGCCTGGCTCACCAGCTGAGCGGCGCCTCTGGTCGGCTGATCCGATCAGAAGCCGAACGCCATCTTCCGGTTCCCCGACCGACGTTCCCCCGTTGCCTGAAAACGGGGGAAGTCCGGCGTAGGGTTTCGTCATGACAGGCACAGGAGACGAGAAGCAGTACGGGCACGGCCCCGAGCAGGTCGGCGTGCCGCGGAAGAAGAAGGCCTGGCCGGAGAAGCAGAAGGGCCCGGTGCTGGTGCGCCGGGACCAGGTCGGCACGAGCACGACGGACCAGCGCCTGCTGGACACCACCGGGCCGACCGACTGGCTGCACACCGATCCGTGGCGGGTCCTGCGGATCACCTCGGAGTTCGTCGAGGGTTTCGGCGCCCTCGCCGAACTCCCGCCCGCGATCAGCGTGTTCGGCTCGGCCCGGACTCCGGTGGACTCGCCCGAGTACGAATCCGGCGTGGCCATCGGCCGCGCGCTCGCCGAGGCCGGCTACGCGGTGATCACCGGTGGCGGCCCGGGCGCCATGGAGGCCGCCAACCGCGGCGCCTCCGAGGCCGGCGGCCTGAGCGTGGGCCTCGGCATCGAGCTGCCCTTCGAGCAGGGGCTCAACGAGTTCGTCGACCTCGGACTGAACTTCCGTTACTTCTTCGTCCGCAAGACGATGTTCGTGAAGTACGCCCAGGGCTTCGTGGTCCTGCCGGGCGGGCTGGGCACGCTGGACGAGCTGTTCGAGGCGCTCACCCTCGTCCAGACGAAGAAGGTCACCCGGTTCCCGGTGATCCTCTTCGGCAGCTCCTACTGGGGCGGGCTGTACGAGTGGCTCAAGAACACCCTCGTCGCGCAAGGCAAGGCGGCCCCGCGCGACCTGGAGCTGTTCCACATCACCGACGAGATCGACGAGGTGCTGAAGATCCTCGCCGACGCCCGCCGGCCGACCAACGAGATCTGAGCCGGGCGAAGATCCGGGCCGGGTCCCGCAGCCGCGCTCAGGCCAGTCCCCGGCGGGCCACCGCCGGGGGCCGGGTGCCCCGGATCGAGGCGACCATGTCCAGCACCTGCCGGGTCTCGGCGACCTGGTGCACCCGGTAGACCCGCGCGCCCAGCCAGGCCGACACGGCCGTCGTCGCGAGCGTGCCCAGCAGCCGCTCGTCCACCGGCTTGTCGAGGGTCTCGCCGACGAAGTCCTTGTTGGACAGCGACACCAGCACCGGGAAGCCGGTCGCGGTCATCTCCGGCAGCCGCCGGGTCGCCTCCAGCGAGTGCCGGGTGTTCTTGCCGAAGTCGTGCCCCGGGTCGATGATCACCGCGTCCCGCCGCACGCCCAGCCCCACGGCCCGCTCGGCCAGGCCGACGGTCACCCGCAGGATGTCCGCCATCACGTCCTCGTAGCCCACCCGGTGCGGCCGGGTGCGCGGCTCGGCGCCGCCCGCGTGGGTGCACACCAGCCCGGCGTCGTACCGCGCGGCCACCTCGGCGAGCTCGGGGTCCACCCCGCCCCAGGCGTCGTTCAGCAGGTCCGCGCCGGCCTCGCAGACGGCCTCGCCGACCTCGTGGCGCCAGGTGTCCACGCTGATCACGGCCTCCGGGTGGCGCTTGCGCAGCTCCGTCACGAACGGCACCGTGCGGCGCAGCTCCTCCTCGACGGTGACCTCGTCGCCCGGCCCGGCCTTGACCCCGCCGATGTCCAGGATCGCGGCGCCCTCGGCCACCGCCCGGTCGGCGGCGGCGAAGGCCGCCTCGTCCGCGAACGTCGCCCCCCTGTCGAAGAACGAGTCCGGGGTCCGGTTGACGATGGCCATGATCACCAGCTCGTCGTCACCGAATTCGCGCGGTCCCAGGCGCAGCGCCACCGATGTCTCCTCCACGGCTCGCCAGGGTGCGATGATGGCCCCCGGCCTCACTTGGGACCATGCTGTCATGATCAGCGCGGTCCGGGCACCTGACGCCAGGCCGGCCGGGAAGTCGGGAGGACAGCTCGTGTTCTGGGTGATCGTGGTCGCCATGGCCGTGGTGGTCGGCGGCGCCGCGCTGGTGGCGCTCGGCGGCGGCGGATCGATGCCGGAGGCGGCCTCGGACCGCCTCGCGGCCCGGCTGCCGCAGGACCGTCCGCTGCACAAGACGGACGTGGACGACCTGCGCCTGCCGATGGCCGTGCGCGGCTACCGGATGGACGAGGTCGACGACGTCCTGGACCGCCTCGGAGCCGAACTCGCCTACCGCGACTCGCGGATCGCCGAACTGGAGGCCGCCGCCCACCTGCGCGGCGCGGTCGAGGCCACCACGGGCCCCGACGCCGGCGCCGAACCGCTGCCGGGCCTGGAGGCGTTCGCGAAGGTCGTCGAGCCGGCCGGGGCGCCCGAGGACGCGAAGCCGGTGGAGGACCGGTGAGCGACCCGCAGGACGGCACCGTCCTCGGCGCCGACGGCCTGCGCCGCTGCGGCTGGGGCGACTCCACCGACGACTACCGGGTCTACCACGACACCGAGTGGGGCCGCCCGGTGCACGGCGACGACGCCCTGTTCGAGCGGGTCTGCCTGGAGGCCTTCCAGTCCGGCCTGTCCTGGCTGACCATCCTGCGCCGCCGCGAGGGCTTCCGGGCCGCTTTCGCCGGCTTCGAGATCGGCAGGGTCGCCGAGTTCGGCGCGGCCGACGTCGAGCGGCTGCTCGCCGACACCGGCATCATCCGCAACCGGGCCAAGATCGAGGCGGCCATCGCCAACGCCCGGGTCGCCCGCGGGCTCGACGGCGGCCTGGAGAAGCTGATCTGGGGCTTCGCCGACGACCCGGACCGGCCGGCCCCCCGCACGCTCGCGGAGGTCCCGGCCGTCACGCCCGGGTCGACGGCGCTCGCGAAGGCGCTCAAGAAGGAGGGCTTCCGCTTCGTCGGGCCCACCACCGCCTACGCACTCATGCAGGCCTGCGGCCTGGTCGACGACCACCTCGCGGCCTGCCACGTGCGCACCGCGGGCCGGGGCGCCGCGCGCAAGGCTCAGCGGCCCCGGTAGACGGGCTTCTCCTTGGCGATGAAGGCGCGGACCGCGATCCGGTGGTCCTCGCTCTCGCCGGCCAGGGTCTGCAGCTCGTCCTCCTTGTCGAGCAGTTCGTCCAACGAGTGCGAAGCCCCGTACGCCAGCGACTCCTTGACGGCGCCGTAGGCCACCGTCGGGCCCTCGGCCAGCTCGCGGGCGAAGACCCGTGCGGTGGCGGCCAGTTCCGCGGGCGCGACGACCTTGGTGGCCAGGCCCAGCTCCATCGCCTCGGTGGCCTTGACCGTGCGCGGCAGCATCAGCAGCTCGGTGGCCTTGGCGTGGCCGACCAGCCGGGGCAGCGTCCAGGAGGCGCCGGAGTCGGCGGTCAGCCCGATCCCGGCGAACGCGGTGTTGAAGCCGGCCTTCTCCGACAGGATCCGGAAGTCGCAGGCGAAGGCGAGCGAGGCGCCCGCGCCCGCCGCGACCCCGCCCACCGCGGCGACGGTCGGCTTGCGCATGCCCGCCAGGGCCCGCACCAGCGGGTTGTAGTGCTCGGCGACGGTCCGCAGCGCGCCCTCGCCGGTCTCGTCGGCCCGCTTGAGCATCGCGAGGTGCTCGTTGAGGTCCTGTCCGACGCAGAACGCGCGCTCGCCGGCCCCGGTCAGCAGCACCGCGCGCACCGCCGGGTCCGCCGCGGCGGCGGTCATCGTGTCCCGCAGCGCGACCTTCGTCGCGACGTCCAGCGCGTTCATCGCCTCCGGACGGTTGATCGTGATGACGGCCAGGCCGCCGTCCAGCTCGTACAGCACGGAATCGGACATGGGCGAGGGGTCTCCCTTGTGATCGCTGCGGTCTCGTCGGGTGTCAGGATGCCGGAGCACCGGGCCGCCTGGGGAGTGTGAGGTATCGCACCTTCCGGTGGTGTCGGCACCGCCGCCGCGCCGGGGCTTATGACGCCAAATGCGGCGGTTGGGGCGGATCCGGCCGAGGTTGCACCGAGAGTGATGTTGGTCATCAGGCCGTGGCATGCGGGATAATGGCTTCCGATCAATGCGTTCGATACCGGCGGTGGACGGACTGCCGGTGCGTAGCTGAGCGGTTGCAGGAAGGGGAACGAGCATGGCGGCCATGAAGCCGCGGACGGGTGACGGCCCGCTCGAAGTCACCAAAGAGGGGCGGGGCATCATCATGCGCGTTCCGCTCGAAGGCGGCGGACGCCTCGTGGTGGAGCTC
Organism: Streptomyces sp. SP17BM10; assembly: GCF_036322405.1. Taxonomy (NCBI): domain Bacteria; kingdom Bacillati; phylum Actinomycetota; class Actinomycetes; order Kitasatosporales; family Streptomycetaceae; genus Streptomyces; species Streptomyces sp. SP17BM10. Next base: position 355,078 of record NZ_JAQYXB010000577.1, on the reverse strand, counting down.
ACGCCTGACGAGGCCGACGCCCTCGGCGAGGCCCTGAAGAAGGCCTGCGGCTGACCGCAGCGGGTGCTCCCCATCTCCTGGAGATGTGCTGCCGGGCCCGGGTTCGACGTCATGTCGGCCCGGGCCCGCGGCTTGCCCCGCCCGGGGTGCCCGCCGGGGCTCAGCGCTTGACGGCGCAGAGCAGCCCGTCCGAGACCGGCAGCAGCGCGGGCAGCAGCCCGTCGCTCTCCCGGACGTCCTGGACCAGGTTGCGCACCGCGTCCGTCTGCGGGTCCTGCAGCTCCGGCTCGGCCAGCCGGCCCTCCTGGAAGACCCCCTCGAAGCAGACCATCCCGCCCGGACGCAGCAGCCGCAGCGCCTCCGCCAGGTACTCCCGCGACTCCGCCGGGTCGCCGTCGCAGAACACCAGGTCGTACTGGCCGTCCGCGAGCCTCGGCAGCACCTCCAGCGCCCGGCCCGGTATGAACCGCGAGCGGTTGGCCGCGAACCCCGCCGCCTGGTACGCCTCGCGCGCCAGCTGCTGGCGCACCGGCTCGGAGTCCACGGTGGTCAGCACGCCGTCCGGCCGCATCCCGCGTAGCAGGTAGACCCCGGAGACGCCCGTCCCGGTGCCGATCTCGGCGACCGCCTTGGCGTCCAGCGCGGCCGCCATCAGCCGCAGGCACGCCCCGCCGCTCGGCCCGATCGCCCGTATCCCCGTCCGCGCGGACTGCGCCCGGGCGTAGGTCAGCACCGCGTCCTCGCCCACGTAGGTGTCTGCGAGGGCCGCGCGCGCGGGCCCGAACTCGCTGATGGCTGCCTCTTTCGGAGCCCCGGGTGGCGGCCCGGTGCCGGGGGATGTCGATATTTCCTGCCACAGATTACTGGCCGGGCGGGAACCGCGTACGGCGGCGGGCCGTTGTGAGGAGGGACCGGGTACGGGAGACCTCCCGGGCACTTTTATCCGGGCTTGACGGGTGAGGTGGATATGGTGGTGGCCCTGCTGGGCAGAAGAGCCGACCGAGGAGGTGTGGCCGAGGGCGACGTCCCCGTGCGGCGGCACCTCCGCGGCACCGCGTCGGCCCGTACGCCGAAGCCCGTGATGAACCAGCCTGCGCACTCCGACCTGGATCAGGCCGCCGCCGCGACGCCGGACGCCGGTACCACCGAGGCTCCCGCCCTCGCGACCTTCACCGAGGGCCCCGACGCGCAGTCCTGGACTCCCCCCACGTGGGAAGAGATCGTCGAGGCCCACAGCGCGCGCGTCTACCGCCTCGCCTACCGCCTGACGGGCAACCAGCACGACGCCGAGGACCTCACGCAGGAGGTCTTCGTCCGGGTGTTCCGTTCGCTGTCCACCTACACCCCCGGCACGTTCGAGGGCTGGCTGCACCGGATCACCACCAACCTCTTCCTGGACATGGTCCGCCGCCGCCAGCGCATCCGCTTCGACGCGCTCGGCGACGACGCGGCCGAGCGCCTCGCCTCCCGCGAGCCCAGCCCGGCCCAGCACTTCAGCGACACGCACTTCGACGCCGACGTGCAGCAGGCCCTGGACACCCTCGCCCCGGAGTTCCGCGCCGCCGTGGTGCTCTGCGACATCGAGGGCCTGTCCTACGAGGAGATCGCCGCCACGCTGGGCGTCAAGCTCGGCACCGTCCGCAGCCGCATCCACCGCGGCCGCTCCCACCTGCGCGCCGCGCTCAAGCACCGCGCCCCCGGCTCGGCCCCCGGCCGCGAGCGCCGCGGCGGCTCCGAGGAGCCCGTGCCGGTGGGTGCCGCCGTGGGCGAGGTCCCGGTGACACCGGGCGGGCGCGGACGGAGGCGATCGTGAGCGGAACCGGCCGCTCGGGGTCGGGTCGTCCGGAGTCGTCCGGCCGGTCCGCCGCCAGGCGGGGCTGGGCCCTGCCCGGCCGCCGCGGCGGTGACGAGCCGGGCGAGCCGCTGCCGTCCGCCGCCCCGCTGCCCGGCGACGCCGAGCTGCGGGCCGTGGCCGTGCGCCCCGCCGAGCCCGCCGCCGAGGAGCACCACCTGGGCGAGCGCCTGTCCGCCTTCCTGGACGGCGAGCTCGGGCACGACTCCCGCGAACGCGTCCAGGCCCACCTGGCGACCTGCCCGCAGTGCCTGGCCGAGGCGGACGAGGGCCGTGGCGTCAAGCACCTGCTGACCCGCACCGGCACCCCGGGCCCGTCCGCGGCACTGATGGCCCGCCTGATGGCCGTCGGGAGCCTGCCGGACGACGAGCAGCCCGGCTCCGACTGGCACGGCGGCCGCGACGACGACGACCTGCCGGGCGGCGGCGTCACCGGCCCCGGCACGCTCGGCGGCAGCCGGCTCAACGGCGGCTCCTTCGGCCGCGGCGCCGGCGCCTCCTTCGGCGCGGGCGCGCTCGGCGCCGACACCCCGCTGCCCGGGGTCGACCCGCGCGCGTTCGGCCGCGGCGGGGCCGTCCTGCGCCCGCTGATGGGCCGCCGCGCCCCGCGCCCCGAGGCCTCGGGCCGGCCGCAGCCCGCCGCCGCGGTGGCCGTCGCGCGGCCGTCCGCGCCGCGCGGGCGCCGCTTCGTCTTCGCCGCCGCCGGCGCCTTCTCGGTGGCCGCGGTGACGCTGGGCGGCGTCGGCGGCCTGACCGCGCAGAGCGAGGACCAGCACGGCACGTCGGTGAGCCCGGTCGGCCCGGCCGGCACCCCCGGCCGCTCCGGCGGGCTGGTCCCGATGAACGCGCAGGTCCCGGTGGACTTCCCCGGCTTCCCGGTCGCCGCGACGCGCGAGGCGACCCGGCTGCCGGACCGCCCGGTGGGCGGGCTGACCGCCCTGCACCGGGAAATGCGCTAGTCCTCGGCCGGACCCGGTCAGAACTCCGCCCCAGTGCCGCTCGCGGACGGCTTCGGCCATCGGCCGGTCTTTACCACGGGTTCATCACACCGTGGACCAGGGACCCGCCGGTGGCCATTACCCTGTAGGAACCGTCGTCCGACGAGCTAGGGAGCACAGGTGTTCAGCGACGTAGGCGGGCTGGAGATCCTCACCCTGATCGTGATGGCGATCATCATCTTCGGCCCCGACAAGCTTCCGAAGCTGATCCAGGACACGATGGGCTTCATCCGCAAGGTCCGTTCCTTCGCCGACAGCGCGAAGGAGGACATCCGCAGCGAGCTCGGCCCGGAGTTCAAGGACTTCGAGTTCGAGGACCTGCACCCCAAGACCTTCGTCCGCAAGCAGCTCATGGGCGGCAACGAGGACCCGCTGGGCCTCAAGGACATGAAGGACTCGCTGGACATCCGCTCCGTCCTGGACGACAAGCCCGCGGTCCCGGTCAACGGCCGCGCCGGCAGCGTCGGCTTCGACAAGGCCGCCGCCCCGGCCGCCGCCTCCGCCGGCCCGCCGCTCCAGCCCGGCGAGCGCCCCCCGTTCGACCCCGACGCGACCTGACCGCGCCCCCGCGCCGTCCGTCTCCGGCCACGCCGCCGCCCCGCTCGCCCGCACGGCTGAGCGGGGCGGCGGCGTGCGCGCCGCTATTGTGCTGATTGTTCCCGTCGAGCTGTCCGTCAGTTCCCGCGCCCGCGCGGGCCGCAGGACGCACGGCGGGGCGCCGGGGCCCGCCACCAAGGGAGCGGGGTCCCGGCAGGCACACGTGTTGTAAAGAGGAGGCCCGGGGATGGACGCGACGAGTCAGGCGGGAGGGGCGACGGCCACGGCCGGCGGCCCGGTGGTCGGCGGGCAGGCCGGCCCGGCGGACCCGCTGGTGCCCTACCTGTCCGCCGACTTCCCCTGGTACGGCCTGGACGACGGCTGGACCGGCCGCCGCTACCTGATGCAGGCCGGCGCCGGCGGCCCCCGGGGTGGGGCGTGCGCCGGGGTCGACTACGGCACCCTCGGCCACGGCGAGGAGCCGGCCCGCCAGTTCGAGCCGCGCGACGTGCGCAAGTTCGCCGTCGTCGTCACCGTGGCCCGCCGCGACAGCCGCCGCAGCGCCGACAACACCGGCACCCTGGAGGCGACCTCCGCCTCCTCCGCCGCCTGGCTGGCCGGCTCCGGCCTGCTCGCCGCCACCTGGCCCGGCCAGCTGGACCGGGCGCTGCGCCAGGACTGGCTGGAACAGCAGAGCTCCCTCGCGTGGGACCTCGCCGACGACCTGGCCGGCCCCGGCTGGTCCACCCTGAGCCTGCCGGTGAACGGCCTGCCGCAGCCGTTCCGCTACCGCGAGTCCGAGTACGGCTGGGTGCTGGCCGGTGAGGCCCCCGGTGTCCTGCTGGGCGCGTACGGCCGCGGCATCAGCGCCTACGGCGCCGGCTTCTCGACCGTCCCGGACCTGAGCGCCTACACCCGCCCGTAGCGCCGTCCGCGCACGCGTCGAGGGGCCGGGTGGCGCACCACCCGGCCCCTCGTGACGTACGGCTAGAACTTGTTCCTGGGCGTCAGGCCGAGCGACATGCCGGACAGGCCGCGCTGGCGCCCGCCGAGCTTGCCGGCGACGGCGCGCAGGGCGGCGCCGGCCGGGGAGTCGGGCGCGGCGAGCACGACCGGGCGGCCGTCGTCGCCGCCCTCGCGCAGGCGGACGTCGATGGGGATCGAGCCGAGCACCGGGACGGTCGCGCCGACGGTGCGGGTGAGCGCGTCCGCGACGGTCTGGCCGCCGCCGGTGCCGAAGACGTCGATCATCTCGTCGCAGTGCGGGCACGGCATGCCGGACATGTTCTCGATCACGCCGACGATCTTCTGGTGGGTCTGCACCGCGATCGTGCCGGCCCGCTCGGCCACCTCGGCGGCGGCCATCTGGGGGGTGGTGACGATCAGGATCTCGGCGTTCGGGACCAGCTGGGCCACCGAGATCGCGATGTCGCCGGTGCCCGGCGGCAGGTCGAGCAGCAGCACGTCCAGGTCGCCCCACCACACGTCGGCGAGGAACTGCTGGAGGGCGCGGTGCAGCATCGGGCCGCGCCACACCACCGGGGCGTTGCCCGGGGTGAACATGCCGATCGAGATGACCTTCACGCCGTTCGCCTGCGGCGGCATGATCATGTCCTGGACCTGGGTGGGCCGGCCCTCGACGCCCAGCATGCGCGGCACGCTGTGGCCGTAGATGTCGGCGTCCACGACGGCGACCTTCAGGCCGTCCGCGGCCATCGCGGCGGCCAGGTTGACGGTCACCGAGGACTTGCCGACGCCGCCCTTGCCGGAGGCGACGGCGTACACGCGGGTGAGGGTGCCGGGCTTGGCGAACGGGATCTCCCGCTCCGGAGCGCCGCCGCGCAGCAGCTGGGAGAGCTCCTTGCGCTGCTCGTCGCTCATCACGTCGAGCTCGACCTCGACGCCGCTCACACCGGGGACCCGGCCGACCGCCTCGCGGACCCGGGCGACGATGGTCTCGCGCATCGGACAGCCGGAGACGGTCAGGTAGACCGCGACCCGCACCGCGCCGCCCTCGGCGATCTCGACCGATTTCACCATGCCGATCTCGGTGATCGGGCGGTTGATCTCCGGGTCGTTGACGGTCGACAGCGCCTGGCGCACGGACTCCTCCGTGACACCGGCCCCGACCTCTGTCTCGTTGGCCATGCCTTGATGGTACGGCGCCCGCCGAGCCCCTTAACCCGTCGGTAGCGTGCCGCCGGTCACAGGACCTCGCTGGTCTCCCGGCGCTCCTCGATCTCCTTCAGCAGGGACTGGAGTTCGGAGCGGATGAAGTCGCGGGTGGCGACCTCGCCGAGGCCCTGGCGCAGCGCGGCCACCTCGCGGGTCAGGTACTCGGTGTCGGCGATGTTGCGGTCGCTGCGGGCCCGGTCCTGCTCCATGTTGACGCGGTCCCGGTTGTCCTGGCGGTTCTGGGCGAGCAGGATCAGCGGCGCCGCGTAGGAGGCCTGCAGCGACAGGACCAGGGTCAGGAAGATGAAGGGGTAGGAGTCGAAGCGCACGTCGTTCGGGAGCATGGTGTTCCAGGCCACCCAGATGATGATCACCACGGTCATCCAGACGATGAACCGTCCGGTGCCGAGGAAGCGCGCGATCCGCTCGGAGAGCTGGCCGAAGGCGTCGGGGTCGTACGAGGGCAGGGAGATCAGGCCCGGCCGGGCGGTGCGCGGCTGGTCGAACCTGGCCCGGTTGGAGCCGGTGATCGAAGAGGTGTCCACGCGGTCCCGGCCGCTGCCCTCGCGGGTGCGCAGTTCGCGCAGCTGACGCAGCTCCCGCAGCTGGCGCAGCTCCCGCAACTCGCCGCGCAGGCGCCGGCGCGCGGAGTCGTCGTCGGTCCGTCCCTTGCGGTCAGCGTCCACGCTGCACCTCGTCCCTCTCGTCGTGCCGGGTGTCGTCGTCCCGGGCGTGCAGGGCGACGTCGCGCCAGTCCTCGGGCAGCAGGTGGTCGAGCACGTCGTCGACGGTGACGGCACCCAGCAGATGGTCCGCATCGTCGACGACCGGGGCCGCGACCAGGTTGTAGGTCGCCAGGTAGCTGGTGATCAGCGGCAGCGGGGTGTCCGGCGGCAGCGGGTCGAGATCGTCGTCGACCAGCGAGCCGACCAGGACGTACGGGGGCTCGCGCAGCAGCCGCTGGAAGTGCACGGTGCCCAGGTAGCGGCCGGTCGGGGTCTCGTTGGGCGGGCGGCAGACGAAGACCTGCGCGGCGAGCGCCGGCTTGTGGTCGCGCACCCGGATCCGGGCGAGGGCCTCGGCGACCGTCGCGTCCGGCTCCAGCACCACCGGCTCGGTGGTCATCAGACCACCCGCGGTGTCCTCCTCGTAGGACAGCAGGCGGCGCACCGGCTCGGCCTCGTCCGGCTCCATCAGCTGGAGCAGGCGTTCGGCCTCGTCGCCGGGCAGCTCGGAGAGCAGGTCGGCGGCGTCGTCCGGGTCCATCGCCTCCAGGACGTCGGCGGCGCGCTCCTCCTGGAGCTTGCCGATGATCTCGACCTGGTCGTCCTCGGGGAGCTCCTCCAGGACGTCGGCGAGCCGCTCGTCGTCGAGCGCGGCGGCCACCTCGGCGCGGCGCTTGGCGGACAGGTGGTGCATGACGCCGGCGAGGTCGGCGGGGCGCAGCTGCTCGAAGGTGGCGAGCAGGTTGGCCGCGCCCTGGTCCTGTTCGGGCAGCGCGAAGCCGGTGACGTCCTGCCAGTCCAGGGTGAGCCGCTCGCCCTTGCCCTTGCGCAGCCGACCGGGCCGGCCGACCTGGACGAAGACCTTGCTGATCTCCCACTCGCGCAACCGGGTCTGGACCATGCCGACGTCCAGCACGGTGACCGGCTCGTCGGTCTTGGACCACGTGACGGTGCGGTCCAGCAGCTCGGCGAGGACGAGGGTCTCGGCGGGGCGCTGCTCGAAGCGGCGCAGGTTGATCACGCCGGTGGTGAGCACCTGGCCGGACTCCAGGCTGGTGACCCTGGTCATCGGCAGGAAGATCCGGCGCCGCCCGACCACCTCGACCACGAGCCCGAGCACCCGCGGCGGACGCCCGCCCAGGCGCAGCGCGACGACCACGTCGCGGACCCGGCCGACCTGGTCCCCGTTCGGGTCGAAGACCGCGATCGCGGAGAGGTGGGAGATGAAGACCCGGGTGCCTGGCCCTGCCATGAACTCCCTCGACTCGTTCGACCGGTCCGACGCCGTGCTCGGTGCGCGCGGCGGCGCTCCCGTTGGCCAAGGCTACCCGCGGCGTGCGGCAGCGGCCCGACGAGGCACCGCGGCGACGCCCGGAGTATCGGGCGCGAACCTTTAGCGACGCTTGAACAGCAGCTTGGGCAGGCCGGCCGGGATCGGCCGGCGGGTGGTCGCCGGGGTCTGCATCGGCTGGGCGGCGTGCGAGCCTTCCGGCATCGCACCCGGGCGCTCGGTCAGGGCGCCGGCCGGCTCCAGCCGCAGCACCCGGCACTCGCGGGCCCAGCGGTCGGCGATGGTGTCGGTGTCGGGCGCGTTCAGCCGCTTGCCCTTGAGCTCCTCGACCGCGCCCAGCCAGGCCTCACTGCGCGGGGCCAGTTCGGTGACCCGGGCCGGCCAGCCGGTGAGCCGGCCGCCCTTGTCCTTGCTGCGGACGGTGACCACGGCGGCGGAGCCGGCGGCCAGACCGTGCAGCGGCTGCTCGCCGCCGTCGCCGACGACGACCACGGCGCCGTCGTGCCACGCGTGCCAGACCGGGCGGGACCGCTCCTCGCCCTCGGCCCGGACCCAGAGCAGTCCGGACTTCTTCGCGGCCTCCTCCAGGAGGGCCTGGTCGAGGAAGTCGTCGGCGGTGGCGGGCGTACGGTCCATGGCGCACAGCGTACGGCCTCGGTCGTCCACGGGTCGTCTCACCCGTCGGGCGACAGTTCCATCGCCGGGGCACGGGCCTTACGGTGAGACCCGCTCAGCCACCCCGCCAGCCACCCTCGCCCGCGAAGGAGCGCCGTGCCCGCCGCCCGGCCCGCCACCGCCCCCGCGCCCACCACCGGTGCGTCCCCCGCGCGCCCGCTGCCCACCCTCGACCTCCTGCTGCTCGCCGTCTCCATCAGTGGCATCTCGCTCTCCGGCCCGCTGATCAGCGCCACCGCCGCGCCCGCCCTCGCGATCGCGTTCTGGCGCAACGTCATGTCGGTCGGCGTGATCGGCCCGTACGCGCTGCTGCGCCACCGCGCCGAACTGCGCGGGATCGGCCGGCGGGCGCTCCTGCTCGCGGCCGCCGCCGGCGCCCTGCTCGCGCTGCACTTCGCGCTCTGGATGCCGAGCCTGCGGATGACCTCGGTGGCCTCGGCGACCGCGCTGGTCACCACGTCCCCGCTGTGGACGATCCTGCTGATGCGGCTGTTCGGCACCCGGGCGCCCCGGATGGTCTGGCTCGGCACGGGCGCCGCCTTCGCCGGCGTGCTGGTGCTGACCGGCGTCGACCTCTCGCTCTCCCCGCGCGCGCTGCTCGGCGACGCCCTCGCGCTCGGCGCGGGCCTGGCCGCGGCCGGGTACATGCTGCTGGGCGCGGAGGTCCGCAAGACCGTCAGCACCACCGCGTACACGCTGGTCTGCTACGCCACCACGGCGGTCGTGCTGCTGGGGATCTGCCTGGCCGCCGGTACGCGGATGTCCGGCTGGCCGGCCGGGGTGTGGTGGCAGATCGTGCTGCTGATGGTCGCCGCACAGTTCCTCGGCCACTCGCTGAGCAACCGCGTGGTGCGCACGCTCGGCCCGTCCGTCACCTCCACCGCCGTCCTGCTGGAGGCCCCGGGCGCGGCCCTGATCGCGGCGCTCTGGCTCGGCCAGTGGCCCCCGGCGGCCGCCTACCCGGCGGTGGTGCTGATCCTGCTGGGCCTGGTGCTGGTGGCCCGCGCCGGCCGGCGCTGACGGCACCGCGCCGGCCGGGCGGGCGCTACAGCCAGCCGTTGCGGCGGAAGCCGCGGTACATCGCGACGCAGATGACGGCCACCGCGCCGAGCACCATCGGGTAGCCGTACCGGTGGTGCAGCTCGGGCATGTAGTCGAAGTTCATGCCGTACACGCCGGTGATCATGGTCGGCACGGCGAAGATCGCGGCCCAGGCGGTGATCTTGCGCATGTCCTCGTTCTGCGCGACCGAGACCTGCGCCAGGTTCGCCTGGAGCAGCGAGTTGAGCAGTTCGTCGAAGCCGTGCACCTGCTCGGTCACCCGGGCCAGGTGGTCGGCGACGTCCCGGAAGTACTTCTGGACGTCCGGGTCGACGAGGCCCTGCTGCGCCTCCGAGAGCTGCTGCATCGGGCGCAGCAGTGGGACCACCGCCCGCTTGAACTCCAGCACCTCGCGCTTGAGCTGGTAGACCCGGCCGACGTCGGTGCCGCGCCCGCCGCGGTTGCAGAAGACGTCGAACTCGATCTCGTCCACGTCGTTCTGCAACTGCTCGGCGACCAGCAGGTAGTTGTCCACGACGTGGTCGGCGATCGCGTGCAGCACCGCGGCCGGGCCCTTGGCCAGCAGCCCGGCCTCGTCCGCGTCCGTCTCCAGCCGGTGGCGCAGGTCCTGGAGCGAGCCGTGGCCGCCGTGCCGGACGGTGATCACGAAGTCCCGCCCGGCGAAGACCATCAGCTCGCCGGTCTCGACGACCTCGCTGGTCGGCGTCAGCTGGTCGTGCTCGACGTAGCGGATCGTCTTGAACACCGCGAACAGCACGTCGTCGTAGCGCTCGACCTTGGGCCGCTGGTGCGCGTGCACCGCGTCCTCGACCGCGAGCGGGTGCAGCCCGAAGCGCTGCGCGATGCCCTCGAACTCCTCCTCGGTCGGCTCGTGCAGCCCGATCCAGCTGAACGATCCCTCACCGCCGGGGAGTTGGCGCGCTGCCCGGACCTGCCGGGCGGCCTCGCGCGGGCTGCAGCGCTGCCCGTGCCGGCGGCCGTCCTGGTACACCGCGCAGTCCACCACGGCCGAATCGGCGCCGCCGGGCGGCACGGCGTCGTAGCGGCCGACGGCGGGCCGGTGACGGCCGGGACGGACGGCGGCGCGCAGGTTGTTGATCATCGACATGGCAGGCTCCCTGGGGCAGGAGCCGCCGCACGTGCGGCGCGAGCGGGTGGAAGGCCGCGGGTGCGACGGCGAGGAACACCGGTGAAAGGCGGGGAGCTCTCCCGGCCGGTCCGTCCGCGGGCCGTCCCCGGCTGCCGCCAGGGGATCAGCGGGAGGTGCGGGAGGTGCGGGAAGGGCGCTGCGGCCAGGCAGAGCTGCCGGTACTCCGATCTCGGCCGGTATCCACCGCAACCACCTCCTTCGCGCCGCGGCCCCGGAAAGCCCGAACTGATGGTTCCCGGCGGCCAGTCGCTCACCCTAACATCCGGCCCGCGACCGGCGGCGGGCCCGGTCCGCGGGATACGCTCACGGGCATGGCGCACGACTTCCCGATCTTCGGCGACCCGCACGGCTCCTCCCCGGAACTCTCCCGGGAGGCGGTGCTGGCGGCCGTCGAGGCCCGGCTGATCGCCACCTTCGGCGAGCCGAGCGGCCGCGCCGCGGTCACCTTCCTCGGCACCGACCGGATCGAGCTGCTGCGCTTCGGCCCGGACGCCGACGGCCTCGTCCGCTACACGACCCTCGGCATGGCCGCGGCCCCGATGGCCGACCCGACCGCGATGGTCGCCGACCAGGTGCGCGGCCCGCGCGCCGAACTCGTCCTGAGCGTCCGCGGCGGACGCGACGACGTGCTGCGCAGCCTCGCGACCTTCGCCGCGACGCCGCAGGTGGAGGGCCTGGTGGTGGCCCCCGGCGGCTCGCTGGACCTCGGCTCCCCGCTGTGGGCGGGCGCGCCGTTCACCTCGGTCCTGGTGGCCGAGCCGGGAGGCCTGGTTCCGGACCTCGATCTGGTGGAGCCGGCCGACCCGGTCCGCTTCCTCCCGCTGCTGCCGATGACCCCGAACGAGGCCGGCTGGAAGCGCGTCCACGGCGCCGCCGCCCTCCAGGAGCGCTGGCTGGAACACGGTACGGACCTGCGCGACCCGGAGCGCCGCGGCGTCCGCCTGGACTGACGGGGCGCCACCCAGAGCGTGTCCCGGAGTGCCCCCGGAGCGCGCTCCGGGTGCACTCCGCCCGGCGCTCCCGCACGCCCGCGCGCGGGCTCAGCCCCCGATCGGCTTCGCGCCGGTGGCCTGGGCCAGCAGCGCCTCGTACACCGCGGGGTCGGTGGTGTGCTCGCCGAGCCGGACGGTCTTGCGCGTGCCGTGGTAGTCGCTGGACCCGGTGACCAGCAGCCCGAGCTCGCCGGCCAGGCCGCGCAGCCGGGCCCTGGTCTCCTCGTCGTGGTCGGTGTGGTCGACCTCCAGACCGGCCAGCCCGGCCGCCGCGAGCCCGGCGATCACCTCGTCGGAGACGGTACGCCCGCGCTTGACGGCGCCGGGGTGGGCGAACACCGGCACCCCGCCGGCCGCCCGGACCAGCCGGACGGCCTCGACCGGATCGGTCTCGTGCTTGCGGACGTCCGCCCGGCCGCCGTTGGCCAGCCACTCGGCGGTGAAGGCGTCCGAGACGGTCGCCACCACGCCGGCCTCGACCAACGCGCTCGCGATGTGCGGCCGCCCGACCGAGCCCTCGCCGGCGATCCGCCGCACCTGCGCCCAGTCGATGTCCGCCCCCAGCTCCCGGCAGCGCTCGACGATCGCCCGCCCGCGCCGGAACCGGTCGGTGCGCACCAGCTCCCGCTCGGCGGCGAAGGCCGGTTCGGCCGGGTCGAACAGGTACGCCAGCAGGTGCATGCTGATGCCGTCCACGACGCAGGACAGCTCGGCCCCCGGCACGACGGTCAACGCCCTGCCGGCCGGCAGGGCGTCCACCGCCCCGGCGGCCTCGGCGTGCCCCGCGACGGTGTCGTGGTCGGTCAGCGCGACGACGTCGAGGCCCGCGGCCACCGCCGCCGCGACCAGCTCGGCCGGGCTGTCGGTGCCGTCGGACGCGTTGCTGTGGGCGTGCAGGTCGATGCGCACGGGTCGGACCTCCTGGGGCTCGCGGATGCGGCCCAGGATAGGGCGCTCAGCCGAGCAGGCGGGGGGAGAGGGCGCCGCAGGACAGGAGGTCCAGCTCGGCGCCGGCCTCGCGCAGGTCGGTGAGGACGAGCTCGTCGTACATCACCAGCGCGGACTGCTCGGGCCATGCGATCGCCCACAACCAGAGCCCGCGGGCCTCGCCGACGAACACCGCGCGGTCGGCCGGGGCGTCCGGGACGTGGAACATCGGGGTGGGCCGCCCGGCGGCCATCAGCTTGGCGTCGGCGGGCTTGTGGAGGGCGACGGAGTCGCCCGGGTCGGGGCCGGACATCCCGGCGTACCGGGCGCCGAGGCCGACGCCCAGTTCCTCGGCGACCAGCACGAGTTCGCCGAAGCCGCCGAGCGGGGCGGGCCCCGAGCAGGCGACGGCGGTGGCGCGGGCACCGGAGACGTCGTCGCCGACGTGCGCGATGCCGGTGTAGAGCCAGCCGACCGGCAGCGGCCAGGGCAGCCACACCGGGACCTGGGAACGGGCGACGGCCACGTCGAGCGCCTCCACGCTCGGGGGCAGCACCGGCTGCATCGGGTGCACGGCTCCGTGCTGGTCGCACTGCCAGGTGTCCGAAAACAGACCGGGGGCGCGGACCCGACCGGCGCACCTCGGGCAGCTTGGCTCGCCCCTCATAGCCGACAACGCTCCTCCCTCCGGACCGCCGCGTCAAGGACGATCACCCGTACGGAGGGTTCGGCGGCACCTGTCGGTGGCGGGACGCCCGGCCCGGCGCGGGTGGGCGCGGGTGCGGGCGGCTCAGGTTGGGGGATGTCCAGCGGCGGGCGGCGGCAAACGTCGGGCCGGTGGGGACGGCCCGGACCCGGACGCACTGACGCCCCGTCATCGGCGATAGCGGTGACGGGGCGTCAGTCGGGTTTCGGTACGTCCGGATCGGACGCGCCGGGCTCGTCGGCGGCGGGTGAGGTCTCCCGGTCGGGGGCGCCGCGCAGGGTCAGACGGTCGGGCACGGACGGATGAGCAGGCGCTCGCCGGTGCGGGCGGCCGCCTGCACGACCTCGCGGACGGTCTCGGCGTCGGCGATCAGGCGGTCGGTGGCGGAGCCGTTGGCGTCGTCCAGCCGGACGATCTCGAAGCGCATGGACTTCGTCATGGGCGTCTCCTTTTCTCGCCCCGTGTCGCGGGGCGGTTGCGGCTGAGTCGGTATCAGCCCTTCCAGGGTCTTGCGGGCGCTCCGGCGGTGGGGCCGGATCACGTGGCTCGTCCGTGCGGCGGTCTGCTGCGGCAAGGGCTCCCCCTGCTTGCCCGGTGCTGCTGGTGCCTCGTGGACCACGGTGTCGTGGCGGTGCTTCCGGGCCGTTGCCCGTCCGTTAAGTACTGGTTTCGGTGGATCGAAACCCGCGGAGGGCCGGCGATGATTCCCGGACAGAATCAAAGATTACCGTAACTAACGACTTTTGTCCCGTGCTGAGCGCGGTCGAACTTCGAGAAGTGGTTCAGACCACGTCGGGCAGGGCCCCGGCATCGGCCCAGAACGCGGCCAGCGCGTCCGCCGTCGCGCCAGGGCGCTCGGCGTTGGGGGAGTGGCCGGCGTCCTCGACGATCACGCGGCGGGCGCCGAGCCGTTGCGCCATGAGGGTCTGCGCCGGCACCGGCCAGGCGTAGTCCCGCACGCCGGAGAGCACCAGCACGGGCAGTCCGGCGGTGGCGGCGGCCAGCTCGTCGACCCGGTCCGGTGCGGCGACCAGGTGGCCGCCGGTGACGGCCAGCGCGCGCGGCACGTTGGCCACCCAGCGCCGGTGCAGGAAGGCGGCGACGTCGGCGGCCGGACGCTCCTTCCGGTCGCCTCCGCCCTCCTCCATCTGCTGCATGACCTGCCAGATCTTTTCCAGGCTCAGCACCGGCAGTGCGTCCAGCAGCAGCTTGGTGCGGGCCGCCTCGGCCGGGTCGATCGCACCCGCGCCGGTGGACATCAGCGTCAGCGAGGCCCACGGCAGGGGGCCCTCGGCCGCCGCCGCGAGCACCGCTTGCCGGACCACCTGCCCGCCGAAGGAGTGCCCCACGACGTGCAGCGGGCCCCCGTCGGCGGCCTCCCCCGCGAGCGCCCGGGTGAGCGCCCGGACGTCCTCCCCGAGGGCCTCGACGGCGTACGCGGCGGGGTCGTCGGTGCCGCCGGTCTCGTACTGCCCCCGCTGGTCGACGGCCGTCACCCGGTACCCCGCCGCCGCGAGGGGCTCCAGCAGCGCGATGAAGTCCTCCTTGCTGCCGGTGAACCCGGGCACCAGGAGCGCCGACCCGCGCACCGCGCCCGCGGGCTCGGCCCGCAGCGCCGCGAACCCGCCCCGCTCGGTCGTGATCCGCACGGCGCGGGCGCAACGGGGAAGGGTGAGGAACGGTGGCGTGCTCATGGCCTGCTCTCCTGGGTGCGTCGTACAACCATCCGTACGAACCCCGAGCCTAGGGGTTCTCTTCCGGCCCCCGGGAACGCCGGAGGGGGTGGACAGGTCCGAACCGGGCCTGCCCACCCCCTCCGGGGCGGTGCGTCAGCTCTCCGGGGTCGCCTCGGCGGCCTTGCGGGTGCGCGTGCGGCGGCGCGGGGCCGGGACCTCGGCGGTCTCGGCGGCCGGGGCGTCGGCCACGGTCTCCGCGACGACCGCCTCGGTCTTGGGCTTGCGGGTCCGGGTGCGCGTGGCGGGCTTCTCCTCGGCCGGGGCCTCGGTGACGGCCGCCTCGGCCGCGACCTCGGCCTTGGGCTTGCGGGTGCGCGTCCGGGTGGCGGGCTTCTTCTCCTCGGCCGGGGCCTCGGTGACGGTCTCTGCGACGGTCTCCGCGACGACCGCCTCGGTCTTGGGCTTGCGGGTCCGGGTGCGCGCGGCGGGCTTCTCCTCGGCCGGGGCCTCGGTGACGGCCGCCTCGGCCGCGGCCTCGGCCTTGGGCTTGCGGGTGCGCGTCCGGGTGGCGGGCTTCCTCTCCTCGGCCGGAGCCTCGGTGACGGTCTCCGCGACGGCCTCCGCGACGACCGCCTCGGCGGCCTCGACGACGGCCTCGGCCACGGTCTCCGCCTTGGGCTTGCGCGTCCGGGTCCGGGTGCGCGCGACGGGCTTCTCCTGGGCCGGGGCCTCAGTGACCGCGACGGCCTCGGCGACGACCGCCTCGGCGGCCTCGACCACCGCGGCCTCGACCACGGCCGCCTCGGCACCCGACGCGCCACCGCGCGAGCGGCGGCGGCGACGGCGCGGAGCCGCCTCGCCCTCGGTGCCCTCGACGGCCGGGGCCGTCGCGGCGGACGGAGCCCCGGTCACCGCGGCAGCGGCCTCGCCCTCGCCGACCGCGGAGCCCCGGCGGGTGCGCCGGCGCTCGCGGGTCCGCCGCGGCTTCTCCTCGGCCGCCTCGACGGTCGGGCCGCCCGGTCGGCCGGAGCCGCCCGAGCCACCGGAGCCGCCGCGCTCGCTCCGGCCGCCCCGGCCGGAGCGAGCACCGCGCCCGCCGGTCTCGCCGAGGTCCTCGACCTCCTCCGCGCCGAGGCCGGCGCGGGTGCGCTCCGAGCGGGGCAGGATGCCCTTGATGCCCGGCGCGATCTTCAGCAGCTCGTACAGGTGCGGCGAGGTGGAGTAGGTCTCCTCCGGCTCGTTGAACGGCAGGTCCAGCGCCTTGTTGATCAGCTGCCAGCGCGGGATGTCGTCCCAGTCGACCAGGGTGACGGCGGTGCCGGAGGCGCCGGCCCGGCCGGTGCGGCCGATCCGGTGCAGGTAGGTCTTCTCGTCCTCGGGGCACTGGTAGTTGATGACGTGCGTGACGCCCTCGACGTCGATGCCGCGGGCCGCGACGTCGGTGCACACCAGCACGTCGACCTTGCCGTTGCGGAAGGCCCGCAGGGCCTGCTCGCGGGCGCCCTGGCCGAGGTCGCCGTGGACCGCGCCGGCCGCGAAGCCGCGCTGGGTCAGCTGGTCGGACACGTCGGCGGCGGTGCGCTTGGTGCGGCAGAAGATCATCGCGAGCCCGCGGCCGTCGGCCTGCAGGATGCGCGAGACCATCTCGACCTTGTCCAGCGAGTGCGCGCGGAAGATGTGCTGCTCGGTGTTGGCGACGGTCGAGCCGGTGTCGTCCGGGGCGGTGGCCCGGATGTGCGTCGGCTGGCTCATGTACCGGCGGGCGAGGTTGATGACCTGGCCCGGCATGGTGGCCGAGAACAGCAGGGTCTGCCGCTTGGCCGGCAGCATGGTGATGATCTTCTCGACGTCGGGCAGGAAGCCCAGGTCGAGCATCTCGTCGGCCTCGTCCAGGACCAGCGCGCGGACCTTGGAGAGGTTGAGCTTCTTCTGGCCGGCCAGGTCGAGCAGGCGGCCCGGGGTGCCGACGACGATGTCGACGCCCTTGGTGAGCGCCTCGACCTGAGGCTCGTACGCCCGGCCGCCGTAGACGGCGAGGACGCGCACGTTGCGCACCTTGCCGGCGGTCTGCAGGTCGTTGGTGACCTGGGTGCACAGCTCGCGGGTCGGGACGACGATCAGCGCCTGCGGGAAGTTCGAGAGCTGGTCCTCGGTGGCCCGGCCGGCGTCCACGTCGGCGCGCACGATGGCGCGCTCGATCAGCGGGAGGCCGAAGCCGAGGGTCTTGCCGGTGCCGGTCTTGGCCTGGCCGATGACGTCGTGGCCGGTCAGCGCGACCGGCAGGGTCATCTCCTGGATGGGGAACGGGTGGACGATGCCGACGGCCTCCAGGGCCTCGGCGGTCTCCGGGAGGATTCCCAGGTCCCGGAAGGTCGTCTTGATGGGTTCAGCGGTGGTGGACAGGGTGCTGCCTCTTCCGTGTGGAGGGGCCGAGAGCGAGCGGCGGGCGGGCGGGCGCGCGGCTGCGTACGGACCTGGACGGCCCTGAAACAGCTGCGCGGACGCACAACCGCGCCGGTCCCTGCGGCCGGCCGGTGCGCGCGGCCCGATGGAGGGGCGCGTCGCCGGCGGCGTCGGGGAGGATTCCCGTGAGGGACCTGCGCGGGACCTCCGCCGGTTGGGCGCGGTCTCGGCGGCCCTCGCTCGGCCACTGATGCGGTGCCAAGGCTTGAAGTCCAAGCCATGGTCGGAGCCGATCGGCTCTCCGACCGGGCATCCGCGTACGTGAGTACCCGTGCCTCCGGTGCGGACACGTCCGTGGGGGACGGCGCCGCTGGAGCGGGCTCGCGCGGGACACCGAGACGGCGGTGACACCGTGCGAACACGACGGGGCTCCGTACCACCATACAGTCAGGCGACGACTCGAACACGTGACGCGTCTGACATTGCCCCCGGCGACCGGCGCGTGACCGGGCGTTCCGGGTGGTCACCCGGCGCGCCCGGAGGCGGCCGGTCCGTGCGGGGGAGCCGGGCGGGCGGGACTAAGGTGGCGGGTCATGGACACCCATGGTGAGACGCAGGACGAGGCCGGTTCGATCGGAGACTGGGCGAGCTGCTCCGCCGAGCCGGGCTACCGCGCGGCGGTGCTGGACCTGCTCGGCGCCCTCGCGTACGGCGAGCTGAGCGCCTTCGAGCGGCTCGCCGAGGACGCCAAGCTGGCACCCGACCTCGCCGACAAGGCGGCCCTGGCCCGGATGGCCTCCGCCGAGTTCCAGCACTACCAGCGCCTGCACGACCGGCTCGCCGAGATCGGCGCGGACCCGCAGGAGGCCATGCGCCCCTTCGTCGAGCCGCTGGAGCTGTTCCACCGCATGACGGCGCCCTCGGACTGGCTGGAAGGCCTGGTCAAGGCCTACGTCGGCGACGCCATCGCGACCGACTTCTACCGCGAGGTGGCCGTGCGCCTCGACGACGACACCCGGGACCTCGTCCTCGGCGTCATGTCCGACACCGGCCACGCCCAGTTCGCCGTCGACAAGGTGCGCCAGGCCATCGAGGCCGACCCGCGGGCCGGCGGGCGCCTCGCCCTGTGGGGCCGGCGGCTGATGGGCGAGGCGCTCAGCCAGGCCCAGCGGGTGGTCGCCGAGCGCGACGCGCTGTCCAACCTGCTGGTCGGCGGCGTGCGGGTGCAGGGCTTCGACCTGGTCGAGGTCGGCAAGATGTTCAACCGGATCACCGAGGCGCACACCAAGCGGATGGCCGCCCTCGGCCTGGCCTCCTAGGGCCCGTCCCGCTCGCCGCGGTCACGCCGGCCGGTGGCGCCGCGGCGCGCGGTGGGCGCCCCCGTGGTGCGGGTGGTGCCGGTGCGCGGGGGCCCGGCCGGCGGCCACGTCGGGCCGGGCCAGCATCGAGGTGAGCACCGCCGAGGAGACCGCCGCCGCGAAGGCCGCCCCGGCCGGGTAGCGCCCGGCCAGGCCGAAGGCCGCGACCGCCCCGCCGACCAGCGCCGCCGCCACCGCGGTGCCGAGCACCAGGGCGTGGGCCGCCGGGAAGTACGCCGGCAGCGCCAGGAGCGCGGCCAGGCCCACGACCAGGCCGATGAGGGCGAAGACGATCGACTCGACCAGCAAGGCTGCCTCCCCGGGGGACGGGCGCGCGGCACTCGGACGGCCGCACCTGCGCCCTACCCCGGTCCGACCGGCCGTACACGCAACGGTGCCCCGCTCCCTCGGGGGAACGGGGCACCGGGCGGGCGACTCAGAGAGTGCCGAAACCGACCTTGCGGGCGGCCTGCTCGCCGATCTCCACGTACGCCAGGCGCTCGGCCGGGACGATGACGCGGCGGCCGTGCTCGTCGGTCAGCGAGAAGAGCTTCGAGCTGCCCTCCAGCGCCTTGGCGACCGCGCTCTCGACCTCATCGGCGCTCTGCGTGCTCTCGATCACGATCTCGCGCGGCGCGTTCTGCACGCCGATCTTGACCTCCACGGCTTCCGTCCCTCCGGGGTTGCAGCCATCCACGCGCGGGCACCGAAGCGCCTGGGACAAGCGTTCGCGGCGGCCGCGCCGTACGGCTTCACCATAGAGCACGCGATCACCGCGACGGCGAAGGTCGGCGGATCACCGGAGCCCACCGCGGCCGCGGGTGGACGACGGGGGTTCGAGGACGGGCCCTAGGCGGACTCGCCGGCCGGGTGCATCGGGAAGCCCTTCAGGCCGCGCCACGCGAGGCTGGCGACCAGCCGGACCGCCTCGTCGCGCGGGATCTCCAGGCCCTGCGACAGCCAGTAGCGGGCGGTGATCTGGGCCAGGCCGCAGACCCCGGCCGCGAGCAGCTTGGACTCCGCCTCGGGCAGGTCGGTGTCCTCCTGGATCACCTGGCTGACCAGTGTCGCGCTCGCCTCGGAGGCCCGCTCGACGCGCTCGCGCACGGCCGGCTCGTTGGTCAGGTCCGACTCGAAGACCAGCCGGAAGGCGCCCGACTCGCTGGAGACGTAGTTGAAGTACGCCTCCATCGTCGCGGCCACGCGCAGCTTGTTGTCGGTGGTGGTGGACAGCGCCTGGCGGGTCGACTCCACGAGGGCGTCGCAGTGCTTGTCCAGCAGCGCCAGGTAGAGCTCCAGCTTCCCGGGGAAGTGCTGGTAGAGCACCGGCTTGCTGACCCCGGCGCGGTCGGCGATGTCGTCCATGGCGGCCGCGTGGTAGCCCTGCGCGACGAACACCTCCTGGGCGGCACCGAGCAGTTGTTCACGGCGGGCGCTTCGCGGCAGGCGGGCACCGCGCGGGCGCTCCTGCGCCTCCTGGATGGCCGTCACGGCGCTCCTCACTTCGGGGTTCGTACGGGGCTGCGGGGTGACCGATTCTACTTTTCGGTAACCGCGTCCGCGTTCGGCGGACGTGAGAAAAGCCCCCCGCCGCCTTGTCAGGAGCCCACAATACGGCGCTGACCTCGGCATCGGCAGTGGTGTGACGGGGGCGCAACGGCCCGGCCACGCAAGGTGGCCGCCCGGCGGCGGCCGCCCGACCGGGGGCTCACTACCATCGTCCACCATGGGCGGCGCTGAGCAGCGGACACGGTCGGTCGAGGTCCCCGGCGCAGTGCTCGCGGTGCACCGGCCGGCCGGTGCGGGCGGGCCCCTCGGGCACGGCGGGGACGGGCGCGAGCCGGGGCTGTTCGTGCACGGGCTCGGTGGCTCGGCCGGCAACTGGGCGGCCCTCATGGACCTGCTCGCCGGCGAGATCGACGGTGAGGCGGTGGACCTGCCCGGCTTCGGCGCCTCCGCGCCGCCCGCGGACGGCGACCTGAGCCTCAACGGTCACGTCCGGGCCGTCATCGGCTACCTGGAGGCCGCCGACCGCGGCCCCGTCCACCTCTTCGGCAACTCGCTGGGCGGCGCCGTCGCCGTCCGGCTCGCGGCCCTGCGCCCCGACCTCGTCCGCACCCTCACCCTGGTCTCGCCCGCGCTGCCCGAGCTGGCGCCGCAGCGCACCGCCTGGCCGACCGGCCTGCTCGCCGTGCCCGGGCTGCCCGCCCTGATGCGCCGGCTCCCGGCGACCGCGCGTGGCCCCGAGGAGGCCGCCGACGGCCTCCTGCGACTGATCTACGGCGACCCGGACGGGCTGCCCGCGGCCACCCGGGCCGAGGCGGTGGCCGAGTACCGGCGCCGGCTCGCGGTGCCGCACGCGGCGCAGGCGCTGATCGGCTCGGCGCGCGGGATCGTCTCCGCCTACACCGAGCGCGGCGACCAGGCGCTGTGGCGGCAGGCCGAGCAGGTGCGCGTGCCCGTGCTGCTCGTGTACGGGCTGCGCGACAAGCTCGTCTCCTACCGCTCGGCCCGGCGGGCCTGCGCGGCCTTCGCGGACGCCCGACTGCTCGTGCTCCCGGAGTCCGGGCACGTGGCGATGATGGAGCACCCCGGGCAGGTGGCGCGCGAGGTGCGGGAGCTGCTGGGCGCCGGCGCCCAGCAGCGGCGGCGCTAACGGACCCGTCCGCGGCGAGGTCACGCCGGTTCACTCGTTCAGGTGGCAACCAGGCATGTGACCGATGGATCGCCGCGGGCCGGTCCTACCTTTCTGCTGCCGGACCGAACAGGTGTGGGGGGAGAGCCACACACGCCGCGCCACACGGCGGGCAGCAGGCGGTCGGCCACCAGCTTCCGCAGCCCCCGGGAGGGGCAGCAAGAGGAGGTCTTCCGTGCGCGTCGCGCTGCTCACCGAGGGTGCCCGTCCGTACCCGGGCCGTGGCACCGGGCCCTGGTGCGACCGGTTGGCCGAGGGCCTGCCGGAGCACGGGTTCGAGCTCCACCTGCTCACCGGCCCGGAGGGCCTCGGCGTCGGGGAGCGGATCTCGCCCGCCTGGCGCGCGGTCCACGAGCTGGCGCTGTGGGGGCGCAGGCCGGCCGGGCGGGCCCCCGGCGCGCTCCGCAGACGCCAGTACGCGCGGGCGTACGAGGAGCTGGTGCGCGCCTTGGTCCTGCCGGGCGAGCGCGCCGGGTTCGGCGCCGGGCTGTACCGGCTGGCCGCCCTCGCCCGCGAGGACGCCGGCCTGTCCGCGTTCCTGGCCTCCGCGCACGCCCGCCGCACCCTGGAGCGGGTCTGGCGGCTACCCGGCGCGGACACCTCGGCCGGACAGCCGCTGGTGTGCGACGTCCTGGTCGCCGCCGACCTCCTGGAGCAGTGCCTGCGCCCGCTGTCCGCGCCCTGGTACGGCACCGGGCCCGGCGGCCTCGGCGGCGCCGACCTGTGCCACGTCGTGGGCGGCGGTCCGGCCGCGCTGCCCGCCCTGGTGGCCCGGCACCTGCACGGCGTGCCGTTCGTCGTCACCGAACACGGGCTGCACCTGCGCGAGCAGTACCTCGGCTACCGCGAGGCGCCCTACCGCTGGCCGGTCCGCTCCCTGCTGCTGGCGTTCTTCCGGGCGCTCACCGAGGAGACGTACCGGCAGGCCGCGATACTGAGCCCGGGCAGCGCGCACGACCAGCAGTGGCAGCGCCGCTGCGGCGCGGACCCGGCGCGCACCCGGGTGGTGTACGAGGGCACGCCCGCGGTCTCCCGGCCCGCCGCCGGGCCGGAACCGGCCGTGCCGACCCTGACCTGGGCGGGCGCCCTGGAGCCCGGCCGGGACACCGAGCTGATGCTGCACGCCTTCGCCCGGGTGCGCGCCGAACTGCCCGACGCCCGGCTCGTCGTCCACGGCGAGGAGGCGCGGCCCGGCTACCGGGCGCACTGCGCGGCACTGGCCGAACGCCTCGGGATCGCGGCGGCGGTGGACTTCGCCGGACGGCCCGGCTCGCTCGCCGAGGTCTGGGAGGGCGGCACGGTGGCCGTGTTCTCCGCGCTCGCCCAGCGCCGGCCGCGGCTGCTCGCGGACGCGATGCTCAGTGGCCGGGCGGTCGTGTCGACCGACGTGGGGGTGGCGCGCGAGGTGGTCGGGCCGACCGGGCTCCTGGTGCCCCCGCGCGACCCGAGCGCCCTGGCCGGCGCCTGCCTGGCCCTGCTGCGCGACGAGGAGCGGCGCTCGCGGCTCGGACTCGCCGGACGGCTCAGGGCGCAGGAACGCTTCGCCGTCGAGCCCGTGATCGGCGCCTTCCGGGAGATCTACCTGGAGCTCGTCTCGCAGTTCCCGGCCTTCCCCGACGGCGGGGGCGGCGGCGCGTCCGGCGAGCGGCCCCGCCCGTTCGCCCGGCCCGCCGAGTTCTGGCTGCGCGGCGGCGCCGGCGGGGTCGGCAGGAGCGCCCCCGACGACGCGGCCGGGGGCGGCGGCGACGGCGCGCAGGAGCGCCCCGGCGCCCTCGCGGAGGCGGTCTGATGTCCGCGGGCGGCGCGGCGCCGGGCGGCGGAGCCGGCCGGCCTTCGGGCGATCCGGTGCGCGAGGTGATGGCGGAGCACCGGGCGCTGTGCGAGCGGGCCGTCGACCCGCTGGAGATCGCCGCCGGGCTGGAGGAGGCGGGTCTGGGCGCCGAGGCGGCGGCCCGCTGCCGGCACGCCGACCTGTTCGCGCTGGCCGACGAGCTGTACGCCCGCGTGCCGCGCCGCCCGCCCGCGCCGCCGCAGCCCCCCGGCCGGGAGTGCGGCGCCGCCGCCAGGGCCACGCTCACGGCCGCCGCCCTGGCCGCGCCGCCGTGCGCCGCGGTGGCCTGGTTCGGGGCGCGCTGGCCGGTGCTGCTGACCGCCGCCCTCCCGCTCGTGCTCGTCCCCGCCCTCAGCGCGGACCGGCCGGCCGGCCCGTCCGGGCCGCCGTTCACCGGCACCGCTTCGCCCGACGGCCTCGGCCCCGAGGGCGCCCCGCCCGACACCGGCACCCGCTGGCGCCCCGCCGCCCTCGCCTACGGCCTCGGCCTGGCCGCCCTCCTGCTGCTCCCGCCCGCGCTGCCCGACGGGGACCGCCCGCTGACCATCGCCCTGGCGCTGGCGGCCGCCGCGTCGGCCGGGTCGGCCGAGCGGGCCGCGCGCTGGTACCGGCAGGTCGGCCGCGGCCACCTGGTCGCGGCGGGCACGCTGGGCGAGTTCCGGGCCCGGATGCGGCCGGTGCTGCCGGTCGCGGTGGCCCTGCATCTCGCGGTCCTCGCGGTGCTGACCTTCGCCGCGCTCGCCGTGCTGACCGTCGTCGCGCCGCGCCCGGGTCCGCCCCGCGGGGGTGGGCTGCTGCACGTGGCCGCCGAGCGATCCGGCGCCCTCCCGTGGGCGGCGCAGGGCGTGCTGGGCCTGCTGCTGGTGCTGCCCGCGCTGCTCGCGCGCTGCGGCCGGTGGACCGCCGCCGCACTGGGCGCGCTCGCGGGCCCGGCCGCCACGCTGGCGCTGCTCGGGCTCGGCCGCCCCGGTCCGTCGGCCGCGCTGCTCGGCGGCGGCGCCGTCGCCGCGGTGCTGCTCGGGTACGCCTTGACGGTGCTCGGCCGGGCCGAGGCGCACCGCTGACCCGCACGGCGCGCCCGTCCGCCCGCACGCCCCGGACCCCGATCCCCTGGACCCCGGCCGTCGAACCGGCCTCCGTACACGCCCGATTTCAGCCCGCCAGGTCGATCCCGACCTCGCTTCGTGGAAGGACACCCCCGATGAGGGTGCTGCTACTGGGTGCCGACGGCTTCATCGGCCGCCGCGTCACCGACCGTCTGCTGCTGGACCAGGAGTTGCAGGTGACGGTCCTCGGCCGGCGCGACTCGGCCGACATCCGCTTCGACCTGACCACCGGCAGCCCGGGCGCGCTGGCGCGCTTCCTGGACGCCGTCGCCCCCCAGGTGGTGATCAACTGCGCGGGCGCCACCTACGGCAGCTCGCGCACCCTGATCCGGGCGAACACGCTGGCCGTCGCGACCGTCTGCGAGGCGATCCGGCGCAGCCGCGAGCCGGCCCGGCTGGTGCACGTCGGCTCGGCGGCCGAGTACGGACCGGTGCCCGGCGGCGTGCCGGTGTCGGAGCAGGCCGAGCCGCGGCCGGTCGGCCCGTACGGCGTGTCCAAGCTGGCCGGGACGGAGCTGGTGCTGGCCTCCGGCCTGGACGCGGCGGTGCTGCGGGTGTTCGACGTGGTGGGCCCGGGAGCGCCGACCGCCTCGCTGTTCGGACGGCTCGCGGAGGGGCTGCGCCGGGCGCTGGAGCGCGACGAGTCGCAGGTGCGGATGCCGGACCTGTCCGGATACCGGGATTTCGTGGACGTGCGGGACGTCGCGCGGGCGATCCAGTCGGCGGCGGTGTCGGCGGCGACCGGGGTGATCAACATCGGCAGCGGGCATGCCGTCCGGGCCCGGGACGCGGCGCAGCTGCTGGTTCGGGCGGCGGGGTTCGAGGGGTCCGTCGTGGAGGAGAACCGGCAGGTCCTGCTGCCCGCGCAGGCCGTGGCGGCGGGCGGGGACCACCTGCCGGGGCACGCGCCGGGACCGTACCTGCCGGGGCACCGCCCGGAGGGGCCGCGGGCCGAGGGCCGGCCGGCCGCGGGGGAGCCGGTGCCGTGGCGGCAGGCGGACGTGCGTACCGCCAGGGACCGTCTCGGATGGCGGACCCAGGTGCCGCTGGAGGAGTCGCTGGGGGACGTCTGGCTGGAGACGGCCTGCCGGGTGTGAGGGGTCCGGGCGCCGGCCCGGCGGGCACCTCCGGCCTGTTGGGAGGGGGCCGGGGCGGCGTTCCGGGGGCCCGCGCGGCGGGTCCACGATCCGACGCCGCCCGTCTCGCCCATCGGACGGGCTGTCTCGGAATACCGGAGGGGCGTGACACTGTTGGCGTAGCAGAGCCACCCGAGTGGCGGAGCAACATGCCCACAGACAGGGTGGCCCCGGCCACCTGAAACCGACGACCATCGGAGTTTCCGTGTCGCTGCCACCCCTGGTCGAGCCGGCTGACGAGCTCACCGTTGACGAGGTCCGCAGGTACTCCCGCCACCTGATCATCCCCGACGTGGGCATGGCCGGGCAGAAGCGGCTGAAGAACGCCAGGGTGCTCTGCGTGGGCGCCGGCGGCCTCGGCTCGCCCGCGCTCATGTACCTCGCCGCGGCCGGTGTGGGCACGCTCGGCATCGTCGAGTTCGACGTGGTGGACGAGTCGAACCTGCAGCGCCAGATCATCCACGGCCAGTCGGACATCGGCCGCTCCAAGGGCGAGTCGGCGCGGGACTCCGTCAAGGAGATCAACCCCTACGTCGACGTGGTCCTCCACGAGGAGCGCCTCGACAACTCCAACGTCATGGAGATCTTCTCCGGCTACGACCTGATCGTGGACGGCACCGACAACTTCGCCACCCGCTACCTGGTGAACGACGCCGCGGTGCTGCTCGGCAAGCCGTACGTGTGGGGCTCGATCTACCGCTTCGACGGCCAGGCCAGCGTCTTCTGGGCCGAGCACGGCCCCTGCTACCGCTGCCTGTACCCGGAGGCCCCGCCGCCGGGCATGGTCCCCTCCTGCGCCGAGGGCGGCGTGCTGGGCGTGCTGTGCGCCTCGATCGGCTCGATCCAGGTGACCGAGGCCATCAAGCTGCTGGCCGGTGTGGGCGACCCGCTGGTCGGCCGGCTCATGATCTACGACGCCCTGGAGATGAACTACCGTCAGGTGAAGGTCCGCAAGGACCCGAACTGCGCGCTCTGCGGCGACAACCCGACGGTCACCGAGCTGATCGACTACGAGGCCTTCTGCGGCGTCGTGTCGGAGGAGGCGCAGGCCGCCGCCGCCGGTTCGACGATCACCTCGAAGCAGCTGAAGGAGTGGCAGGACGACAAGGAGGACATCTTCCTGATCGACGTCCGCGAGCCCGGCGAGTACGAGATCGTCAACATCCCCGGCGCCGTGCTGATCCCGAAGAACGAGTTCCTCATGGGCGACGCCCTGGAGAAGCTGCCGCAGGACCGGAAGATCGTGCTGCACTGCAAGTCGGGCGTGCGCTCGGCCGAGGTGCTGGCCGTGGTCAAGGCCGCGGGCTTCTCGAACGCCGTGCACCTCGGCGGCGGCGTGCTCGGCTGGGTGAACCAGATCGAGCCGCACAAGCCGGTCTACTAGGCCGCCCGGCACGTACGGCAGGAGGGCCCCACCGCCGAGCGCGGTGGGGCCCTCCTGCCGTACGCGGGAGCGCGCTCAGAGCGCGTGCTTGCGCTGGAGCACGTTGTAGGCGATCCAGCCGGGCAGCACCGGCAGCCAGAAGGTGAGGGCCCGGTAGAGGAAGACCGCCGGGGTGGCGACGGCGGGGGAGACGTCGGCGACGGTGAGCGCGCCGATCAGGGCGACCTCGACCGGGCCGATGCCGCCCGGGGTGGGGATCGCGGAGCCGGCCGCGTTGGCGGTCAGGAAGACGACGGCGACGGCCGAGAAGCTGACGCTGCCGCCGAAGGCCTGCACGGAGGCGTCCAGGCAGGCGGTGAAGGAGAGCGTCAGCAGCAGGATCCCGCCGAAGCCGGTGACGAGCTTGCTGGGCGTCTGCATCAGGTCGAGCATGCGCGGCACGACGCCGAAGAACAGCGAGCGCAGCCGGCCGAGCACGAAGCGGCGCAGCGGTGCGACGGCGGCCACGACGAGGGCGAGCACGGCGGCGCTCAGCACGCCGATGATCACCGCGCGGGAGGCCGAGAGGTCGCCGTTGGTCTGGCTGCCGGTGATCAGGCCGAAGCTGAACAGCAGCAGCAGGTGCCCGGCCAGGCCGGCCAGTTGGGAGGCGCCGACGGAGGCGACCGCCTGGCCGGAGCGGATGCCGGCCTTCTGCAGGTAGCGGGTGTTGAGCGCGATGCCGCCGATCGCCGCCGGGGCGACCAGCTTGACGAAGGAGCCGGCCAGCTGGGCGGCCACGGTGCGCCGGAACGGCAGCTTCTCGGGCACGAAGCCGGTCAGGCTCATCGCCGCGGCGACGTAGCTGAAGGCGGCCGCGGTGAGGGCGGCGGCGGCCCAGGCCCAGTTCATCTGGGAGAGCTTGAGCTGGGCGGGCTTGATGGTGGTCAGCGCCAGGTAGGCGGCGAAGGTGAGCGCGATCACCATGATCAGGCTCTTGGGCTTCAGCCGCTCCAGCTTGGCGGGCTCCATCGGGGCCTCGGGGGCGATCTGGAGGATCTGGCCGCGGATGCGGCTGAGCAGGTCCTCGCCGGCCGCCGCGATGTCCTCCTCGGCCTGCTGCTGGGTGCGCTCGCCGGCCGCGACCTGCTCCAGGGCCTTGGCCCGGGCGGCGGCCTTGCGCTCCTTGGAGAGCTTGGCGAGGTCGATGCGGGTGGAGCGGGAGAGCCCGACGGGCTGGAGCAGCGGCAGGGCCTGGGCGACCCGCTCGGCGCCGAGCACGGTGTTGGCGATTGCGACGGCGCGTTCCGGGCCGATCCGCAGCGCGAAGGTGGTGACCAGCTGGGCGACGTCGATGCGCAGGGTCAGGTCGGTGGCCGCGATGTCGCCGCCGGACAGGTTGACCAGACAGGCCGTCTTGTCGTCGACGACCAGCAGCGACTCGCCGGTCAGGCGCCGGTGGGCGATCCGGCGCTCGTGCAGGGCGGCCACCGACTCCCACAGCGAGGCCATCACGCGGTCGGTGACCTCGTCGTCGGAGAGCTCGTCCAGGGTGCGGCCCTCGACGTTCTCGTACACCAGGATCGCGGCGTCCGGGCCGAGCTCGGAGGTCGCGACCAGCTGCGGCGCGCGGGCGCCGGAGGCCGCCGCCGCGTAGGCGATCAGGGCCTCCTGCTCCAGCGCCTGGCGCAGTGACTGGGGGCTGCGGCGCACGGCCACCGAGCGCAGCCGCAGCCGGCGCCAGGCGCGGTAGAAGAAGCCGGAGGCCTGCTGCTCGCGGTCGATGATGTGGACGTCCAGCGGCGGTCCGTCCTGCTGGGCGACGTAGTACCGGCGGGTGCCGCCCGGCGCGTCCGGGGCGCGGTGGGCGCTCTCCGGGGTGAAGCCGACCTTGCGCAGGCCGATCATCAGGTGCTGGCCGGTGGGGCGGATGTTGGGCGAGCCGATCGCGTACAGCGTGCCGTAGGCGACGGACCAGCCGATCAGCACGGTGAGCAGCAGCGACAGCGGGGTGGTGTAGCCGCCGAGGAGCTCGGTGATCCCGCTGAAGATCACCACCACCCACAGGGCGACCCGCCAGCGTGGTCGGCTCGACATGCCGACGGCCGTCATGTAGGCGATCACCGGCGCCAGGTAACCGTGGACGGGATCGGTCAGGGCGCCGTTGCTGTCCATGGGCAGCCTGGTCAGGGCGTCCCTGATGTGTTCGGAGGCGCCCTCGGCGACCCACCAGTCGATGCCCAGCGAGACACCGTAGGCGAGCACCGAGGCGAGGACGCCGTCGGCGACCCGCAGGCCGTCGCGTTTGATCAGCCGCTCGACCGCGAAGGCCAGCGGCACGGCGAGCACCGCGACGCTGGAGACCAGGCCGGTGATCGTGGACAGCACCGCGGAGAAGCGCGGCGCGTTGGTCGCGATGTCCTGCTCGATGCCGGTGGTGGTCGAGGTCGCGACGCCGGCGAGGACGAACACCGCGACTATCCCGAGGACGCCGGCGAGGAAGCGCAGGAGGTCGGTCGGGCGGTGCGCGCGGGCGGCGAGCAGCGGCTCGTCGACGTCCAGGTGCGGGGTGTCGTCCAGCGGGTCGTGGAAGACCGGGTGCGGGGGCCCGGCGGGGGCGCCGCCCGCCGCGGCGGGCGCGGGCTCGGGGGCGGGCACCGGCTCCGGGACGGCCTCCGGCACGGCCGCGCCGGTCGGACGCGGACCCGCCTCGGGCGCCTGGGCGGGCTCGGGCAGTGGCACGGTGGGGGTCGCGGCGGGGCCGGTCGGCTGGGGGGTCTTGATCGTACGGTCCTTGATCAGGGAGACTTCCGGCGTGGGCTGCCCGGGAGCGGGCTCACCGCCGGGACCTGCGGGCATGCGGGCGGCGGACTCGTCGGAGTCCTCGTGCGCGCCCACGTCTGCCGTCCCGGTCATCTGGTCTTGTCCTCGTATCACCACTCACCGCCCCGGAAGATGGTGGCATGCCCCGGCCCCCCGTGCTGGACAGGGGCCGGATCGGGCGCGGCGGATCGTTCGGGCAGGGCTGCGCACGCGCCCCTATAAGGAAGAATGCCGCAGGTGACGGACGCTGACGACGACGGCTTTCCGGCGGACCTGCCGCCCTTCGCCGAACTGGTTCTCGACCTGACCGAGCGGATTCCACCCGGGCGGGTGATGACCTACGGGGACGTTGCCGAATACCTCGGCCAGGGCGGTCCGCGCCAGGTCGGCCGGGTGATGGCCCTGTACGGCGGCTCGGTGCCCTGGTGGCGGGTGATCCGCGCCGACGGGCGCTTCCTGCCCGGCCACGAACAGCGCGCCCTCACCCACTACGGCGAGGAGGGCACCCCGCTGCGGGAACTCGCCGACCCGCCGCGCGTGGACCTCCAGCGGGCGCGCTGGGACGGCTCCGAGCTCCCCGCGCACTCGTGGAAGACGGGCCGGAACCGGGACGCCGACGGGATTGACGGGGCAGGACCGTAGGCTCGATGCGGGCGGGCCCGCGCGGTCCGCCCCCGCCATGCCCCTGTTCGACCCCAGGAATCTCCGTGAGCGAGCGCAGCGAGCGAACCACCAAGAAGCGCGCATGGGCGAACGCCCCTGCCGAGCGCCGCGAGGCGGGCGCGTGAGCACCCCCTACCGGCTCGTGCGCAGCCCGCTCGTCCAGCACGCAGCGCCCGTGCTGGACGAGTACCAGCGCGCCGTGGTCGACCACCCCGGCGGGCCGCTGCTGGTGCTCGCCGGCCCGGGCACCGGCAAGACCACCACGCTCGTCGAGGCCGTCGCCCGGCGCATCGAGCGCGGCACCGACCCCGAGCGGATCCTGGTCCTCACCTTCAGCCGCAAGGCCGCCATGGAACTGCGCGACCGGATGTCCGGACGCCTCGCCACCTGCGTCGCCGCCCCGCAGGCCACCACCTTCCACTCCTTCTGCTACGCCCTCCTGCGCGCCCACCAGGACCCGGCCGCCTACGCCGAGCCGCTGCGCCTGCTCTCCGGCCCCGAGCAGGACGTCATGGTCCGCGAACTGCTCGCCGGCGGCGCCGAGGACGCCCGCCTCGGCAGCTCCCGCATCCCGTGGCCGCTGGACCTGCGCGCCTGCCTGACCACCCGCGGCTTCGCCGACGAGGTCCGCGCCGTCCTCGCCCGCAGCCGCGAGCTCGGCCTCGGCGAGGCCGAGCTCGAACGCTTCGCCCGGGGCGTCCAGCGCCCCGACTGGGCCGCCGCCGCCCACTTCCTCGCCGACTACCTCGACGTCCTCGACCTGCGCGGCGTCCTCGACTACGCCGAGCTCGTCCACCGCGCCGTCCTGCTCGCCGAGCGCCCCGAGGTCGCCGAGGACCTGCGCGCCCGCTACGACGTCGTCTTCGTCGACGAGTACCAGGACACCGACCCCTCCCAGGTCCGGCTGCTGCGCCGGCTCGCCGGCGGCGGGCGCGACCTCGTCGCCGTCGGCGACCCCGACCAGTCGATCTACGCCTTCCGCGGCGCCGACATCAACGGCATCCTCGACTTCCCGCAGACCTTCCGCCGCGCCGACGGCAGCCCCGCCGACGTCCGGGTGCTGCGCGTCTCCCGCCGCTCCGGCGCCGTCCTGCTCGCCGCCTCCCGCGAACTCGCCCGCCGCATGCCGATGGGCCGCCTGCCCGCCGACAAGCTCGCCCAGCACCGCGCCCTGCTGCCCTCCCGCGAGGGCGGGCGGGTCGAGGTCTACACCTACCCGACCCCCGGCGCCGAGCTCGACTCCGTCGCCGACCTGCTGCGCCGCGCCCACCTGGAGGACGGCGTGCCGTGGGGCGAGATGGCCGTCCTCGTCCGGGCCGGCGCACGCTCCATACCGGGCGTGCGGCGCGCGCTCGGCGCGGCCGGCGTGCCCCTGGAGATCGACGGCGACGACCTGCCGCTGCGCGAGGAGCCCGCCGTCGCCCACCTGCTGCTCGCCCTGCGGGTCTGCGCCGAGCAGGCCGCCCGCGACCGGCACGGCGACCCGGACGCCCCCGACCCGCTCACCACCGACACCGCCCACGCCCTGCTCACCGGCCCCCTCGGCGGCCTCGACGGCTCCGACCTGCGCCGCCTCGGCCGCGCCCTGCGCGAGGAGGAACGCGCCGCGCTGCGCGCCGACGGCCGCCCCACCGCCGCGCCGCGCCCGGCCGGCGAGCTGCTGCGCGAGGCCCTCGCCGAACCCGAGCGGCTCGTCGCCCTCGACCCGGCCCACGCCCGGCGCGCCCGCGACCTCGGCACGCTGCTGCGCAAGGTCCGTGAGGCGCTCGCCGGCGGCTGCACCGCCGAGGACGCCCTGTGGGCGCTGTGGGAGGGCAGCCGCCGCTGGCGCGAGCGCCTGGAACGGGCCGCCCTGCGCGGCGGCGCCGCCGGCCGCAACGCCGACCGCGACCTCGACGCCCTGTGCGCGCTGTTCGAGACCGCCGCCCGCGCCGAGGAACAGGTCACCGGTCACCGCAGCGCCCTCGACCTGCTCGCCGAGCTGGAGGCCCAGGACATCGCCGCCGACACCCTCATCGTGCGCGCCGTGCGCCCCGAGGCCGTCCGGCTCATGACCGCCCACCGCTCCAAGGGCCTGGAGTGGCGCCTGGTCGTCGTCGCCGGGGTCCAGGACGGCCTCTGGCCCGACCTGCGCCGCCGCGGCTCCCTCCTGGAGGCCGACCGGATCGGCCGCGACGGCCTCGCCGAACCGCTCTCCCCGGCCGCCCTGCTCGGCGAGGAGCGCCGCCTCTTCTACGTCGCCGCGACGCGCGCCAAGGAACGGCTGATCGTCACCGCCGTCAAGGCGCCCGCCGAGGACGGCGACGAGCCCTCCCGCTTCCTGCGCGAGCTCTACCGCGAGGACGTCGACCCCGCGACCGGCCGCGTCGTGCGCCGCACCCCGCCCGTCACCGTCGAGGACGTCACCCACCGCCCGCGCCGCCCGCTCGCCGTCCACGCGCTCGTCGCCGAGCTGCGGGCCGTCACCGTCGACCCGGCCCGCTCGCCCGAGCTGCGCCGGGCCGCCGCCGAACGCCTCGCCGTCCTCGCCGCGGCCGCGGACGAGGACGGCCTGCCGCTCGTGCCCGCCGCCCACCCCGAGCGCTGGTGGGGCCTGGACGACCCGACCGCCGCCCCCGAGCCGCTGCGCGGGCCCGACCTGCCGGTGCGGTTGTCCGGCAGCGGCCTGGAGCAGCTGGAGAACTGCTCGCTCCAGTGGTTCCTCGACAAGGAGGTCAAGGCCCAGGGCCGCGGCTCGGCCGCCCAGGGCTTCGGCAACGTCGTCCACGCCCTCGCCGACGAGGTCGGCTCCGGGCGCACCCCCGCCGACCTCGCCGTCCTCATGGAACGCCTGGACACCGTCTGGGACGCCCTGGCCTTCGACGCGCCGTGGAAGTCCCGCCAGGAGAAGACCGAGGCCCGCGCCGCCCTGGAGCGCTTCCTCAACTGGCACGTCCTGGAACGCGGCCGCGACCTCGTCGCCACCGAGCACGGCTTCGACGTCACCCTCGACGTCGGCGGCGTCTCGGTGCGCATCCGGGGTTCCATGGACCGGGTCGAGAAGGACGCGGCCGGGCGCGCCTACGTCGTCGACTTCAAGACGGGCAAGCAGATCCCCACCGACAAGTCGCTGCCCGAGCACAAGCAGCTCGCCGTCTACCAGCTCGCCGTCCGGGCCGGGGCGCTGGGCGAGCTGCCCGGCTTCGCGGGCGGCGCCCCGGACACCGGCGGCGCCGAGCTGGTCCACCTGCGCGAGCCCGCCGCCAAGGCGGCCCAGGACGTCCCCAAGGTGCAGCGCCAGGAGCCGCCCGACGGCGAGCCGTGGATCGAGAACCTGCTCGCCGAGGCCGCGGGGCGCGTCCTGGCCGAACGCTTCGTGCCCCGCACCGGCGGCGGCTGCGACCGCTGCTCCTTCCGCCGCAGCTGCTCCGCCCAGCGCGACGGGGCGCAGCTGGTGGAGTGAGGGTCGTCCGCGACCCGCCCGCCCGCCCCCGGGCGTGCCCTTCGGCCCGAGGCGGCGAGGCCGGGCGTGACCGGCTGTCCGCCGCTCCGGTTAACGTTGCGGGGTGACCGCCGTGCTCAGCCATCCCGACCAGCTCAAGGAGCTGCTCGGGATCCCGTTCAACCGGGAGCAGATGGCGGCCATCGGCGCCCCCCTGGAACCCGCCGTGATCGTCGCCGGCGCGGGCTCCGGCAAGACCACCGTGATGGCCGCCCGGGTGGTGTGGCTGGTCGGCTCCGGCGCCGTGCGCCCCGACGAGGTCCTCGGTCTCACCTTCACCAACAAGGCCGCCGGCGAGCTCGCCGAACGCGTCCGCACCGCCCTCCTGCGCGCCGGCGTCACCGACCGGGACGACGTCGAGCCGCTCGGCGAACCCGAGATCTCCACCTACCACGCCTTCGCCGGGCGCCTCCTCAAGGAGCACGGCCTGCGCATCGGCGTCGAACCCGACGTGCGGCTGCTCGCCGACGCCACCCGCTTCCAGCTCGCCGCCAAGGTGCTGCGCACCAACCCGGGCCCCTTCCCCGCCCTCACCGGCACCTTCGCCAACCTCGTCGCCGACCTCATCGCCCTCGACGGCGAACTCGCCGAGCACCTCGTCGACCCCGAGACCCTGCGCGCCCACGACGAGGACCTCCTCGACGCCCTCGCCACGGCCAAGCTCACCAACGACGACCTGCGGGCCGTCCCCGCCACCGCCCGCGCCCGGCTCGAACTGCTGCACCTGGTCGAGGACTACCGGCGCCGCAAGGCCGCCGCCGGGCTGATGGACTTCGGCGACCAGATAGCCGCCGCCGCCCGGCTCGCCCAGGGGCGCCCCGAGGTGGGCGACCTCCTGCGCGGCCAGTACCGGGTCGTGCTGCTCGACGAGTACCAGGACACCTCCGTCGCCCAGCGGCTCATGCTCGCCGGGCTGTTCGGCGCCGGGCCCGAGGGCCGCGGCGGCGGCCACCCCGTCACCGCCGTCGGCGACCCCTGCCAGGCGATCTACGGCTGGCGCGGCGCCTCCGTCGCCAACCTCGACGAGTTCCCCCGGCACTTCCCGAAGGCCGGCGGCCGGCCCGCCGCCCGCTACGCGCTCAGCGAGAACCGCCGCAGCGGCGGGCGCCTGCTCGCCTTCGCCAACGAGCTCGCCGCGCCGCTGCGCGCCATGCACGAGGGCGTCGAGGCGCTGCGCCCGGCCCCCGGCGCCGAGCAGGACGGCTTCGTCCGGGCCGCCCTGCTGCCCACCCACGCCGAGGAGGTCGAGTGGCTCGCCGACTCCATCGCCCACCTCGTGCGCACCGGCACCGCGCCCGGCCGGATCGCCGTGCTGTGCCGCGGCGGCGCCGCCTTCCCGGACATCCACGCGGCGCTGGTGGCCCGCGAGGTGCCGGTCGAGGTGGTCGGCCTCGGCGGGCTGCTCCAGCTGCCCGAGGTGGCCGACCTGGTCGCGGTCTGCGAGGTGCTCCAGGACCCGACCGCGAACGCGGCCCTGGTGCGGCTGCTGATCGGCCCGCGCTGGCGGATCGGCCCGCGCGACCTCGCCCTGCTCGGGCGCCGAGCCGCCGACCTCGTGCGCACCGACCGGCCCGAGGGCGTCGAGGCGCTGGCCGCAGCCGTCGCCGAGACCGACCCGACCGAGGTCGTCTCGCTGGCCGACGCCCTGGAGACCTTCCTCGACGCGGACGAGACCGACGACCTGCCGTTCTCCGCCGAGGCCCGGGTGCGCTTCGCCCGCCTGGCCCAGGAGCTGCGCGACCTGCGCCGCTCGCTGGCCGATCCGCTGATGGACGTCCTGCACCGCGTCCTGGCCGCCACCGGCCTGGAGGTCGAACTCGCCGCCTCCCCGCAGGCGCTGGCCGCCCGCCGCCGCGAGACCCTGCACGCCTTCCTGGACGTCGCCGCCTCCTTCGCCGACCTCGACGGCGATCCGGGCCTCGCCGCCTTCCTCGGCTTCCTGCGCGCCGCCCAGGAGTACGAGCGCGGCCTGGACAGCAGCCTGCCCGGCGGCGAGGACACCGTGAAGGTCCTCACCGCCCACAAGTCCAAGGGCCTGGAGTGGGACGTCGTCGCCGTGCCCGGCCTGGTGAAGGGCGCGTTCCCCTCCGGCAGCCCGCGCGAACGCTGGACCAGCACCAAGCGCGTGCTCCCGCACGCCCTGCGCGGCGACGCCGCCACCCTGCCCGACGTGCGCGGCGGATGGAACGCCAGGTCGGTGGCCGCGTTCAAGAAGGAGCTGGCCGAGCACTCCGGCGTCGAGGAACTGCGCCTGGGCTACGTCGCGTTCACCCGGTCCCGCTCCCTGCTGCTCGCCTCCGGCCACTGGTGGGGGCCCACCCAGAAGACCGTCCGCGGCCCCTCCGCGTTCCTGGAACAGCTGCGGGAGCACTGCGAGCGGCCCGGCGCGGGCGAGGTCGAGCACTGGGCCGAGCGGCCGGAGAAGGGCGCCGAGAACCCGGCCCTCGCCACGCCGCTCGAGCGGCCCTGGCCGCTGCCGCTGGACCCGGCCGCCCAGCACGCCCGGCGCCGCGTCGCCGACGTCGTGCGCGCCCGCCTGGCCGGCGCGCCCGCCCCCGAACCGGAGCCGATGGCCGCCGAGGACCGCCGCCAGGTGGAGTCCTGGGACCGCGATCTCACCGCACTGCTGGGCGAGTTGGAGCGCTCCCGGCGCAGCGTCCGGGACGTGCCGCTGCCCGCCGCCCTCTCCGCCACCCAGCTGCTGCGCCTGGCCGCCGACCCCGACGGCTTCGCGCACGACCTCGCCCGTCCGATGCCGCGCCCCCCGCAGCCCGCGGCCCGCCGGGGCACGCGCTTCCACGCATGGGTGCAGTCCCGGATCGAACCGCTGCTGCTGGTCGAGCCCGGCGCGTTGCCCGGCGCGGACGACGACGGCATCGAGGACGAGCAGGACCTGGAGCGCCTCAAGGAGGCGTTCCTGCGCACCCCGTACGCCGGCCGGCGCCCCTACCGGGTGGAGGCGCCGTTCCAGCTGGTGCTGGCGGGCCGGGTGGTGCGCGGCCGGATCGACGCGGTTTACCGGGAAGGTGACGAAACGTCAGGGTCCGGTGGTGCGTCACGCTACGAAGTGGTGGACTGGAAGACCCACCGCGAGGAGAGCGCCGACCCGCTGCAGCTCGCCGTCTACCGGCTCGCGTGGGCGGAGTACGCGGGAGTCCCGCCGGAGCAGGTCACGGCGTCGTTCCTGTACGTCCGCAGCGGGCGCATCGTTCGTCCGTCAGGACTTCCCGACCGAAAAGAGTTGGAACGGCTCCTGATCGGGAACAGTGAAGAATGAGTCACGGAGAGCATCCAAGTCATCAAGGCAACGGGCGAAACCCGTGCGCAGTGCACGTTTCGCGCCTATTGTGGGGTCGGTAACCGGTCAACCCCCGTACTCCGGCCGCCAGCGAGGCCCGCATTCCCTAACCCTCAGTCATCACCGCAGGTGCCTCCGGGCATCGGCGTCTTCTGCTGGAGAAACCGAAGTTGAGCGCGACCGGATGGATCAGAGAGCGGTTCACCGGGCCGACCCCGGCATCCGCTCAGGGCGTGACCGGCACCTGGCCGAGGACGGCGCTCGCGCTGCCCTACCTCGGCATGGCGCTGATCGTCCTCCTCGACTACGTCAGCGGCACCGAGGTCACGGTCGAACCCGCCCTCACCGCCGTACCCGCGCTGGCCGCCGTGGTCAGCCGCCGCACCTGGTACCCGCTCGCCATCGGCCTGTGCACCGAGGCCGTGGCCTTCCTGATGGCCTTCCGCGGCGACGCGCTCGGCCAGTCCGTGCACGCCGCCAGCGTCGTCGCGATCGTCCTGGTCGCGGCGATCGGCTGGGTCAGCGCCACCCTGCGCCTGCGCCAGGAACGCGCCCTCGCCGACGCGCAGCTCGTCGCCTCGATCGCCCGCCGCGTGCTGCTGCGGCCCGTCCCCGAGCGGGTCGGCACCGTGCGCGCGGCCGTCCACTACGAGGCCGCCGCCGCCCACGCGCGGATCGGCGGCGACCTGTACGAGGTCGTCAACACCCGCCACGGCGTCCGGGCCGTGGTCGGCGACGTGCGCGGCAAGGGCCTCGGCGCGGTCGAGACGGCCGCCGCCGTCCTCGGCGCCTTCCGCGAGGCCGCGCACCAGGAACCCGCGCTGGACCGGGTCGCCGGCTGGCTCGCCGTCAGCCTCGACCGGGCCCTGCACGAGAACGACCACCCCGGCGTCGAGGAGGAGTTCGTCACCCTCGTGCTGATCGGCGTCGCCCCGGACGGCACCGCCCAGATCGTCAACTGCGGGCACCCCTCGCCGCTCCTGCTGCGCGGCGCCGAGGTCCGCCCGCTCGAACTCGCCGAGACCGTGCCGCCGCTGGGCGTCCTCGACCCGGCCGACGTCCGCCCGCCGGTGCACCGCACGGCCCTGCTGCCCGGGGACCGGGTGCTGCTGTTCACCGACGGCGTCATCGAGGCCCGGGACCGCTCCGGCGCCTTCTACCCGCTCGCCGAACGCCTCCCGCGCTGCGCCGACGGCCGCCCGGCCGACGTCCTGCTGCGCCTGCACGAGGACGTCGTGCGCCACGTCGGGCGCCAGCTCGGCGACGACGCGGCCATGCTGCTCCTCCAGTACGAGCCCCAGCCCGCCCAGATCGCCCACGTCCCGCACCAGAACGGCGCCCTCTCCCACCTCAACTGAGGCGGGGGCTACAGCGACACGTGGACCACCAGCGGCCGGTGGTCCGACACCCCGGTGCGCGGCGCCGCCGCCGGGCCCACCGCGCCCCGCGGCACGCCGACCGCCAGCACGTGGTCGAACTGCACCGCGGGCCGGTGCGACGGGTACGTCGGCGTGCGCGCCAGGTCGTACCAGCCCTGCAGCCGGGCCCGCGGCTCGCGCACCCGCCGCCGGCGCGGCCCGGCCAGCGCCGGCCGGGCCCGCCGCGCCTCGCGCAGCTCCCGCACGCGCGTGCGCGGCGCGGTGCGCTCCAGCGCCGTCGCCCCGCCGAGCACCGTGCGCGGCACCGCGCCCACCAGGTTGAAGTCGCCCAGCACCAGGTACGGCTGCGGCAGGTCCGCGATCCAGCGCCGGATGCCGGCCAACTGCGCCATGTTCCACCCGGGCACGAAGGACAGGTGCGCGGCCACCACCGTGAACGGCCCGCGCTCGCCCTCCAGCACCGCCGCCAGCGCCGCCCGCGGCTCGTCCGGCACGGGGGTCAGGCCGCGCCGCCCGGCCACCCGCAGCGGCAGCCCGAACGGCGCCGGGGCGAAGCGCCGGGCCCGCCAGTGCCGCACCGGCAGCCGGGTCAGCAGCGCCGTCCCGTACGACGGCGGGGCGCCGTCGCCGACCTCGCCCGGCCCGTACACCTTCAGGCCGCCCGGCCCGGACGGTTCGGGCACCCAGCCGGCCACCGGCGCCGGGCGCCCGTGCAGCGCGGCGGCGAAGCGCCAGTCGGCCGCGCCCATCGCCTTGGCGGCGACGGCCGCCTGGTCGGTGCAACCCGAGCGGGACTGGTGGCGGTCCACCTCCTGCAGGGCCAGGACGTCCGCGTCCAGCGCGGCCACCGCCTGCGCCAGCGGGTCGCCGGCGTCGGCCGGATAGGCCCGTGGGGCGCCGTCCGCGGCGAGCGGCTGACCGTGCAACAGGTTGAAGGTCGCGATGCGCAAGTGGCTCACACCGCACGACGGTACCCGCTCGCCGGAGCCGGTCGCGCCGCTTGAGCCGGACGGGCATACCGGGTATACATACCGAGTATGTCCATCCGTCACGGTCTGCTCGCCCTGCTCGACCAGGGCCCGCGCTACGGCTACCAGCTGCGCACCGACTTCGAGGCGCGCACCGGCGCCACCTGGCCGCTCAACGTCGGGCAGGTCTACACCACGCTCGCCCGCCTGGAGCGCGACGGCCTGGTCGAACCCGCGGGGGAGGACGACGAGGGCCACCAGTTCTACGCCGTCACCGAGGCCGGCCGGGCCGAGCTGCGCGCCTGGTTCGACACCCCCGTGCCGCGCACCAACCCGCCGCGCGACGAACTCGCGATCAAGCTCGCGATGGCCGTCACCGTGCCCGGGGTGGACGTCGGCGCCGTCGTCCAGGGCCAGCGCCGGCACAGCATCAAGGCGCTCCAGGACTACACCCGGCTCAAGGGCAGGGCCCTGGCCGGCGAGTCCCGGCCCGCGGGCGGCGCCGCGCCCGCCACGGAGGGCAGCGACCTCGCCTGGCTGCTCGTCCTCGAACAGCTGATCTTCCAGACCGAGGCGGAGATCCGCTGGCTCGACCACTGCGAGACCCGCCTCGCCCAGCAGGCCGAGCTCCAGCAGACCCGGGCCGCCGAGGCCGCCGGGGCCGCCGGCCAGGAGCCCGCCCGGACGTTCCGTCCCGGCCGGCGCCGCGCGCGGTCCTAGCGCCGTGGCCGGACGGGTCCGCCGTGTCGCGGCCCCCGGCACGGCACCGGCGCCGCGAGCGCCCGCACGGCCCCCGGCCCCGCCCGGGGCCCCACCGACGTCACCGATCCACCGGCCCGGCCGAGACCGGGCCCACGAACCAGCAAGAGGGGGGACCGTGTCCTACACAGACCCGACCAGTACCGGCGTCCGGCCCGTCCTGCACCTGGACGGCATCAGCCGGGTGCACGGCCAGGGCGCTGCCGAGGTGCACGCCCTGCGCCAGATCGACCTGCGGGTGAACCCGGGGGAGTTCGTCGCCGTCATGGGCCCGTCCGGCTCCGGCAAGTCGACCCTGCTCACCCTCGCCGGCGGCCTCGACACCCCGACCAGCGGCCAGGTCCTCGTCGAGGGCGTCGCCCTCGGCGGCCTGAGCCGCAAGCGCCTCGCCGAGGTCCGCCGCCGCTCCGTCGGCTACGTCTTCCAGGACTACAACCTGATCCCGGCCCTCACCGCGGCCGAGAACATCTCCCTCCCGCGCGAACTGGACGGCCTGTCCGCCCGCGCCGCCCGGCGCGAGGCCCTCGCCGCCCTGGAGGAGCTCGGCATCCCCGAGCTCGCCGACCGCTTCCCCGACGACATGTCCGGCGGCCAGCAGCAGCGCGTCGCCATCGCCCGCGCCCTCATCGGCGACCGCCGCCTCGTCCTCGCCGACGAGCCCACCGGCGCCCTCGACTCCACCACCGGCGAGGCCGTCCTCGCCGTCCTGCGCGCCCGCTGCGACGCCGGCGCCGCCGCCATGATGGTCACCCACGAGGCCCGCCACGCCGCCTGGGCCGACCGCGTCGTCTTCCTGCGCGACGGCCGCATGGTCGACGAGAGCATCAGCCAGGACGCCGGCAGCCTGCTCGTCAGCGCCGCCACCAACGCCAAGCGCCAGGGGGAGGAGTGACGTTCAGCTCCTGGCGGGTCGCCCTGCGCATAGCCCGCCGCGACGCCCTGCGCGCCAAGGGCCGCAGCGCCCTCGTGGTCGCCATGGTCGCCCTGCCCGTCCTCGGCGTCACCGGCGCCGACGTCGTCTTCCGCAGCGCCCAACTCAGCCCCGCCGAACGCGCCGTGCGCGTCATGGGCCACTCCGACGCCGAACTGCACCTCGCCGAACGCGGTGAGACGATCAAGCAGGCCCCCGACCCCGGTGACGGCATCACGTTCGCCTCCGCCGACACCAAGGACCCCACCCCCGAGGAGCGGCGCAGCCGCGACACCGACCCCGGCACGCTCATCCGCCAGCTCCTGCCCGCCGGGGCCACCTTCGTACCCGAGCGGCACGGCCCCTTCACCGCCACCACGAGCGCCCAGGGCCTCATCTCCGCCGACACCGTCGAAGCCGACCTCACCGACCCCGTCTGGCGCGGCAAGATCGACCTGGTCGGG
Source organism: Streptomyces sp. SP17BM10 (assembly GCF_036322405.1). Lineage (NCBI taxonomy): Bacteria > Bacillati > Actinomycetota > Actinomycetes > Kitasatosporales > Streptomycetaceae > Streptomyces > Streptomyces sp. SP17BM10. Next base: position 313,675 of record NZ_JAQYXB010000577.1, on the reverse strand, counting down.
GGCCGCGCACCGAGCGCCCCCCACGAGATCGCCGTCACCCGCACCTTCCTCGACCGTTCCCACCTCGCGCTCGGCGCCACCACCGCCGTCCGCGGCCTCGACACCACCCCCTTCACCATCACCGGCGTCGTCGAGTACCCCGGCGAGCTCAGCGCCACCACCCTCGTCGCCCGCCCCGGAGAGCTCGTCGACCCGCTCGCCAAGCTCCAGAGCACCGACGGCGGCGAACCGCCGCGCGGACTCGACCACTGGCTCGTCACGATGCCCCCCGGCACCACCCTCGACTGGCCCAAGGTCACCGAACTCAACAAGTACGGCTTCACCGCCACCTCGCGGGCCGTCCTCACCAACCCGCCGCCGCGCGCCGCCGTCCCCTACTACACCGAACAGGAAAACGGCCGCTCCACCCCCCTCCTCGACCGCACCGCCGTCGTCATGCTCGCCACCGTCGTCGGCATGGCCCTCCTGGAGATCGTGCTCCTCGCGGGCCCGGCCTTCGCCGTCGGGGCCAGGCGCTCCCGGCGGCAGCTGGGCCTGCTCGCCGCCGGCGGCGGTGACCGCTCCCAGATCCGCGCCGTCGTCCTCGGCGGCGGCGTCGTCCTCGGCACCGCCGGCGCCGTCACCGGCCTCGCCCTCGGCGCCGGCCTCGTCCTCCTGCTGCGCACCCGCGCCGAGGAGTACGCCGGCCAGCGCTTCGGCCACTTCGCCCTCAACCCGCTCGACCTCACCGGCGTCCTGCTCATCGGCCTGGTCACCGGCCTGCTCGCGGCCATCGTCCCGGCCGTCCAGGCCGCCCGCCAGGACGTCGTCTCCGCGCTCACCGGCCGTGACTCGCTCAAGCCGCCCAGCCGCTGGCTCGCCCTGCTCGGCCTCGCCATGGTCGGCGGCGGCGCCGCCCTCGCCATCTTCGGCACCGCGGCCAACCTCGCCAACCGCAGCGTCACCGTCCTCGGCGGCTCGATGATCGCCGAACTCGGCATGGTCGCCCTCGTGCCCTACCTCGTCGGCCTCTTCGGCCGCATCGGCCGCCGGCTGCCGCTCGGCCCCCGCCTCGCCCTGCGCGACTCGGTGCGCCACCGCGGCCGCACCGCACCCGCCGTCGCCGCCGTCATGGCCGCCGTCGCCGGAGCCGTCGCCGTGTCCGTCTACGCCGCCAGCAGCGACGAGCAGAACCGCCGCGACTACGTGGCCTCCGCCCCCGCCGGCGCCGTCATCCTCGGCACCGGATGGGGCCCCGCCTCCGACGGCTCCCTCCTGCCCCAGATGCGCGCCGCCGTCGAGTCCAGCATCCCCGACCTCGGCCGCCGCGCCGACGTCAAGAAGCTCACCTACCCCGCCAACTGCGTGGACGGGCGCGGCACGTGCGGCTGGATCACGCCCCTCCTGCCCCCGCAACTGCGCTGCCCCCTGGACGAGGACGACGGCAGCCTGCCCGCCGACGAGGTCCAGCGACTGCACCGCGAGGACAAGCGCTGCCAGTACACCGACAGCCGCCGCGGATCCGCCATCTACGGCTCCCTCGGCGCCGGCGACGCCACCATGCTGCGCAACCTGCACGGCGTCACCGACCCGGCAGCCGTCCAGGCCCTCGCCGACGGCAAGGCCGTCGTCTTCGACCCGCGTTACGTCAAGGACGGCAAACTCGTCCTGCGGGCCAACGACCCCGCCCCGCCGCTCCCCAGCGCCGGCGTCAGCTCGGCCCCGTACCACCCGTCGGCGGAGGAGGAACGCAAGCGCCGGCACGACATCACCGTCGACGCCTACCTCGCCACCTCATCCGTGAAGACCGCAACCGCCGTCTTCAGCCCCGACGCCGCCCGGCGCCTCGGCCTCGGCGCCGTCGACGCCGGCTCCGCCTGGCTGCCCGACAGCCCGCCCGGCGACGGCGCCGAACAGAAGGCCGCCGGCGCCATCGGCAAGCTCGCCGACCACACCGAGTTCTCCGTCGAACGCGGCTACCAGCCCAAGGGCGACCTCATCAGCCTCGGCCTGTCCGGCTTCGCCGCCCTCGTCGCCCTCGGCGCCGCCGGCATCGCCACCGGACTCGCCGCCGCCGACTCCCAGCGCGACCTCACCACCCTCGCCGCCGTCGGCGCCACACCCCGGATCCGGCGCACGCTCTCCGGCTTCCAGTGCGGTGTCATCGCGGCGATGGGCGCCCTCCTCGGCATCGTCTGCGGAGCCGTTCCCGCCGTCGCCCTGCGCAAGGTCCTCGGCGCCGTCGTGCCCTACCCCGGCATCAGCCCCGAGGAGATGGCCAACCGGTCCCTCGTGGTCGTCCCGTGGGGCAACATCGCCCTCCTCGTGATCGGCCTGCCGATCATCGCCGTCGTCCTCGCCACACTGCTCACCCGCTCGCGCATCACCCTGCTGCGCCGTACCGGCTGAGCCGGCCCCACCCGGCCGTCCCCCGGCCCCACCCCCGCCCGCCGCGCCACGGCGGGCGGGGGTGACGGAGGTTACAGCCCCCTTCGGGCCCGGCAGCCGGACGGCCGGGGCGTACACCCGCACGGGCGAACTACAGTCGTCGGTATGACGAGAACCCCGGACAGCGCCGTCCGCTCCTACATCGACCAGCACCGGTCCGCCTTCCTGGCCGACCTCTCCGACTGGCTGCGCATCCCCTCGGTCTCCGCCGACCCGGCCCGCGCCGGCGACGTGCGGCGCTCCGCCGAGTGGCTGGCCGCCAAGCTGCGCGAGACCGGCTTCCCGGTGGCGGAGGTCTGGGAGACGGACGGCCTGCCGGCGGTGTTCGCCGAGTGGCCCTCCGGCGACTCGTCCGCCCCGACCGTCCTGGTCTACGGGCACCACGACGTCCAGCCGGCGGCCAAGGAGGACGGCTGGGACACCGAACCGTTCGAGCCGACCGTCGTCGACGGGCGGATGTACGCGCGCGGCGCGGCCGACGACAAGGGCCAGGTGTTCTTCCACACCCTCGGCGTGCGGGCCCACCTGGCCGCCACCGGGCGCACCGCGCCGGCCGTCAACCTCAAGCTGCTGATCGAGGGCGAGGAGGAGTCCGGTTCGCCGCACTTCCCCGCCCTGGTCCGGCGCGAGGCCGGGCGGCTGGCCGCCGACGTGGTGATCATCTCGGACACCGGCATGTGGTCGCGGAGCACGCCGACCGTCTGCACCGGCATGCGCGGCCTGGCCGACGCCCAGATCGACCTGTACGGGCCGGACACCGACATCCACTCCGGCTCCTTCGGCGGCGCCGTCCCCAACCCGGCGCAGGTCGCGGCCGAGCTGGCCGCCGCCCTGCACGACGGCGACCGGCGGGTGGCGGTGCCCGGCTTCTACGACGGCGTGATCGAGCTGACCGAGCGCGAGCGCGCGCTGTTCGCCGAGCTGCCCTTCGACGAGGAGCAGTGGCTGGCGGTCGCCAAGTCCTCCGGCACGCGCGGCGAGGCCGGCTACTCCACCCTGGAGCGGATCTGGGCCCGTCCGACCGCCGAGGTCAACGGCATCTGGGGCGGCTACACCGGTCCGGGCGGCAAGACCATCGTCCCGGCGTCGGCGCACCTCAAGCTCTCCTTCCGGCTGGTCGCCGGGCAGGAGGTGGAGAAGGTCCGCGAGGCCGTGCGCGCGTGGGTGGCCGAGCAGGTGCCCGCCGGCATCCGCTACGAGCTGGTCTTCCCCGGCGCCACCCGGCCCTGCCTGACGCCGCTGGACCACCCGGCGCTGCAGTCCACCGTCCGCGCGATGGGCCGCGCGTTCGAGCAGAAGATCCTCTTCACCCGCGAGGGCGGCTCCGGCCCCGCCGCCGACCTTCAGGACGTGCTCGGCGCGCCGGTGCTCTTCCTCGGCATCTCGGTGCCCTCGGACGGCTGGCACTCGGTCAACGAGAAGGTCGAACTCGACCTGCTGGCCAAGGGCGTGGAGACCGCCGCCTACCTGTGGGGCGACCTGGCCGAGAACTTCCGGCCCGGCGCGTGAGCGCGCGCGGCGGGACGGGCGCATGAGCGGGCCCGGGCCCACCGGGCCCGTCCCGGCAGTCAGATCACTCATCCGGATGATTCACCTGATGCACCACGTGGGGATGGAACGACGTGAGCACCGTGCCTGAGACCGAACGCCCCCCGCACCTGGCACTGGCCCGGGCCGGAGTGGACCGGGCGGCCGAGCACCGGTTCGACGAGCCCTGGCTCGCCGCCGCCTGGAGCCACCCGAACACCCGGGTGCTGCCGATCGCCGGAGGCGAGGCCTTCGTCGTCGACACCGCCGAGGGCACCGAGCTGGTCCTGCTGGCCTCCTTCGAAGCCCCGCAGACCGGCGACCGGTACTTCCTCGGCACCGACGAGGACGGCGTCTCCTACTTCGCGCTGGCCGGCGAGAGCCTGCCCGGGCGCCTGGACGGCGACGCCCGTCCGGCCGGGCTGCGCGAGGTCGGCGCGCTGCTGTCCGACCGCGACGCCGGGCTGCTGGTGCACGCCGTCGCCCTGGAGCACTGGCACCGCCTGCACAGCTTCTGCTCGCGCTGCGGCCACCCGACCGAGAAGGCCGGCGCCGGCCACGTGCGGCGCTGCACCTCGTGCGCGGCCGAGCACTACCCGCGCACCGACCCCGCGGTGATCATGGTGATCACCGACGAGCAGGACCGCTGCCTGCTCGGCCGCCAGGCACTGTGGCCCGAGGGCCGCTGGTCCACCCTGGCCGGCTTCGTCGAGCCGGGCGAGTCGATCGAGCAGGCCGTCGCCCGCGAGGTCCACGAGGAGGCCGGCGTGCGGGTCGGCGAGGTGCAGTACGTCGCCAGCCAGCCCTGGCCGTTCCCGTCCAGCCTGATGCTCGGCTTCACCGGCAAGGCGCTGCCCGGCGGCACCGCGATCACCGTGGACGGCGAGGAACTCGCCGAGGCGCGCTGGTTCTCGCGCGAGGAGCTGCGGGCCGGCATGGAGGCGGGGGAGATCCTCCCGCCCTCCGGGATCTCGATCGCCCGCCACCTCGTCGAACTCTGGTACGGCGAACCGCTGCCGTCCGCGGCGCGCTGGTAATCCGCTCCCGGAAGGCTCCGGAAAGTCCCGGAAAAGGGGGCGTGCGACACATGCCGCACGCCCCCTTTTCCGATTCCGATCCCTTCCGGAATCCACACCCTCCGGATGTTCGTGACCGGACGGGCCCTGCCTGACCGGGCCGCCCGCCGCCCGGCGCGCGCCGCCGACCCGCGCGGACGACATTGCCGGAAACGGCTGAAACCGCGTCACCCCGCTCGCTACATTCACTCGGGTGACAATCCCCCGGGGCACCGCCCAATCCCCCAAATACCAGCGCCTCGCCGCCGACCTGCGCCGCCGCATCGCCGAGGGCGAGTTCACCGCCGACGCCGCCCTCCCGGTCGAGAGCGAACTGGAACGCCAGTACGGAGTCGCCCGCAACACCGTCCGCCTCGCCGTCGACGTCCTCGTCAACGAAGGCCGGCTCGTCCGCCTCCAGGGCAAGGGCACCTACCTGCGCGAACACCCCGTCCTCGACCACCGCGCCTACGGCCCCGCGCTGCCCCCCGCCCCGCGCGACTGCCTCGCCGTCCCCACCTCCGTCTACCTCGGCGAGGCCGCCGACGCCGGACGCGAACTCGGCACCGACTTCGAGATGATGATCGTCCGCGCCCGCGTCGACATCGCCGAACGCCTCGGACTGCGCCCCGGCGAGGCCATCGTCGTGCGCCGCCAGCTGCGCACGCTGGACCGCGAGCCGTACTCGATCGAGGAGAGCCACTACCGGGCCGGACTCGCCGCGGGCACCCCGCTGATGGAGCCGGACGCCGTCGAGGGCGGGGACGAGGCCGTCCTCGCGGCCCTCGGGCGCACCGAGATCGGCGCCGTCGACCACCTCGTGGCCCGGATGCCGGGACCGGAGGAGGCCCAGTGGTTCCAGGGCGGCCCCGGCGTGCCGCTCATGGTGCAGACCCGCGTCACCTACGACCGGCGCGGGCCGGTGCGGGTCATCGAGACCCGCTACTCGGCCGACCGCTGCCGGCTCGTCTACGGCGTCGGCGACCTCGGCGCGCGCACCACGCTGCCCGCGCCCTCGGTGCCCGTCGACCAGGCCCCGGCCGACGCGCCCTGAGGCGCCCCGGGCCGGGGCCACGGCCCGACGGGACCGGATCAGGCCGCGAGGGCCTTCTTGACCTGCAGCAGGCTCGGGTTGGTCATGACCACCCGCTCGCCGCCGCCGGCCGGCGTCACCAGGACCGTCGGGACCGTCTGGTTGCCGTTGTTCACCGACTCGACGAAGGACGCCGACGCCGGGTCCTCCTCGATGTTGATCTCGGTGTAGCCGATGCCTTCACGGTCCAGCTGGCTCTTGAGTCGGTTGCAGTACCCACACCAGGTCGTGCTGTACATCGTCACGGTGCCGGACATCGAGGGGGCTCCTTCGGGAGGGGACGGACGGTCTCTGGTCTCCGGACGCAACGTCCGACGGACGGCGGGCATTCCGGCCGCCGCGTGCCGGAGTAGCCGCTGCGTGCCGCAGAGGCAGAGCGATCATCCTGCGATCACACCGGGCCTGTGGACAACCCGGCCCCGGTTGTCCCACCGGGCTGAGAGGATGGAACGCATGCAGGAAGACCTCTTGAGCGGCGGCCCCGGCGACCTCTGGACCGACCCCGCGGCCGCGGCCCGCGACGCCGGCCCCGACGCCGTGCTCGCCGGCCTCGACCCCGAACAGCGCGCCGTCGCCACCGCCCTGCACGGGCCCGTCTGCGTCCTGGCCGGCGCCGGCACGGGCAAGACCCGCGCCATCACCCACCGCATCGCCTACGGCGTGCGCAGCGGCGTCTACCAGCCCCAGCAGGTCCTCGCCGTCACCTTCACCGCCCGCGCCGCCGGCGAGATGCGCGGACGCCTGCGCCAGCTCGGCGCCGACGGCGTCCAGGCCCGCACCTTCCACGCCGCCGCCCTGCGCCAGCTCCAGTACTTCTGGCCCCGCGCCGTCGGAGGCCCCGTCCCGCAGCTGCTCGAACGCAAGATCCAGCTCGTCGCCGAATCCGCCGGCCGCTGCGGCCTGCGCGTCCAGCGGACCGAACTGCGCGACCTCACCGCCGAGATCGAATGGGCCAAGGTCACCCAGATCGGCCCCGACGACTACCCCGCCGCCGTCCAGAAGTCCGGCCGCGACGCCCCCCGGGACCCCGCCGAGACCGCCCAGGTCTACCGCGTCTACGAGGAGGCCAAGAGCCGCCGCGGCGTCATCGACTTCGAGGACGTCCTCCTGCTCACCGCCGCCATCCTGGAGGACCGCCCCGACATCGCCGACCAGGTCCGCTCCCAGTACCGGCACTTCACCGTCGACGAGTACCAGGACGTCTCCCCGCTCCAGCAACGCCTCCTCGACCAGTGGACCGGCCCCGGCGGCGGCGCCAGCCTCTGCGTCGTCGGCGACGCCAGCCAGACCATCTACTCCTTCACCGGCGCCACCCCGGACTACCTGCTGAACTTCCGCAGCCGCCACCCCGAGGCCACCGTCGTCAAGCTCGTGCGCGACTACCGCTCCACCCCCCAGGTCGTCCACCTCGCCAACGGACTGCTCTCCCAGGCCCGCGGCGAGGCCGCCCGCCACCGCCTCGAACTCGTCTCCCAGCGCGAGGCCGGCCCCGAACCCGGCTACACCGAGTACGAGGACGAGCCCACCGAGGCCGAGACCACCGCCCGCCGCATCAAGGACCTCCTCGCCACCGGCGTCCGCGCCAGCGAGGTCGCCGTCCTCTTCCGCACCAACGGCCAGTCCGAGGTCTACGAACAGGCCCTCGCCGACCTCGGCGTCCCCTACCAGCTCAAGGGCGCCGAGCGGTTCTTCGAACGCCCCGAGGTCCGCGACGCCGGCGTCCTGCTGCGCGGCGCCGCCCGCGCCGCCGCCGACCCCCTCACCGACGGTGCCGACCTCGCCGGCCAGGTCCGCGCCGTCCTCGCCAGCCGCGGCTTCACCCCCGAACCCCCGGCCGGCTCCGGCGCCGTCCGCGACCGCTGGGAGTCCCTCGCCGCCCTCGTCCGCCTCGCCGCGGAGTTCGAGCGCACCCGCACCGCCGCCGGACAGCAGACCGACCTCGCCGCCTACGTCGCCGAACTCGACGCCCGCGCCGCCGCCCAGCACGCCCCCGCCGTCGAGGGCGTCACCCTCGCCTCGCTGCACGCCGCCAAGGGCCTCGAATGGGACGCCGTCTACCTCGTCGGCCTCACCGAGGGCACCCTGCCGATCATCTACGCCAAGACCGACGAACAGGTCGAGGAGGAGCGCCGCCTCCTCTACGTCGGCGTCACCCGCGCCCGCAAGCACCTCTCCCTGTCCTGGGCCCTCTCCCGCTCCCCGGGTGGCCGCGCCAGCCGCAAGCCCACCCGCTTCCTCGACGGGCTGCGGCCCGGCTCCACCGCCCCCGGCACGCGCACCGGTGCGAAGGGCGGGCGCGGGGGCGTGGAGTTCGGCGAGCGCGCCGCCGGCCGGAAGGTCCGCGGACCGGTCAAGTGCCGCGTCTGCGAGCGCGTCCTGACCGACGCCGTCGAGCGCAAGCTCCGCCGCTGCGAGAGCTGCCCCTCCACCATGGACGAGGCGCTGTACGAGCGGCTGCGCGAGTGGCGCGCCCGGCAGGCCAAGAAGCAGGGCGCCCCCGCCTACGTCGTGTTCACCGACGCGACGCTCATGGCGATCGCCGAGGACGTCCCCGCCAGCCGCCGGGAACTGGCCCAGATCTCCGGGGTCGGCGCCATGAAGCTGGACAAGTACGGGGCAGCCGTGCTCTCGTTGTGTGCGGGGGAGGAGCCCGAGGAGGAACCGGACGGCGTCGAGGACGACGGTCCGGTCGAACCGGCGTGAGCCGGTCCGGGCGTGGTCACGGGGACTGCTCAGGGGACTCCCGCGGGGCATCGGAACGCGCCGTCCGGCGCGACGCGGAACGCGACGCGAAAACCGCCGTGAAAAATAGTTTGCGCGGCGTACCGGGAGCGCAATAGCCTGCCGGAGCGGTCAAGGGGACGCGAACGCACGGGGTGACGCCTGTGCCGAGTTCCCGCGCCCAAAGCTTCACCGAGACAGACATCCGAACATCGGAGCAGGGGAAACCCCGCTCCGCGAGACGCCGAGAGGAGGCGAAGACAGTGGGAAACATCATGATCACCAAAATGACTGGCCAGACCGTTGTCGCTGCCTCCCTGCGTGATGCCCTCCTGGGGGCGCCCGCAGAGCTCGGTGGAACCGGTCTGGGTCTCGACACCACCGGTGTCTCCGTCATCCCCGCCGCCACTGTCAGTGGTCTCGGACACACTGATCTGTGCGTCACGGGCGGTCGGGGCAGCGAAGGCACCTCCGTCGAGACCGGTCTGTCCCGCGACTGGGCGTCGTTCGGCACGCCGCGCTCCGAGCGCGACGAGCGACCGACCCAGGCACCGAAGGCGGTCGTAGCCGCGGCCATGCATGGCGGCTATGCGCAGGTCATCGGTGCCGGAAACGCCCAGAAGCAGAACGAGCAGCTGATCAACAAGCAGGCCGAGGCCGCCTTCATCGGCGCCACGGCCATCCGGATGCGGGCCTTCCGCGGGCCTGAACCCTGGAGAGAACGAACCTGAAACCTCAGGTCGGCACCTCCAGGGCCGCGGAACCCGTACACCGGGATCCGCGGCCCTTCTGTTTTGTCCGGTACGCACGACCACCCAGGCCCCCCGGGGCCTCCGGCCCAGCCCCACCAGTCCGCCGGGCCGGAACCACTGAGAAGACGAGGAAGACGCAGACAGTGTCCACGGTCATCACACCGCCCACCCCGTCCGTACCGCCGACAAGCCAGATCACCAAGGCCGACCAGGCCGACCCCCCGGAGGTTCTTTCCATGCAGCTCAGCTCGATCGAGCAGGCCGAGGCACTCGGTCTCCCCATCCCCTGCCGCGCCTTCGACCCCGAGGTCTTCTTCGCCGAGACGCCCGCCGACGTCGAGTACGCGAAGTCCCTCTGCGGCACCTGCCCGGTCAAGGAGGCCTGCCTGGCCGGCGCCCTCGAGCGCCGCGAGCCCTGGGGCGTCTGGGGTGGCGAGCTCTTCGTCCAGGGCGTCGTCGTGGCCCGCAAGCGGCCCCGCGGCCGCCCGCGCAAGACCGAGGTCATGGCGTGAGCCCCGACCTCGGAGCCGGAGCCGTCCGCCGGGGAGAGCAGCCCCCGCTGGAGAGTTCCCTCCGCCGCTCCGTACGGATCGCCGCCGCCAAGGCCGACGCCGCCCGCACCAACCCCTTCCCGACAACGCACCACGAGCAGGACCACCACATGACCGCCACCACCGACCCCGCCGTCCGCGCCGACCAGGCCAACGAACTCCAGATCCAGAACAGGACCCTCGAAATGCAACTCCTCCACGAATCCCTGGCCCGCGCCCATATGCAAGAGCGACTGCACGAGGCCGAGCACCAACGGCTCGTCCACCGCGTCGCCCGGGCGCGCAAGCTCAAGCAGCGGGCCGAGCGTGCCTCGCTGCGAGCCCGCAAGGCCCTCGCCGTCGCCCTGATGTAGTCCGCGGCGCCGCCGTTCGGCGGGCGCGCCTCGTCGCCGTGCACGGACACGCGCGCGTAGGCGCGCCCGGACCGGCACCGGACAAAACGTCAGACCCCGTCGCACCGCAGGCCGCTCCCCGTACCCGGGGGAGCGGCCTGCGGTCGTTCTGCTGCTTGATCGGCCTGTCAGTCGTCCTTGCGGGGCCGCCCGCCGGCCAGCCCCTGCTCGGCGAACTCCGGCAGCCACTCCAGCATCTCCGCCCGGAACGGCGCCTTCGCCCCCAGCTGGCACAGCACCCCGATCGTGCTCAACGTCACCCGGTGGATCAGCAGGTACGACGGCGGCAGGTTCAGCTGCTTGCCCAGGTTGTAGGCCGGCGACCGCGGATCCGCGATCCGCGCCGCCTGCGCCCGCATCCACGCCCGCGTGAAGTGGAACGAATCCACCGCCGCCGGCTCGATGATCGGCACCAAGTAGTCCAGCACCGCGTCCGGATCCAGCTCGATCGAGGGCTTCACGAAACCCTCCTCCCGCAGCATCTCCAGCACGCCCGCCGCGTCACCGGCCAACGCCATCCGCAGCGACGCCCCGATCGGCGCCGGCAACCCACCCGGCACCCGGTCCACCGTGCCGAAGTCCAGCACCCCCAGCCGCCACCCCGACACCGGACCGTCGTCCTTCAACAACCGGAAGTTGCCCGGATGCGGATCCGCGTGCAGCAAACCCGTCCGCGCCGGACCCGCGAACAGGAACCGGGCCAGCAACCGACCCGCGCGGTCCCGCTCCTCCTGGCTCCCGCCCGCGATCACCTCCGCCAGCGGCGTGCCGTCCATCCACTCCGTCACCAGCACCTGATCCGCCTGCGCCACCACGTCCGGCACCACGATGTCCGGATCGCCGGCGAACTCCTCGGCGTGCCGGCGCTGCGCCTGCGCCTCCAGCTCGTAGTCGAGCTCCTCGGAGACCCGCTCGCGCAGCTCGGCGATCAGCGGCTTGATGTCCAGCCCCGGGATCAGCGGGCCCAGCAGCCAGGCGACGCGGCCGAGTTGCGACAGGTCCGCGAGCAGCGCGTCGCCCGCGCCCGGGTACTGCACCTTGACGGCGACCCGGCGGCCGTCGTGCCAGACCGCCCGGTGCACCTGGCCGATCGAGGCGGCTGCGGCCGGCTGGTCGTCGAACTCCCGGAACAGCTCGCGCCAGTTGGTCCCGAGGCGCTCGGCGAGCGCGGCGTGCACCTTGCCGGCGGGCATCGGGGGAGCGGCGTCCTGCAGCTTGGTGAGCGCCGCCCGGTACGGGCCGGCGACCTCCTCGGGCAGCGCGGCCTCGAAGACGGACAGCACCTGCCCGAACTTCATGGCCCCGCCCTTGAGTTCGCCGAGCACCTTGAACAGCTGGTCGGCGGTGGCCTGTTGCAGCTCGGCCGTCACCACCTCGGCGGACCGGCCGCCGATCCGCCTGCCCAGGCCGAGCGTGGCGCGGCCGGCTATCCCCAGGGGCAGGGCGGCAAGCCGCGCCGTGCGGGTCACTGCCTTGCGCGGAAGATCGCTCACCGGGCCTCCATCCCACACACCCCCGGCCACCCGGTACCGGACGGCCGACCATCACTACGCCATTGTGCCCGTTCGCCGCCCCGCGCCGGCCCGCATTTCCCGCAGGCGTGAGCGGCGGATCGGTGTCGGAACGGTGACGTGCCGGCGGCGGGGCAGGGATGGGGCAGGGCGGGGGACGGACGGTTCGGGATGGGCAGGACGGGTCGGCGGCGGGTCGGGGGAGGCGCAGAGGAGAAGCAGGGACGGATCAGCGGGGCAGGCGCAGGGCCAGGCCGTCCAGGACGACCTCCAGGCCGTATCCGAACTTGTCGTCGCGCGTGGCCACCGGATCGACTTCGGCGGCGGCCGTCGTGTAGGCGCCGGAGAGGTGCTCGAAGCCGCTGGCCGCCTCCTGGGCGGCGGGCATCAGCCGGGCGATGAACTCGGCCTCCGTCTGGCCGGACCGGGCCACCGTGGTCAGCCAGGCCGACTCCGCGGTGCTCATGCCGATCGTGTAGGCGACCAGGGTGTCGATGGCCCGGCTCGGCTCGGGGAAGCCGGCGGCGGTGAAGAACACGGTCAGCTGCTCGGCGAAGGACATCAGGTTGGGGCCCAGGTAGGCGAGGCCCGCCTGGCCGAGGACGGACGACAGCCAGGGGTGGCGCAGCACCGTCGTGCGGAAGGTCTGGGCGGCCTCGGTGGCCGCGGCGCGCCAATCGGGATCGTCGGCGGGCGGGAGGACGATCTCGCCGAAGACCTCGTCGACCGCGAGCTCCATGAGCTCGTCCTTGGTCGCGACGTGGCGGTAGAGGGAGGTCGCGCCGGCGTTCAGGCGGGCGGCGAGCTTGCGCATGCTCAGTGCGTCGATGCCCTCGGCGTCGAGCATCGCGATCGCCTCGCGGACGATCACGTCCTGGCTGAGCGAGGGCTGGTCGGGCTCGCGCTGACGGCGGGCCCATACGGACGGGATCGGGTTCGTGCTGGCGACCATAGGCGTTCCCTTCTGCGTACACCGTTCGCACTCAGCGTACAGGACGCGCTTGTTGCGCACACTGTTCCGGTGTGCGTACAGTGTGCGCAGCGACGGAACGCAGTGCGCACCGAAGGAACGGTGTGCGCATGGAGAGGGGAGATCTCATGCAAGCCCGTAATCCGCACCGCTGGTGGATCCTGATCGTGCTGTGCCTGAGCTCGCTGGTCCTGGTGATCGACAGCATGGCGCTGACCGTGGCCGTGCCCTCGATGACGGCGGACCTCGGCGCGAGTGCCCAGGACACCCAGTGGATCCTCGACTCCTACGTCCTGGTCTTCGCCGGGCTGCTGCTGACCTCCGGCAGCCTCGGCGACCGCTTCGGCCGGCGAAAGATCATGATCATCGGGCTGCTGCTCTTCGGGGCGGCGTCCCTGGCCGCGACCTTCTGCACGAACCCCGGCGAGGTGATCGCCTCCCGCGTCGCGATGGGGGTGGGCGGCGCGCTGATCATGCCGTCGACGCTGTCGATCCTCATCACCGTCTTCGACGAGGGGGAGCGCGGCAAGGCCATGGCGGCCTGGGGGTCGGTGGCGATGCTCGGGCTGGTCGGCAGTCCTGTCCTCGGCGGCGTGCTGATCGACCACTTCTCGTGGCACTCGATCTTCTTCCTCAACGTTCCGGTCGTCGCCCTCGCGATCCTGGCCGGTGTCGTGCTGATGCCGGAGTCCAAGGGGCCGTGGCAGAAGCCGGACCCGCTCGGCGCGGTGCTGTCCGCGGTCGGTATGACCGCGCTGATCTGGTGGATCATCGAGATCCCGCAGCACGGCGCCTTCGGCGGCCGGTCGCTGGTCACCCTGGGCGTGGCGGTGGCGGCGCTCGCCGGGTTCGTGGTCTGGGAGAACGTCACCGACGCGCCGATGGTGCCGCTGGTCCTCTTCGGGCACCGCGACTTCAGCGGCGGTTCGCTCTCCCTGACGCTGGTCCAGATCGGCAACGGCGGGCTGCTGCTGGTGCTCACCCAGTACCTGCAGTTCGTGCTGGGCTACTCGCCGGTCAAGGCGGGGCTCGCGTTCATGCCGCTCGCCGTCGCCGCGCTGATCGGCAACGGGGCCGGGGCCAAGATCGCCGCGAAGACCGGAAACCGCCTCCTGATCCTCGCCGGGATGTTCGCGATGGCCGCCGCCTTCGGGCTGCTGGCCACCGTCTCGGCCGACGGAGGCTTCACCGTCCCGGCGGTCGCGCTCGGTCTGCTCGGGCTCGGGGCCGGTCTGGCCATGCCGGCCGCGGTGGGGGCGCTGATGGGCACCATCCCGGCGGAGAAGGCGGGCGTCGGTTCGGCGCTCAACGACACCATCCAGCAGGCCGGCACCGCGCTCGGCATCGCGATCCTCGGGTCGCTGCTGTCGAGCGGCTTCGCGAGCCGGATGCCGACGGGGCTGCCGGACGAGGCGAAGCACTCGATCGCCGGGGCGCTGGCGGCCGCGAAGGGCGACGCCGGGCTCGTGCACACCGCTCGGGAGGCGTTCACGAGTGCCATGTCGACCACCTTCACGATCAGCGCGATCGGGGTGCTCGCGGCGGCGCTGGTGGCCACGTTGGTGATGCGAGGCCGCCCAGTGGGGGCGGAGACGGTCGCCGAGGCCCCGGCGGCGGAGCAGGGATCGGCGGCCGATGCGGTCGCCGGGCGGGCGGAGGATGCGGAGCTCGCTGCCTGAGAGGGCGTAGCCGAGGCGTCCAACACCGAGAAGGCCGGTGCCCCTTGGGGGTACCGGCCTTCGGTGCTGGGCGCGAGAAGTCGGCGGGGCCGACTGCTCGGCGCTCCATCTACTCCCTGCTCGTTCCCCCTGTTCTCTCCCCTGGGGCCCCTCCCCCCCGCCCCCACCCCTCCCCACCCACCACCCGCCTCCCGGCGTCCTACCTCGGTGGCAGCGGCTGCCACAGGCAGCCGCAGTCCGGGTGGCCCCTCAGGCGCATCCGGCGCGGCATGCCATCGGTGGCCGAGAACTCGCACCACCCGTTCACGCTCGGCGGCCGGCCGCCGTCGAGCAGTACCTGGACGTGGAGGGCCGCCAGGCCCGCCACGGCGGTGGCCAGCGCGGTGTCGCAGGCCGGGGTGCGCGCACGCCCCGGTCCTCCGTCCGCGAGCTGGGCCAGCACCCGTGGCCACGCCGCGTCCTCGTCCTCCCTCCGCAGCACCAGGCAGTGCCCGCAGGCCGACACCCCCGGCACCACGAGGGGCCCGACCACCCCGAACTCCTCCACCACCCCCACGTAGAGATGCGGCACCCCGGCCCGCAGCAGCTGCCGCGCCTCGTACGCCCCGCCGGCGAACGCCCCGCTCCCGTCCCGCGGTGCGAGCACCACGAGATCGGGCGGCTCGTCCGCGGCCCGCCGCGGCACGGGGGCCGGACGCCGGCCCGAGGCCCGTTGGACCGCCTCCTTCGCCGCCGTCATGCGCAGCCGCCCGACCTCGGACGGTGGCACTCCCGCGGGGGAGCAGTCGCCGGGCTGGACGCGGCCGCCGTCCCTCACCGTGACGGCCCCCGCCCCGCCCGCCGCGAGCACCGCCGCCACGGCGGCCCCCACCCGCCCCGCGCCGCGGACCTCGATCCGGGTGTCCGCCCGCCGGGCGAGCACCGCCGGTGCGGCACCCGGGCCGGAGTGGACCAGCGAGAGCGAGGCGAAGTCCGGCCCGAGCAGGTCCCGGTGCGGCTGCGGGAAGCGGGCGAGCGCGGCCTCGGCCGCCTCCGCGTCGTCGAGGAGCCCGGCCTCCTCCAGCTCGGCGAGCAGCGCCTCGGCCGGTTCGCGGCCGAGCCCGGCCTTCTCGCCGGCCGCCAGCAGCGCGGGGCGGTCCCGGGTGCCGTCGAGCAGGGCCAGGAAGTCGCAGAGAGTCTTGTCGGCGTGCTCGACCCTCCCCGCGTAGCGGCTGATCGTCCCGAACTGCAGGGTCTCGGTGTCGCGCCAGCTGCGGGAGAGGGCGGGTTTGAGGGCGAGGCGCACGGCGGTCTCCTTTCCGATCGTTTTCGGACGGCTGACGGCAGCTTGCCCGATCGGGGGGACATCGTGCGTTGAGTTATCCACAGGCTCTGGCCCATGATCACATGATCGGTTCGCGAGCCCTGTGGATAACTGGACATCCGCCCCGGCGTCGGTTTCCGGACACCCCGTGTCGGCCTTTCGTTCCCGATCACTCCACGAAAGATTTCGGCCATGGCAGCGGACTTCTGTCAGTGGTAGCGGGTAACGTCGTGTGCCATGGCAGCCGAGCGGGACTCCCATCCACCGGCGTCGCGTGGGCGTGCCCGTGCAGTGTCCGGGTCGCAAGTGGCGGCGCCGAGCACGCGCGGGCGCCCGGACCAGCAGCCGAAATCGGCGCAGCCGCAGCACCAGCCGCAGCACCAGCCGTCCCCGCCCAAGCCGGGGGAGTCGCACGACCGCACGCGCGTCGAGGTGCGCCGTAGCGCCCGCCGCAGCCGCACCGTCTCGGCCTACCGCGAGGGCGACCGCACCGTCGTCCTGATCCCGGCGCGGATGTCGCACGCCGAGGAGCAGCGGTGGGTCGCGCAGATGCTGGAGAAGCTGGCCGCGCAGGAGAGCCGCCGGATCCCGGGGGACGACGCGCTGGAGGCGCGGGCCCGCGAGCTGTCGGCCGCGTACCTGGACGGCCGGGCGAAGCCGACCCAGGTCCGCTGGGTCACGAACCAGAATTCGCGGTGGGGCTCGTGCACGCCGGCGGAGGGGACGATCCGGCTCTCGCACCGCCTTCAGGGCATGCCGGAGTACGTGCTCGACTACGTGCTGCTGCACGAGCTGGCGCACCTGCTGGTGCCGGATCACGGGCCGGGGTTCTGGGCGCTGCTGGAGGCCTATCCCCGGACGGAGCGGGCGCGCGGGTACCTGGAGGGAGTGGTGTCGGCCGCGCGGCTGCCGCACATCCCGGGGGCTCGCAGCGCGGACCCGCAGTCCGATCCGGCGCGTTCCTGCGGCTGAGCAGTCCGGCCGGGACGGCAGTGAAGGGCGGGGCAGGGGAAGCGGGGGCAGGGGAAGCGGAGGAGCGAAAGCGGGCGGGAGGGCCCTGTCGGGCCGCGTGATCGAACGGGGGAGCGACGGAAGGGGGCGTGGGCCACATCGGCCCACGCCCCCTTCCGGTTGTCGCACTTCAGCTCGTGAGCCGCCTCGCCCGTGCGACGAGGTCGCGCACGGAGTGGTCGGTCAGCTCGGGCAGGCCGTCGTAGTCGAACCAGCGCAGGTCGAGCGACTCCTCGCTGATCAGTGCCTGCGCGCCGGCCGGGGCCAGCGCGATGTACTGGACGTCCAGGTGGGTGTTCTCCGGCCGGTCCTTGCCGGCGCAGCGGACCTGGTGCCGGTCGAGCTTGGCCGGGGCGGGCCGGCCGTCGACCGCGAGCAGGGTGAGGTCCGGGATGCCGGACTCCTCGACGGCCTCGCGCAGCGCGGCCGACGCGAGGTCGGCGTCACCCGGCTCGCAGTGGCCGCCCATCTGCAGCCACAGGCCGACCTTGGGGTGCAGGGTGAGCAGCACCCGCCCGGCCGCCGGGTCGACGACCGCGGCGCTCGCGGTGATGTGGGCGGGCAGGCAGGAGCGGTACAGGCCCTCGGGCTGCGCGTCCAGGTGTTCCAGGTAGTCCAGCCGCAGCTGCTCCTGATCCTGTCCGGCGGGCTGCCACCGGGTCAGGGTGCCGACGGCGTCCGCGTGCAGGGCGGACGCCCGCGGGTCGGTGGCGGTCATGCGGTGGGCTCGCCCTTTCCGTCGGTGCCGTCCTGCTCGGTGCCGTCCTGCTCGGGCCGGTCCTGCCGGGGGGCGTCCTTCTTCGGGGCGTCGCCCTTGGTCAGGTCGGTGGTGCCGCCGGCCGCGGCCTCGCCGAGGAGCTTGTCGAACGCGTCGAAGTCGATGCCGCCCTCCGGGTCGCCGGCCGTGCCGCGGTGCACGAAGGCGTCCGGGTCGTCGAGGTCGGCGGCGGTGGGCAGCATGTCGGGGTGCTCCCAGAGGGCGTCGCGGCCCTCGACGCCGCGCGCGTCGGCGAGCAGCGCCCAGAGCCGGGCGGCGTCGCGCAGGCGGCGGGGGCGCAGTTCCAGGCCGACGAGGGTGGCGAAGGTCTGCTCGGCGGGGCCGCCGGCGGCGCGGCGGCGGCGGACGGTTTCGCGCAGGGCGCCGGCCTGGGGCAGGTGGGGCTCGGCCGCGGTGTGGACGACGGCGTCGACCCAGCCCTCGACGAGGGCGAGGGCGGTTTCCAGGCGGGCGAGGGCGGCCTTCTGCTCGGGGGTGTCCTCGGGCTGGAGGAGGCCGCCGGCGAGTGCCTCCTGGAGCGCCTCGGGATTGGTGGGGTCGAGCTGCCCGACGAGTTCCTCCATGCGGGAGGTGTCGACCTTGATGCCGCGCGCGTAGGCCTCGACGGCGCCCAGGAGGTGGGCGCGCAGCCACGGCACGTGGGCGAAGAGGCGCTGGTGGGCGGCTTCGCGCAGGGCGAGGTAGAGGCGGACCTCCTCGGCGGGCACGCTGAGGCCCTCGCCGAACTCGGCGACGTTCTGCGGCAGCAGGGCGGCCTTGCCGGCGGGGGCGAGCGGCAGACCGACGTCGGTGGAGCCGACGACCTCGGCGGCGAGGGCGCCGAGGGCCTGGCCGATCTGGGTGCCGAACATGGCGCCGCCCATCGAGCGCATCATGCCCATGAGGGGGCCGGCCACGGCCTGCATCTCCTCGGGCAGGACGCCGCCCATGGCGGTGCCGACGCGTTCGGCGACGGGGTCGACGAGGTCCTTCCAGACCGGGAGGGTGGCCTCGATCCACTCGGCGCGGCTCCAGGCGACGGCGGTGCCGGCACCGGAGGGGAACTCGGTGGCGCCGTCGAGCCAGAGGTCGGCGAGCCGGACGGCCTCGGCGACGGCGGACTGCTCGGCGGCGCTGACCGAGCGGTCCTTGCTCTTGCCCTCGGCGGGCTCGGCGACGACGCTCTGGCGGGCGATGTTCTTGGCGAGGTCCCAGTTCACCGGGCCGCCCTCGAAGGAGAGCATCTGCCCGAGCTGCTGGAACGCGGCGCCGAGGTCGTTGGGGTTGAGGCCGCCGAACATCGCGGCGAACGGGTTGTCGCCCGCGCCGGGGGCGCCCGGGCCCCCGGGGGCGCCGGACATCCCGAACAGCGCGCCGAAGGGGTTGCCGGCGCCGAAGCCGAAGGGCTGGGGGCCGCTCTGGTCGGCGCCCTGCGGGCCCTGGTCCTTCTTCTTCTGCTCGTCGTCGGGCTTGGCCTTGCCGTCCTCGGGCTCCTCGGGCGGAACGCCGAATCCGAAGGGAAGGTCGCTCACGGGGTCCTCGATCCGGTCGGCCGTCATACGGGTGTGGCGGGAAAGTCTGCGGGCCCGGGACGGCGGCGGAGTGGGGGCTCGCGAGCGGCTCCCGCGCGGCGGGCCCGCGCCGGGTGCACCGCGGGGCCTTCGCCTCGGGCAGGATGGACGTACGTGACACACGTACGTACGCACATAAGCTAACCGTGGAGGATGGCCGGTGAGTTCCCCGCCTTCGGACGTTCGCTCTGGGCTGACCGGAGGAGAGGACGCCCCGGACACCACGGCGTCGCCGCCTCCAGCCTACGGCGGACGGCCGCTCGTCGTGGCCGTCACGGGGGCCGCGGGAGTGCTCGGCGAGCGGGTCGCGGCCCGCCTGGTGGCCTCCCCGCACGTGAAGAAGGTCCTCGCGGTGGACGACCGGCGCGGCGACGTGCCGGGCGTGCAGTGGCGGGTGCTGGACGTGCGGGACCCGGCGGTCGCCGAGCGCCTGGCCGGGGTCGACGTGGTGGTGCACCTGGCGATGGACTTCGGCATGGAGTCCGATCCGCGGGCCCGCAGCGCCTACAACGTGCGCGGCGCGCAGACGGTGCTGACCGCCGCGGCGGCGGCCGGGGTGCACCGGGTGGTGCTGTGCACGTCGGCGATGGTCTACGGCGCGCTGGCCGACAACGAGGTGCCGCTGGCCGAGGACTCCGAGCTGCGGGCGACGGAGGAGGCCTCGCTGGTCGGGGACCTCCTGGAGATCGAGCGCCTGGCCCGGCGGGCGCCGCGCGCCCACCCCGGGCTGCAGGTGACGGTGCTGCGCCCGGCGGTCGTGGTGGGCCCCGGCGTGGACACGGTGCTGACCCGGCACTTCGAGGCGCCCCGGCTGCTGGTGGTGGCCGGTTCGCGGCCGTGCTGGCAGTTCTGCCACGTGGAAGACCTGGCGACGGCGCTGGAGTACGCGGCGCTCGGCCTGGTCGAGGGCGAGGTGACGGTCGGCTGCGACGGCTGGCTGGAGCAGGAGGACGTTGAGCGGCTGTCCGGGATCCGCCGGATGGAGCTGCCGGCCTCGCTGGCGCTCGGCACCGCGGCCCGGCTGCACCGCCTGGGACTGACGCCGGCGCCGGCCGGAGACCTGGCCTACACGATGTACCCGTGGGTGGTGTCCGGCAGCCGGCTGCACGAGGCGGGCTGGCGCCCGGCCTGGACGAACGAGCAGGTGCTGGCGGAGTTGCTGGCGCAGGTGGCGGGCAAGCACGCGGTGGCCGGGCGGCGCCTGGGCGGCAAGGAGGCGGCGACCAGCCTGGGCGCGGCCGGGGCGACGGTGGCGCTGGTGGGCACGGCGGCCCTGGTGCGGCGGGCGCGCAAGCGGCGCCGCTTCTGACAGGGGCGCCCGGCCGGAGCGGGGCTTCAGGGCGCCTGGCCGGAGCGGGGGGTTCCGGACCGCCCGGCCGGAGCAGGGCTTCAGGACGCACGGCTGGCCGCGCCCTGACTTCTCACGATGCGAAATTCCCGGATCGTGATGCGGAAGCCCCTTGCCCGGGGCCACCCGGGATGGGCAATCATGGGGTCATGTCCGAGAACCACGACCCCATCCGCCTGCTCGCCGTCCGCGACACCCCGCTCTCCCTGGACGAGGTGTACGAGGCGGTGGGCGACGACGCGGCCGGCGGCACGACCGTCTTCGTCGGGACGGTCCGTGACCACGACGGCGGCAAGTCGGTGGCCGCGCTGGAGTACAGCTGCCACCCCACGGCCGAGCAGGAGATGCGCCGCATCGCCGAGAAGATCGTCGCGGACTTCCCGGTCCGCGCGCTCGCCGCGGTGCACCGCATCGGCCGGCTGGAGATCACCGACAAGGCCGTGATCGTCGCGGTCTCCTGCGCCCACCGCGGCGAGGCCTTCGCCGCCGCGCGCCGGCTGATCGACGACCTCAAGCACGAGGTGCCGATCTGGAAGCACCAGGTCTTCGCCGACGGCGAGGAGGAGTGGGTCGGCGCCGGCGGCTGCTGAACCCGCACGTTCCCAGCGCACCGGGCGTCAGGCGCGCCGCGGCCTCACCCGAACGGGTCCGGACGCCCGCGCCGGATACTCCCCGGCAGTGAGCCGATCGGCGCTCCCGTAACCCGGACGGCGGTGATCGCGTTGTCCGCCGGAGTGGTTAATCTGCTCATAGACACGACGAGCTGGGAGTACTGACATGGGTGCGCTCGCCTGGTTGATCATTCCGGTTGCCGCCGTCCTCCTCGCCGCCGCGTGGGCGGCCTGGGCCCAGCGGGCTCCGAAGGCCACGGGGGACCCGGCCTCACTCGCCGAACACCGGCGGTTCATGGCCGCGATGGAACGCACGACCGCCGGCAGCGCCGGTTCCGGGGAGCGTTCCGGCCGGTAGCCCGGGGGGCACCGGTTCACCCGCGTCCCGTACTGTCGTGGCATGCCACGCCGCTCCGCGACGATGCTCGCCGCCACCCTGCTGCTCATAGCGCTGCTCTGCGTCTCGGTGCTGATGAAGGTGCCGTACACGGAGATGAGCCCGGGGCCGACGTACAACACGCTCGGCCAGCAGGGGGGCAAGCCGGTGATCACCATCACCGGGCACGACTCGTACCCGACGACCGGGCACCTGAACATGACGACCGTGCAGGTCACCGGGGCCAAGTACGAGCCAAGCCTGGTGAACGCGGTGGTCGGGTGGCTGCGCGACGACGTGATGGTGGTGCCGCACGACAACGTCTACCCCAAGGGGCAGTCGGACGCGGACGCGAAGAAGCAGAACGCCGAGGAGTTCGCCTCCTCCGAGGACAGCGCCCGCACCGCGGCGCTCAAGCAGCTGGGCATCCCGGTCGGCAACGACCTGATCGTCAAGACGGTCACCGCCGGGGCTCCCGCCGAGGGCCGGCTGCACGCGGGCGACCAGATCGTCGCGGTCGACGGCACCGCGGTGACGACGACGGACCAGGTGGCCGCGGGCGTCACCAAGCACAAGCCGGGCGAGTCGGTGGTCTTCACCGTCGTCCCGCGCCTCAAGGACACCTCGGGCAACGGCGCCGCGGACCCGGCGGCCCGCACCGACGTCACCGTCCCGACCGTGGCGGCCAAGGACCTCGACCCGAAGGCCCCGGCCGAGCGCGCCGGCCTCGCGGTGGTCGGCATCGGCACCGGGATCCGGCACACCTACCCGTTCCAGATCGACATCGGCCTGCAGGACGTGGGCGGGCCGAGCGCCGGGCTGATGTTCTCGCTCGGCATCATCGACAAGCTGACCCCGGGCGGCGACCTCACCGGCGGCAGGTTCGTCGCGGGCACCGGCACCATCGACGACGACGGCAAGGTCGGGCCGATCGGCGGCATATCCATGAAGATCATCGCCGCCCGCGACGCCGGCGCCGAGTACTTCCTCACCCCGTCGGGGAACTGCGCCGAGGCGGGCAAGAACGTCCCGTCCGGCCTGACCCTGGTCAAGACGGACACGCTGGACGGCGCGCTGAAGTCGCTGGAGCAGATCCGCTCCGGCCAGACCTCCGCGCTGCCGTCCTGCGCCGTGAAGTAGGGGCCCGCCGGGCAGCAGGGCCCCGGAGGGCGGCTACGCGAAGGTCGCCAGCAGGGCCTCGGTCAGGCCCGGCACCAGGTCGGGGCCGGTCAGCACCTCGCGCGCGGTGTCCTTGGAGCGCAGCCGCAGCGCGATCTCCTTCTTGCCGTCGCGCAGCACGGCGGCGGTGATCCGCACCTCCTCGCGCTTGGGGTGGTTGGCCACCCACTCGGCGAGCTGGGCGTCGCTGGCGTTGCGCGGGCGGCTCTGCTCGGCGCCCGGCGGCAGCATGAGGCGCTCGACGACCAGGGCGCAGCCGGCGACGGCGTCGGGCCAGGCGATGGTGCCGAGGAACTTGTCGAGGGGGGTGCCGGCCGGGATCTCGTCCTGTTCGACGGGGGTGAGGCCGGCCGCGTCGTCGTCGGTGAGGCCGAGCTGCTTGGCGACCCGGGGGTCGGCCTTGCGCAGGGCGCCGGAGTCGACGAGGGCGAAGAGGCGGGCGGGCAGGTCCCAGCCGAGGGTGGCGGCGTACTCGTCGATCTCCAGGGCGGCGCGGGTGAGGGGGGTGGCCGCGGGGAGGGTGGAGACGTCGTCGGGGGAGTCGGGCTGGGGCGTGGCGGTGGCGTCGGACATGTCTCAATCCTCACACGCCGGGTGGGGCGTGCCGCGCCGGGCGGTGCGGGTGGTGTGGAGGAGGGGCGTCGTAACCGTCTGCTAACGGTGGGAACTCGGTCGGCGCCTGGTTAAGTTGCTCTGAAGACCGACCGACTCCAGACGACACAGCTGAGGTGCCACCGTGGTATTCCAGATGCCGGAACGCTCAGGGCCGGGTTTCCGGCGCAGGGTAGGCCCGCCCTCCCGGCGGGCGCGGGTGGCCCTGCTGACCCTGGGCGTGCTCGCGGTGCTGTTCCTGCTGTTCGTCATGTTCGCGGGCTTCTGGACGGACTGGCTGTGGTTCAGGTCGGTCCACTACTCGTCGGTGTTCACGACCCAGCTGTGGACGAAGGTCGGCCTGTTCGCGGTGTTCGGGCTGCTGATGGCGCTGATCGTCGGCTTCAACGTGTGGCTGGCGCACCGGCTGCGCCCGCCGCTGTCGGCGATGTCGGTGGAGCAGCAGAGCTTGGACCGCTACCGGGCGGGGCTGGCGCCGTTCAAGCGCTGGGTGCTGATCGGCGTGTCGCTGGTGATCGGCCTCGTGGCGGGCGCGGCGGCGTCGGGGCAGTGGCGCACGTGGCTGATGTGGACGAACGCGACGTCCTTCGGGGAGAAGGACGCGCAGTTCGGCATGGACGTGTCGTTCTACGCCTTCGACCTGCCGTTCTACGAGTTCGTGCTGGGCTTCGCGTTCAGCGCGGTGATCGTGTCGCTGCTGACGTCGGTGCTGGTGCACTACCTGTACGGCGGGCTGCGGCTGCAGGGGCCCGGCCGGCGGGCGAGTGCGGGGGCGCAGGGGCACCTGGCGGTGCTGCTGGGCGTGTTCGTGCTGCTGAAGGCGGTGGCGTACTGGCTGGACCGGTACGCGCTGGCGGTCAAGACCGGCTCGTACAAGGGTGTTTCGGGCTGGACGGGCCTGCGGTACGTGGACGCGAACGCGTTCCTGCCGGCGAAGACGATCCTGTTCTTCGTGGCGATCATCTGCGCGGTGCTGTTCTTCCTGACGCCGGTGCGGCGCACGTGGGCGCCGGCGCTGATCGGCCTGGGCCTGATGGTGCTGTCGGCGGTGCTGATCGGCGGGGTGTACCCGGCGATCGTGCAGCAGTTCCAGGTCAAGCCGAACGAGCAGGCCAAGGAGACGCCGTACATCCAGAAGAACATCGACGCGACGCGCCGGGCGTACGGGATCGCCGACGCGCAGACGACGCAGTACACCCCGCAGGGGTCGACGACGGCGGACGCGCTGAAGCCGGACGCGCAGACGATCGCCGACATCCGCCTGCTGGACCCGAACATCGTGTCGCCGACGTTCCAGTCGATCGAGCAGCAGCGCAACTACTACGCCTTCCCGAACACGCTGGACGTGGACCGCTACGGCGCGGGCACGGACAAGCAGGACACGGTGATCGGCCTGCGTGAGCTGGACCTGAACGGCGTGCAGCGCAACTGGATCAACGACCACTTCAAGTACACGCACGGCTACGGCGCGGTGGTCGCCAAGGGCAACCAGGTCAACGACAAGGGCCAGCCGGTGTTCACCGAGTCGGGCCTGCCGGCGACCGGGGCGCTCGGGGACTACGAGCAGCGGATCTACTACGGCGAGAAGACGACGACGTACTCGATCGTCGGCGGTTCGAACCAGGAGATCGACTACACGACCGAGACCGGTGAGAACAAGCAGTACCAGTACACCGCCGGTGGCGGCGTCTCGCTGGACAACCCGCTCACCCGGGCCGCGTACGCGGTGCGCTTCGCCGAGCCGCAGATCCTGTACGCGGGGGCGATCACCGACGGCGCGAAGGTGATCTACAACCGGACACCGAAGGAGCGGGTGGAGAAGGTCGCCCCGTGGCTGTCGATCGACGCCGACCCGTACCCGGTGGTGCAGGACGGCCGGGTGGTGTGGGTGCTGGACGGCTACACGACGTCCAACGGCTACCCGTTCGCGTCGAAGACGACGCTGGGCACGGCGACGAAGGACTCGCTGACCAACCAGCGCGGCGAGCTGCTGACGGTGGCCAACCAGGTCAACTACATCCGCAACTCGGTCAAGGCCACGGTCGACGCCTACACCGGCGAGGTGAAGCTCTACCAGTGGGACGACAACGACCCGGTGCTGAAGACGTGGATGAAGGCGTTCCCCGGCACGGTCGAGCCGAAGGCGGACATCCCGGCGACGCTGCTGCCGCACCTGCGCTACCCGCAGGACATGTTCAAGGTGCAGCGCGACCTCCTCGGCCAGTACCACGTGACGGACGCCAACTCGTTCTTCAACGGCAGTGACATCTGGCAGGTCCCGGTGGACCCGACGAGCGACACCAAGCAGGTGCAGCCGCCGTACTACCTGACGCTGCGCATGCCGGACCCGCAGGTCACGTCGGCGAGCTTCTCGCTGACGACGACGTTCGTGCCCAACGGCCGGGACAACCTGGCGGCGTTCATGGCGGTCGACGCCGATCCGGGCCCGGACTACGGCAAGATCCGGATCCTCAAGGTGCCGGGCGACAGCAAGACGCTCGGCCCGAACCTGGTGCAGTCGCAGTTCAACTCCCGCCAGGAGGTGGCGCAGCAGATCACGCTGCTGAAGAGCGGCGGCGACTCGGACCTGGAGTACGGGAACCTGCTGACGCTGCCGGTGGGCGGGGGGCTGCTCAACGTCGAGCCGGTGTACGTGCGCGGGCGCGGTGCCAAGTACCCGACGCTGCAGAAGGTCCTCGCGGTGTACGGGAACGACAACGTGGCGTTCGAGAACACGCTGGAGGAGGCGCTGCGCAAGGTGTTCGCGGGGGCCGCCGCGGGGACGACGCCGACGGCGCCGAGCACCCCGGGCACGCCCGCGACCCCGGGGACCCCGACGAACCCGGGCACGCCGACGAGCCCGACGACGCCGCAGCCGGGCGGGACGATCTCGCCGGAGTTGCAGAAGGCGCTGTCGGACGCGGAGAAGGCGTACAACGACAGCCAGTCGGCGTTCAAGAACGGTGACTGGGTGGCGTACGGCAACGCGCAGAAGGCGCTGGGCGACGCGCTGAAGGCCGCGGACGCGGCCCGCTCCGGCGCTCCGGCGCCGGCCGCCCCGAGCGGCGGCCCGTCCGCGACCGCCGGCGGGTCGCCGAGCCCGAAGCCCTGAGCCGCCCGGCCCGCAGCCGCTGAGCTGCGGCAACCGATTTCGGTTCCGCCCCGCGTCCGTGCTACTGTTGAGTCACCGACGCGGGGTGGAGCAGCTCGGTAGCTCGCTGGGCTCATAACCCAGAGGTCGCAGGTTCAAATCCTGTCCCCGCTACTCAGTAGTGACAGAGGCCCGGAGGATTCGTCCTCCGGGCCTCTGGCGTTTCCGCCCGGAAGCGGCGGGAACCGCTCCGGTACTATCGACCGTCGCCAACGATGACGGCACCGGGTTTGTGGGGTTGAAGTGTCGGGAAATCGACAAAGCGTCGAAGCAATTTCGTCGGCTTCGGGGCAGCCCCGCCCGAATTCGGCCGGGGCAGGTGTACGCGGGTTGCGGGTGGTGCGACGATGGGACACATGGGGGACGGTGCACGGCTGCTGACCAGCCGTCGGGTCCGGTGCTTCCCCTGGAGGACCCCCCGGCCGGTGGCTGGGCGAGGATGCCGCGACACTCTGGGGGAGCGGGAGTCCGGATGAGGCTGATCGGCAAGAACGGGCCCGGTGCCAGGTCCGCGGCCGCCACCGAGGCGGACACCGACGCCTGGGCACAGAGCCCCGAGAGCCGCCCCGGCGCCCTGCCCGCCCAGCGCACCGGCGGCCTCGCCGAGCGCCGCGCGGCCGGCTCCGGCCCCGACAGCCTCGTTCACGTGCCCGCCCGTCAGTTCGCCTCCGCCGTCGGGCCGTACGGCGAGTGCGCGGACGGCTCCGGCGGCGCCCAGGGCGGCGCCCTCGACCCGGAGGGCCTGGACACCACCAGCTTCGAGACCGCGCTGGCCGCCCGCGAGCAGGCCGCGCTGGAGGCCCGGCACCGCCGCGCCGCCGAGGAGGGCGACCCGGACGCCGCCTCCCGGCTCGGCACGCTGCTGCTGCGCCGCGGCGAACTGGAGGACGCCGAGCCGTACCTGCGCGCCGCCGCCGCGGCCGGGGTGCGCGCCGCCTCCAACAACCTGGGCGTCCTGCTGCACCAGCAGGGCCACCGCGCCGAGGCCGCCCAGTGGTGGCGCCAGGCCGCCGTCGCCGGCAGCGCCCCCGCCGCGCACGCGCTCGGGCTCCAGCTGCGCGACCAGGGCGAGGAGGAGGCCGCCGAGTACTGGCTGCACTTCGCCGCCGACCACGGACACCCGCTCGGCGCCTACGCGCTCGGCGACCTGATGGAGCACCGGCGCGACGTCCGCGCCGAGCGCTGGTTCAAGGTGTCCGCCGACGCCGGCCACCGCGAGGCCGCCTACCGGCTGGCCCGGATGCGCGAGGCCGCCGGCGACAAGGACACCGCCGAGACCTGGTACCGCACCGCCGCCGCTCGCAGCCACGCCCGGGCGGCGCTGCGCCTCGGCGTGCTGCTGGAGGAGCGCGCCGGGTCCGACCAGGCGCTGCTGGACGAGGCCGCCCGCTGGTACCGGCAGTCCGCGCAGAACGGCGAGCCGCGGGCCGCGTGCGCGCTCGGCTTCCTGCTGCGTGACTCCGGGGACGTCGCGACCGCCGCCGAGTGGTGGCGGGAGGCCGCGGAGGCCGGGGACGGCAACGCCGCCAACGCGCTCGGCGCGCTGCACGCGAGCCGCGGCGAGGCCAAGGAGGCCGAGCACTGGTACCGCACCGCCCTGGACGCGGGCGACCACAACGGCGCCTTCAACCTCGGGTTGCTGTGCGCGGGCACCGGTCGCGAGCAGCAGGCCGAGCAGTGGTACCGCCGGGCCGCGTACGCCGGGCACCGGGAGGCCTGCAACGCGCTGGCCGTGGTGCTGCTCCAGCGCGGTGACGAGTCCGGCGCCGAGCCCTGGTTCTCCAAGGCGGCGGAGGCGGGCAGCGTCGACGGCGCGTTCAACCTCGGCGTGCTGCACGCCGGGCGCGGCGAGCACCAGCAGGCGCAGGAGTGGTACGCGCGGGCCGCGGCCGAGGGGCACGGCGAGGCGGCGCTGCAGCTCGCGGTTGCCCAGGAGCAGCGCGGCAACCTGGCGGGCGCGCTGGAGCGCTACCGGCAGGCGGCGGCGGGCGGTTCGGCCGAGGGGGCGTTCCGCCTGGCGTCGGTGCTGGACCGGCGGGGCGACGCGGACGCGGACGCCGAGCACTGGTACGCGGTGGCGGCGGACGCCGGGCACCGCCGGGCGCAGGTGCGCATGGGCGTGCGGGCGGCCGACCGCGGCGCGCTGGAGATCGCCGAGAGCTGGTACCGGCGGGCGGCGGAGGCCGGGAGCCGCAGCGCGGCGTTCAACCTGGGGCTGCTGCTGGCCCGGCAGGACAGCGAGGCCGAGGCGATGCTCTGGTACACCCGCGCGGCGGACGCCGGGCACGGGCGGGCGGCGCTGCGCCTGGCGCTGCTGGCGCTGCGGCGGGGGGAGCCGGTGCAGGCGGAGAACTGGTGCCGCCGGGCGGCCGACTACGGGCCGGCCGAGGTGGCGGAGCGGGCGGGGCGCCTGCTCGGGGCGCTGCACGCGGAGCTGAGCGCGTGACAGGGCCGCGTGCGGTGCGCCGGCGCGGTGCGTCGCAGGGGCGGACGGGCGTGGCCTAGCGGCTCGGCGCGCCCGTACGGTCCGGCGCGCCCGTACAGTCCGGACACAGCCCGCGGTAGGTGATCTCGGCGCCGGACAGGACGAACCCGAAGCGCTCGGTGGCGGGCAGGGCGGCGAGAAGGTCGCCGTGGGGGTGGACGTCGCGGATCGCGCCGCAGCCCGAGCAGACCAGGTGCTGGTGGGCGTGGCGGGCGTTGGGGTCGTAGCGCTTGGCGCGGCCGTCGGTGGCGACCTCCCGGACCTCGCCGAGGGCGACGAGTTCGCCGAGCGTGTTGTAGACGGTCGCGCGGCTGATCTCGGGCAGGAGCCGCGCAGCGCGGGCGTGCACCTCCTCGGCGGTGAGGTGCACGTGTTCGCCGTCGAGGACCTCGGCCACGACCCGGCGCTGCGAGGTCAGGCGCCACCCACGTCCGCGAAGTCGTTCCAGCAGGTCGCTCATGCGCACCAGAGTAGGTCACGCTCTGAGATTGGTGCCAGTGTTGACTTAGACAAAGTCCAAGTTAGGATCGAGTCCTCACGACCGGATCACGCGGAGGCTTCTCTCATGACGACCCAGGACGAGCTGCGCCCCACCCTCACCACGGAGGCGGGCGCCCCCGTCGCCGACAACCAGAACACCGAGACGGCGGGTGTCGGCGGCCCGGCGCTCATCCAGGACCAGCTGCTGTTCGAGAAGCTCGCGCACTTCAACCGCGAGCGCATCCCGGAGCGCGTGGTGCACGCCCGCGGCGCCGCGGCCTACGGCACCTTCACGGTGACGGCCGACGTGACGCCCTACACCAGGGCCGGCTTCCTCTCTGAGATCGGCAAGCAGACCGAGGTCTTCCTGCGCTTCTCCACCGTGGCGGGCAACCTCGGCTCCGCCGACGCGGTGCGCGACCCGCGCGGCTTCGCGCTGAAGTTCTACACCGAGGAGGGCAACTACGACCTCGTCGGCAACAACACCCCCGTGTTCTTCATCAAGGACGCGATCAAGTTCCCCGACTTCATCCACACCCAGAAGCGCGACCCGTACACCGGCTCGCAGGAGGCGGACAACGTCTGGGACTTCTGGGGCCTGTCGCCCGAGTCGACCCACCAGGTGACCTGGCTGTTCGGCGACCGGGGCATCCCGGCCTCCTACCGCCACCTCAACGGTTACGGCTCGCACACCTACCAGTGGCAGAACGAGGCCGGCGAGCACTTCTGGGTCAAGTACCACTTCAAGACCGACCAGGGCATCCGCAACCTCACCCAGGACGAGGCCAACCGCCTCGCCGGCGAGGACCCGGACAGCCACCAGCGCGACCTGCGCGAGGCCATCGAGCGCGGCGAGTTCCCGACCTGGACCGTCCAGGTCCAGATCATGCCGGCGGCCGACGCGGCGAACTACCGCTTCAACCCCTTCGACCTGACCAAGGTGTGGCCGCACGCGGACTACCCGCCGGTCGAGATCGGCACGCTGGAGCTCAACCGCAACCCCGACAACGTCTTCGCCGAGGTCGAGCAGTCGATCTTCTCCCCGGCGCACTTCGTGCCCGGCATCGGCCCCTCCCCCGACAAGATGCTCCAGGGCCGCCTGTTCGCCTACGCGGACGCCCACCGCTACCGCGTCGGCATCAACGCCGACCACCTGCCGGTGAACCGCCCGCACGCCACCGTGGCGCGCACCAACAGCCGCGACGGCCACCTGTACGACGGCCGCCACGGCCGCCAGAAGAACTACGAGCCGAACAGCTTCGGCGGCCCGGTCGAGACCGGCCGCCCGCTGTGGGCCCCGACCGCCGTCACCGGCACGACCGGCGACCACGCGGCGCCCTCGCACGTCGAGGACGACGACTTCGTGCAGGCCGGCACCCTCTACCGCCTGTACTCCGAGGAGGAGAAGCAGCGCCTGATCGCGAACCTGGCCGGCTTCATCGCCAAGGTCTCGCAGGACCGCGAGGACATCGTGGAGCGGGCCATCGACAACTTCCGCAAGGCCGACGCCGACTACGGGCAGCGGCTGGAGACGGCCGTCCGGGAGCTGCGCAAGAAGTAGGCGCGCGGCCTCCCGGCCGGAGACAGACGGCGGGCCCCCGACCAGCTCCCACCGGTCGGGGGCCCGCGACCGTGTCCGAACGGCGGGGCGTCAGACGCTCAGGCGCCGCAGCGTCTCGTCGTGCAGCAGGCCGTTGCTGGCGACGGCGTCCGCGCCGCCCGGGCCGGGGACGCCGTCCAGGCCGGTGAAGCGCCCGCCGGCCTCCTCGACGATGATGCAGTTGGCGGCCATGTCCCACAGCGACAGCTCGGGCTCGGCGGCGATGTCCACGGCCCCCTCGGCGACCATCATGTAGGACCAGAAGTCGCCGTAGGCGCGGGTGCGCCAGCAGGCCCGGGTGAGGTCGAGGAACGGGTCGAGGCGCCCGCGCTCCTCCCAGCCGGACAGCGAGGAGTAGGAGAAGGAGGCGTCCTCGATGCGCGAGACGCCGGAGACGTGGATCCGGGAGGCCTTGGCGAGGCTGCGGCCCGCGTAGGCGCCGAGGTCCTTGGCGGCCCACCAGCGGCGGCCGATCGCGGGGGCCGAGACGATGCCGACCACCGGGCGCTCGACGCCGTCCGGGCCGTCCTCCAGCAGGGCGATCAGGGTGGCCCAGACCGGCACACCGCGGATGTAGTTCTTGGTGCCGTCGATCGGGTCGATCACCCAGCGGCGCGGGCCGGAGCCCTGCAGGCCGAACTCCTCGCCGAGGACGGCGTCGCGCGGGCGGGCGCGCTGCAGGACGCCGCGCACCAGTTCCTCGGCGGCCTTGTCGGCGTCACTGACGGGGGTGAGGTCGGGCTTGGTCTCGACCGCGAGGTCGAGCGCGCGGAAGCGCTCCAGGGTGACCGAGTCGGCCGAGTCGGCGAGGACGTGGGCGAGTCGGAGGTCGTCGTGGTAGTCGGCCATGTCCGAAACCCTAGCGAGCCCGCCCGGATCGGCACAGCCGGGCTCACGGAGTGGGCGCGATTGGCCCGGACGGTCAGTGCGTGGTGCCGCTGAGCTGCAGGCCGACGACCCCGGCGATCACCAGGGAGATCGAGACGAGTTTGAGCACCGAGGTCGTCTCGTCCAGGAAGACCATGCCGTAGACGGCGGTCCCGGCCGCGCCGATGCCGGTCCACACCGCGTAGGCCGGGCCGATCGGCAGGCTCTTGAGCGAGAGGGTCAGCAGGCCGAAGCTGCCGAGGGCGAACACGCAGAAGCTGATGGTGGGCCAGAGCCTGGTGAATCCCTCACTGAGCTTGAGGTTGATCGCGAAGCCGGTCTCCAGCAGGCCGGCCAGGATCACCAGGGCCCATGCCATCGCGTGCCCTTCCTGTCGATCGGCGGGACGGACCGCGCTGTGGCCCGACTTTCCTATGATCGCCAGGGCGGCGCGGTCCGACACCTCGAACGGGCCACCGGCCCGCCGGAGAGGCGCAGGCGGCGGGGCCGGGCCGGGTCAGTCGTCCTCGCGGGCCTCCTTGCTGGCCAGCAGGCGGCGCAGCGAGTAGAGCCGGGCGGCCTCGGCGTGGCCGTCGGCGACCCAGGCGTCCAGCGCGCAGTCGGGCTCGTCGTGGCCGCACGCGCGGGGGCAGTCGGCGGTGCCGGGCTCCAGGTCGGGGAAGGCGTGGATGACCCGGGACGGGTCGATGTGGGAGAGGCCGAAGGAGCGGAAGCCCGGGGTGTCGATCACCCAGCCCGAGTTCAGCGCCTTCTTGGAGCCGGCCTTGGCGCCCGGCGGCGGGGGCAGCCGCAGCGCGAGGGCGGAGACGGTGGTGTGCCGGCCGCGGCCGGTGACGGCGTTCACCTGGCCCGTCTGCCGCTGGCGGTCCGGGACGAGGGCGTTGACCAGGGTGGTCTTGCCGACGCCGGAGTGGCCGATGAACACGGTGGAGCGGCCGCGCAGGTGCTCGCGCACGGCCTCGGCGCCCGCGCTCTCCAGTTCGTCCCGGCGGGTGACGACGTAGTCGATGCCGAGCGGGGCGTAGGACTCCAGCAGCGGCCCGGCCGGCGCGAGGTCGGCCTTGGTGAGCACGAGCAGGGGCTCCAAGCCCGCGTCGTAGGCGGCCACCAGGCAGCGGTCGATCAGCCGGGGCCTGGGCTCGGGGTCGGCCAGGGCGGTGACGATGGCGAGCTGTTCGGCGTTGGCGACGACGATCCGCTCGTACGGGTCGTCGTCGTCCGCGGTGCGCCGCAGCACGGAGGTGCGCTCCTCGACCCGGACGATGCGGGCGAGGGTGTCGGCGTCCCCGGAGAGGTCGCCGACGACGTTGACGACGTCGCCGACGACGACGCCCTTGCGGCCCAGTTCGCGGGCCTTCATGGCGAGGACCTGGCGTTCCTGCTTGGTCCCCGGGTCGATCAGACAGGTGAGCCGGCCGCGGTCGACGGTCAGCACCATCGCCTCGGCGGCGTCCTCGTGCTTGGGCCGGATCCGGGTCCGCGGCCGGGAGCCCCGGCGGGCGGGGCGGTTGCGGATGTCGTCCTCGTCGGCGTCCTTGCCGTAGCGGCGCATGGCTTCAGTCTCCGCTCAGGCGTCCGCCGCCGCTTCGCCCAGCAGGTCCGTCCACATGTTCGGGAAGTCGGGCAGGGTCTTGGCGGTGGTGGCCACGTTCTCCACCCGGACGCCGGGCACGGCCAGGCCGATGACGGCGGCGGCGGTGGCCAGGCGGTGGTCCTCGTAGGTGTGGAAGACGCCGCCGCGCAGCGGGCGGGGGCGGATGCGCAGGCCGTCCTCGGTCTCGGTGACGTCGCCGCCGAGGTCGTTGATCTCCTTGGCGAGCGCGGCGAGCCGGTCGGTCTCGTGCAGGCGCAGGTGGGCGATGCCGTAGAGGTGGGACTCGGAGTCGGCGAGCGCGGCGACGGCGGCGATCACCGGGGTGAGTTCGCCGACGTCGTGCAGGTCGGCCTCGATGCCGTGGATCCGGCCGGTGCCGGTGAACTGCAGGCCCTCGTCGGTGAACTCGCAGGCTCCGCCCATGCGGGAGTAGATCTCGCGCAGCTGGTCGCCGGGCTGGCTGGTGTGCCTGGGCCAGTCGCGGACGGTGACCCGGCCGCCGGTGACGAGGGCGGCGGCGAAGAACGGCGCGGCGTTGGACAGGTCGGGCTCGACGACCAGGTCGCGGCCGATCAGCGCGCCGGGGGTGACCCGCCAGACGTCCTTCTCACCGCCGTCCTCGGGGGCGTCGACCTGGGCGCCGGCCAGGCGCAGCATCTCGACCGTCATCCGGATGTGCGGCAGCGACGGGACGGGGCCGCCGACGTGCCGGACCTCGACGCCGTGGTTGTAGCGGGCGCCGGACAGGAGCAGGGCGGAGACGAACTGGGAGGACGAGGAGGCGTCGAGCTCGACCGGGCCGCCGTCGAGGGCGCCGGTGCCGTGCACGGTGAGCGGGAAGGCGCCGCGGCCCTCGTCGTCGATGCGGGCGCCGAGGGCGCGCAGGGCGTTGATCACGCCGTGCTGGGGGCGCTCGTAGCTGCGCGGGTCTCCGTCGAAGTGGACGGGGCCGTCGGCGAGGACGGCGAGCGGCGGCAGGAAGCGCATGACGGTGCCGGCGTTGCCGACGTCGATGGACGCCGGGCCGAGCAGGGCGGGGGCGGGGATGACGCGCCAGGCCTCGCCGCCGCCGGTGCCGCCGGAGTCGTTGTTGACCTTCTCCTCGATGCCGACGCCGAGGGCGCGCAGACCGTCGGCCATCAGCTGGGAGTCGCGGCTGCGCAGCGGGCGGCGGACCCAGCCGGGCTCGTCGGCCAGTGCCGCCAGCACCAGGGCCCGGTTGGTGACCGACTTGGAGCCGGGGATGGTGACGGTGGCGTCAACGGGGGTGGTCGCGACGGGGGCGGGCCACAGGGTCTCGGTCATGGGGGCCAGTTTAGGGGCCGTACCGCAACGGCCCCCGCTGCGGCCGGATGGCGGACGGCGGTGGCGCTCCACGGGCGGGCGCCGAGGCGGGCCGGGTCAGTGCAGCGGCTGGAGCAGCCAGGTCGCGCCGAGGGCGAGCGAGGCGAGGGCGACCAGCAGGAAGACGGTGACCCAGGCGAGGCCCGGGACGTGGGTGAGGCGGGCGAGCTGGTCGGCGTCGGAGTCGCGGGCCCAGCCGGTGCGGCGCTGGTGCTGGAGCTCCAGGACCGGGCGGACGGCGCCGAACAGGAGGAACCAGCAGCCGAGGTAGGCGAACCCGGCCTGGACCTGGGCGCTGCCGAACCAGGAGACGAGGAAGAAGGCGCCGCCGGCGACGAGGACGGTGAACAGGCCGTAGGCGTTGCGGATGCGGATCAGCAGGGCGAGCAATAGCACGATCGCGAGCCACAGCAGCATCGTGATGCGGTCGGCGGCGAGCAGGGCGGCGCAGCCGAGGCCGAGCAGGGCGGGGGCGGTGTAGCCGGCGGCGGCGGTGAGGACCATGCCGGGGCCGGTGGGGCGGCCGTAGGAGAGGGTGAGGCCGGAGGTGTCGGAGTGCAGCCGGATGCCGGCGAGCTTGCGGCCGGTGACGAGGGCGGCGAGGCCGTGGCCGCCCTCGTGGGCGATGGTCACCGCGTTGCGGGTGACGTGCCACAGGGGGCGGGCGAGGACGGCGAGCAGGGCGACCGCGCCGGTGGCGAGGACCAGCCAGCCGGGCGGGGCGGGCTGGGCGCCGGTCACCCGGTCCCACAGGTCGCCGAGGTTCTGTCCGGTCGTCGGGGTGGCGGTCATGGCGTCGTCTCGCCTCCGTTCGCTGTGCTGGGCCGTTCGGAGCAGCCTCCCATGCGGGGACGGGAGCGGGGGAGGCGGTGGTTGCGCACTTCGGGCCGCGGACGGGGAGAGGCGAAGTGGTGGGACCGGGCGGCATGGCAAAGTGGCCCGCATGTGCGGTCGTTTCGCCTCCAGCAGCAAGCCCGAGGACCTCGTCGACCTCTTCGGGGTCGAGTGGTGGGATCCGGAGGAGACCCTCGCGCCGAACTGGAACGTGGCGCCGACGAACAGCGCGTTCGTGGTGCTGGAGCGGATGTCGAAGGAGCGGCCGGACGCGGTGCGCCAGCTGCGGGTGCTGCGCTGGGGCCTGGTGCCGCAGTGGTCGGACTCGGCCGGGACGGCCGTGAAGATGATCAACGCCAGGTCGGACACCGTGCACGAGAAGCCCTCCTACCGGCAGGCGTTCGCCTCGCGGCGGTGCATCCTGCCGGTGGACGGCTACTACGAGTGGCAGACGGTGCCCGGCGAGCGCGGCAAGCCGCGCAAGAAGCCGTTCTTCGTCTCCCGGGTGGACGGCGCCCCGCTGGCGCTGGCCGGGCTGTACGAGTTCTGGCGCAACCGGGCGGTGCCGGCCGGGCACCCGGAGGCGTGGCTGGTGACGTTCACGATCGTGACGACGGACGCGGAGGAACTGCTCGCGCCGATCCACGAGCGGATGCCGCTGTTCCTCGACCCGTCCTCGTTCGACGAGTGGCTGGACCCGGGGCTGAGCGACCCCGACGAGCTGCGCCGGCTGCTGATACCGCCGCCGCCCGGCGCGCTGCGGGCCGTCCCGGTGTCGCCGGCGGTCGGCAGCATCCGCAACAACGGCCCGGAGCTCAAGGAGCCGTGGACCGAGGTCGAGTACGAGACCACGCTGTTCTGACCCCTGATCCCTGATCCCTGACCCCATTTCCGGAGTGTGCTGTGACGACCACCGAGCTGGTGCCCACCGAGGCCGGGGACGCCCGGGTCACCTACCACCGGGCCGCCGCGCCGAAGGCGCTGCTGGCGCTCGGGCACGGCGCGGGCGGCGGGATCGAGGCGCGGGACCTCGTCGCGCTGGCCGCGGCGCTGCCGCCGCGCGGGATCACCGTGGCGCTGGTGGAGCAGCCGTGGCGGGTGGCCGGGAAGAAGCTCGGCCCGGCGCCGCGGACGCTGGACCTCGGCTGGCGGCCGGTGGCGGGGCGGCTGGCCGGGCAGGGGCTGCCGCTGGTGGTCGGCGGGCGCAGCGCCGGGGCGCGCGTGGCGTGCCGCACGGGCGCGGAGAGCGGGGCGGTGGGGGTGGTGGCGCTGGCGTTCCCGCTGCACCCGCCGGGCAAGCCGGAGAAGAGCAGGGCGCAGGAGCTGGTGGAGTCGGGGCTGCCGACGCTGGTGGTGCAGAGCGCCGCGGACCCGTTCGGCGGGCCGGCCGAGTTCCCGGAGCTGCCGCGGGGGCACGCGCTGGTGGAGGTGCCGTACGGCAGCCACGGCTTCGAGGTGCCGAAGCGGGCGCCGGTGGGGCAGGACGAGGTGCTGGAGCTGATCTGCGGGGCGGTCGGGGACTGGGTGCTCGGGCTGCTGTGACCGCGGGACCGGCCGCTGACCTGGGGCGGTCCCGCCCGTCCGGCGCTCGTTGGCCGCTCGCTCATCCGTGGGGGTGAAAGCCTCGCGGGGCCGGGAATGCGGGCGGGGGCCGGGTGGTTGACACCCTCGTCAGCAGATTAACCGGTGAGAGGCAGGGCAGATGGGTTCGATCGCGTGCCCGGAGCGGCCGGAGGAGCGCGAGGCCGCCACGGCGTTCGCTCCCGCCTGGTCCGACTGGATTGTCGCGGGCGAGAAGCCCGTCAGCCCGATATCCTCCATTGCGGGGCGGCCCGCCGTGGGCCGTGCGCGCCATGCCGAGGAGGTGGGTCCGGTCGTCGGGACCGAGCACGAGGCCGAACCCGGCCGTGGCCCGGATGAGGGCCGGCCCGAGGGCGAGGCGCTCACCGGTGAGGAGCTGGCCGAGGCGATCGGTGAGGACACCTTCCGGGTGTCGGCCGAGGAGACCGAGGCGGCCCGGCGGGAGCGCTTCGAGCGCGACGCCCTGGGCTACCTGGATCCGATGTACTCGGCCGCGCTGCGCATGACGCGCAACCCGGCGGACGCGGAGGACCTGCTCCAGGAGGCATTCGCCAAGGCGTACGCCTCGTTCCACCAGTTCCGCGAGGGCACGAACCTCAAGGCCTGGCTGTACCGCATCCTCACCAACACCTTCATCAACTCGTACCGCAAGAAGCAGCGGGAGCCCCAGCGCACCGCCGCCGAGGAGATCGAGGACTGGCAGCTCGCGCGCGCCGAGTCGCACATGTCGACGGGGCTGCGCTCGGCCGAGACCCAGGCCCTGGACCACCTCCCCGACAGCGACGTGAAGGACGCCCTCCAGGCCATCCCGGAGGAGTTCCGGATCGCCGTGTACCTCGCGGACGTCGAAGGCTTTGCGTACAAGGAGATCGCGGACATCATGGGTACTCCCATCGGTACGGTGATGTCCCGGCTGCACCGCGGCCGCCGTCAACTGCGCGGCATGCTGGAGGATTACGCCCGTGAGCGCGGGCTCGTCCCGGCCGGCAGCGGGGCAGGGCAGGAAGCGAAGGGCTCGGGCTCATGAGCTGCGGCGATCCGCACGACACCGAGTGTGGCGAGGTCCTCGACCACCTCTACGAATTCCTCGACAACGAGATGGCCGAGGGCGACTGCGCCAAGCTGCGCGAGCACTTCGAGGAGTGCTCGCCGTGCCTGCGCCAGTACGGCCTGGAGCAGGCGATCAAGGCGCTGATCAAGCGCTCCTGCGGCTGCGACGACACCCCGGCCGACCTGCGCAGCAAGGTGCTGGCCCGGATCGACTCGATCCGCTCCGGGCAGCGCTCGGGCGAGCAGGTCGTGGTGTCCGTCGAGACCACGGTCGAGATCCACGCGGAGACGGCGCGGCCGGTCCCCGAGGTGGGCGCGGGCGCGCCGCAGCCGGGCGTGCGCCCCGGTGCGCCGGTCGAGGCTGGCGCCCAGGCGGAGTAACCGGCCTGGCCCGCCGGCGAGGGCGGGCCGGACGGTCCGGACACGGAGTTCAGCGGCCCCGGGAGCGTGTGCTCCCGGGGCCGCTCCCGTGCTGCCCGCGTGCGCCCCTCACTCGTTCGAGTGAGTTGGCGGTGTGCCAACTGCGGCATTGCGCGATCATGCGTCCCCGCGCCCGACGAGCGGCCTATCCTCCTGACGGGCACTCACCGCCGGTCCGCCCGGCGTGCTGAGCGCGGAGAGCGGGCCAGGACGGCGGGGAGGTCGAGATCGCTAGCGACAGTGGAGGCGCGGCCCTGCCGGAGGGGGCGACGCGGTACCTCGTGGCCGTTCCGGTGGTGGCGCTCTGCTGCCTGCTGCCGCTGCTGCCCACCGTGTCCCCGCCCGGGGTGCCGCGCTGGCTCGGCTCCCCGGTCGACTGGCCCAAGGTCGGACTGCTCGGATTCCTCCACGGCTGCTGGGAGTCGCTCGCCCAGGGCCTGCCCACCCCCTGCCAGCGGCTGGTGCGCCGGCTGCTGCGCCGCCCGCTGCCGGCTGAGCGGGCGCCCGTGCGGCCCGGGGTGAACGCGTTCTTCCCGGTGCTGTTCGCCGGCGTGCTGATGCTCCCGCCGGCCGCCGCCGCGTTCGTCGCGGTGCCGGCGGCCCTGCTCGGCGGCCCGGGCGGGCGCCACTACCGCCAGCGGCAGCTGTGGAACGGCTCCCAGCTCGCCTTGAGCGCCTTCGCCGGCGCGGCCGCCTTCCACCTGCTGCGCGGCCCGCAACTGCTCCTCGGCTCCCGCTTCCCGGCCGCGCTGGTGCCAGGCCTCGCCGCGCTCATCGCGTTCTGCCTGGTCAACGGCGCCCTGGTGGGCATCATGCTGATGCTCAGCGAGGGGAGCCGGGCCGACGTCCTGCTGCGCGGGGCGTGCACGGTGTGCGGGCTGCCGGTGCTGGTCCACGCCGCCGGCGGGCTCATGGTCGCCGTCCTGTGGCAGGGCCCGTACGGCGCGTTCGCGGCGCTGCTCGCGCTGCTGCCGCTGTCGATCTCGGCGTGGGTGTTCGCCCAGGGGCACCGCGAGCGCGACGCCCACCAGGCGACCGTCCAGGCGCTCGTGCAGGCCGTCGAGATCAAGGACGCCTACACCCGCGGGCACAGCGAACGGGTGGGCCGGGCCGCCGTCCTGATCGCCGGTCAGCTCGGGATGGAGGCCGAGCGGCTGCGCACCCTGCGCTTCGCCGCGATCCTGCACGACGTCGGCAAGCTCGGCGTCGCCACCGAGCTGCTCCGCAGAAACGGTCCCCTCAGCGACGCCGAGCGCCGGGCCGTCGAGGTCCACCCGGTGTACGGGTACGAGCTGGTGCGCGGCATCGCCTTCCTCGGCGAGGCGCACGCCGGGATCCTGCACCACCACGAGCGGATGGACGGGCGCGGCTACCCCAGCGGGCTGGCCGGCGAGCAGATCCCCGAGTTCGCCCGGATCATCTCCGTCGCCGACGCCTTCGACTCGATGACCTCCACCCGCTCCTACCGCCGCGGGCGGCCGGTGTCCGAGGCCGTCGCCGAGCTGGAGCGGTGCTCGGGCAGCCAGTTCGACCCGGTGATGGTCCGCGCCCTGATCGGCGCGCTCGCCGTCCACGACTGGCAGCCGGTGCTGCCCGCCCCGACCGGGGAGTGCCTGCGGGCCGTCCCGGACATCCCGCTCGGCGTGCCGGAGCCCGTGCGGGTCGCGCCGGGCCGGGTGCCCGCCCAGGGCGCGAGCGTCCCCTCGGCCGGGCAGCCGTGAGCGGCGGCGGCCGCGCCCGGGACGGCCGGTGGGCGGCGTACGCGGTGCGGGTGGCGGCGGCCGGGCTGCTGGCCGCGGCGCTCGTGGCGGTCGTGGTGCGCGGCGTCGAGCAGCCCCGGGTCGCGCTCGCCTTCACCGGGCTGATCGCGCTCGGCGAGTGCGTCCGGATCACCCTTCCGGGCGATCGCGAGCAGGCGCCCATCGGCGCGGCCGGCGCGCTCGCGTACGCGCTGCTCGGACCGTTGCGCGGGCTGCCGACCGCGCACGGCACGCTGCAGGTCGTCGCCGTCACCGGCGTCGGCCTGCTGCTCGCCTGGCTGCCCGGCCTCGCCCTGCCCCACCCGGGGCGCCCGCACCGTCGCCCGCCCTGGGCCGACCCCGTCCG
Organism: Streptomyces sp. SP17BM10; assembly: GCF_036322405.1. Classification (NCBI taxonomy): domain Bacteria; kingdom Bacillati; phylum Actinomycetota; class Actinomycetes; order Kitasatosporales; family Streptomycetaceae; genus Streptomyces; species Streptomyces sp. SP17BM10. The sequence continues at coordinate 272,696 of NZ_JAQYXB010000577.1, read as the reverse complement.
GCGCGACAGCGCCGCCCGCCGGCTGCTCGGCGTCGGGTTCGCCGCCGCCGTCTTCCAGCCGCTCTACAACAGCGGCCTGGTCGACCACTTCTCGCCCGAGGGCCCCGCCTACGGCGTGTTCCTGACCGCCGTCGCCGCCCTGGCCGCGCTCTGCGACGCCACCCTCGCGGCCCTGCTGCGCCGCGACTGGGCCCGTGCCCGGGGCCAGAAGGCGGGCCCGAGGGCCGGACTGCGGTTCTCGGCCGCGCTGGAGGACGAGCTGCACGCGCTGTTCGGCATCGGCTCGGCGATCGTCGCCACCGGGATGCTGGTCAGCCTGGCGGCCGGCGAGGTCGGGCTGTGGGCGCTGCCGCTGTTCTGCACCCCGCTGCTGCTCGCTCAGGTGTCGTTCCGGCGCGCCGCGGCCGTCCGCGCCACCACCGGGCAGACCATCGCCAGCCTGGCCCGCGCCACCGAGGTGGCCGGCTACACCCCGCACGGGCACGCCAGGCGGGTCGCCGACACGGCCTGCGCGCTCGGCCGCGAGCTGGGGCTCGGCACCCGCGAACTCGCCCTGCTGGAGTACGCGGCGCTGATGCACGACGTCGGCCAGCTGTCGCTGGTCGAGCCGGTGCCCGACGGCGCCACCGCCCTGCTGCCCTGCGTCGAGCAGCAGCGCATCGCCCGCCTCGGCAGCGAGGTGATCAGCCGCACCGGGGTGCCCCGGCAGGTCGCCGAGCAGGTCGCCCGGCTGGCCGACCCCTACCCGGGACCGGCCGGCGGCGACGGCTCGGTGCCGCTCGCGGCCCGCATCATCCGGGTGGCCAACGCCCACGACGACCTGCTGACGGCCGCCCGGGGGCGCGGCGTCGGCGAGGCGGTGGGGCGTCTGGAGGCGATGGAGGTCCTGCGCCTGGGCCGCGGCCGGGTGTACGACGCCAGGGTCGTCGACGCCCTGGCCAGGGTCGGGGGCCAGACCAGGAACTGACCGCCGCCGGGCGGGGGCGGACACCCGGCGCACCCCCGGTCCGGCGGGGCGGCCGCAAGCGGAGTGCGGCCCCGGCGCGGGCTCCGCGCCCCCGGGGGTTGAGGTGCGGCGGCGGGGCGGGCAGGCTGGGTAGGGGCGTCCCCGACCCCGGCGGTGGGGAGCGCGCGCGGGGGCGGGCGTGGTTGGATGCGGTCGTAGCGTGGAACACCGACCCGGGGCACCGGGCCCGCACCCCCGGAAGTCGCGGATGCGGGAGCGGCGGTACGGGACTTGAGCGGACGACGACGGCAGGGACGAACGTGAGGATCTTCCACCGGGCACGGCACCGGCCGTCCGCCACCTGGCGGCAGACGACCGACCGTGCCTTCACGCTGATCGGCGACGGCCGCTACGAGGACGCCGGCGCGCTGCTCGTGATGGCCGCCGACCTGGAGCCGTGGCTGTCCGACTCCTGGTTCAACCTCGCCCTGCTGCACAAGTTCCGCCGGGACTGGGAGCAGGCCCGCTCGGCCGGCCTGCGGGCCGTCGCCCTGCTGGACCGCGAGCAGGGCGCCCCCGACTGGTGGAACCTCGGCATCACCGCGACCGCCCTTCAGGACTGGCCGCTGGCCCGCCGCGCCTGGCAGGCCTACGGGCTGAAGCTGCCCGGTGGCCCGGGCGCGCAGCAGGACGGCCCGGTCGCCCTGGACCTCGGGACGACGCCGGTGCGGCTGTCCCCGGACGGCGAGTCCGAGGTGGTGTGGGGCCGGCGGCTGGACCCGGCCCGCATCGAGGTGCTGTCCATCCCGCTGCCGTCCTCCGGCCGCCGCTGGGGCGAGGTGGTGCTGCACGACGGCGCCCCGCACGGCGAGCGGGTCACGGACGGGATCGCCTACCCGGTGTTCGACGAGATCGAGCTGTGGGCGCCGTCCCCGGTGCCGACCTACGTCGTGCTGCTCCAGGCGGCCACGGCGGGCGACCGGGACGCGCTGGAGCGGATGGTCGCGGACGCGGGCTACGCCGCGGAGGACTGGACGTCCTCGGTGCGGCTGCTGTGCCGGGCCTGCTCCGAGAGCCGGATGGCCTCGGACGACGGCCACACCGCCCACCACGACCCGCACGACGACGGCGACGCGGCGCACCCCGGCCACCTGAGCCACCTCAGCCAGGGCGGCGCGGCCGGGATGTCGTGGCTGGTGGAGCGCGAGTGCGGCATCGCCGCCCCCGCGCACCTGGTGCGCGCGCTGCTGGACCGCTGGGTCGCGGCGGCCCCCGGAACGCGGGCTTACCGGGATCTCGAAGAAGTCTGCTGAGTACCCTGGTGAGGTACGCGTAGACCTATGGAAGCGGAAGACATGGCGGAGCAGCACGACCACGAGCACGAGCACGACGTCGAGGGGACGGCGCCCGAGGCACCCGTGAAGGTGATCGGCGAGGAGCCCGACCTCACCAAGGGCACCGCGCGTCCGATCACCGTGGTCGGCAACCCCGTCCTGCACCGCGAGGTCAAGGACGTGACCGCGTTCGACGGCGAGCTGGCGGCCCTGATCGACGACATGTTCCAGTCGATGTACGCGGCCGAGGGCGTGGGCCTCGCGGCCAACCAGATCGGCGTGGACCTGAAGGTCTTCGTCTACGACTGCCCGGACGACGAGGGCGTGCGCCACATCGGCCACGTGATCAACCCGGTGCTGGAGGAGTACCCGGCCGACCGCAAGCGCGTGCTGGACGACGGCAACGAGGGCTGCCTGTCGGTGCCGACCGCGTACGCCGAGCTGCCGCGGCCCGACTACGCCGCGGTGACCGGCGTCGACAAGGACGGCAACCCGGTCCGCGTCGAGGGCACCGGCTTCTTCGCCCGCTGCCTGCAGCACGAGACGGACCACCTGTACGGCTTCCTCTACATCGACAAGCTGTCCAAGCGGGACCGCAAGGACGCCCTGCGCCAGATGGCCGAGGGCACCGCGCGCTACGCGACCGTGCCGAACGAGTAGACCCCGTTCGGTGGTTGAAGGCCGGTGCGGGCGGTTCCCGCACCGGCCTTCGTGCTTGGGGAAACCGCTACGCCTGGTCGGTGTACAGGTACTCCGGACAGTAGGTGGCGCCGGTGCCGTCGGGCAGCGGGATCGCCAGGATCTCCCGGGCGGCGTTGCGCATGGACCCCATGGAGCCGATCGCCGAGAACAACGGCGTCGTCGACCCGGTCTGCCACGCCTCCTCCAGCTTGCGCAGCATGGTGCTGTAGTGGCCGTTGAAGGTCTGGAGTTTGGCCGCGGTCTGCGCAGTCGGCCGGTTCGCCGGGTCGTTGGCCCAGCCGCCGGCCGGCACCCGGGCGGCCGGGTCGCGGTCGGGCAGCGGGATCGGGTCGCCCTGGAAGTCCCACTTCGGATGGTCGGAGTCGGAGACCTTGACCAGCTTGCGACCGTGGTAGATCTCGCGGAAGCGGTAGTAGTGGGCGAGTTCGTCCGGCTTTCCGGGGAACGGGTTCTCCGGGGAGGCGTCGGTGCCCTCGCCCTGGGCCTTGATGATCGCGATGGCCTGGAGCACGTCGTCGATCGTGGTCATCGGCTCGATGTCGTTGCCCGCGCCGTGCTGCGCGGCCATCTTGAACTCGATCTGCCGCTGCCCGGTGAGCAGATGGGCGTAGGTGGGGAAGACCTCGGCGATCCGTGCGTAGAAGGCGCCGATCGAGGTGTAGGTCTCGGCGTGCGCGATCGGGTGGTCGGGCTTCTCGATCTCCGAGAACAGGAAGGCCGACTCCCGGCTCAACCCGCTGAGGTAGACCTCCAGTTCGGGCCGGACGCCGCCGGGCAGCGGGCCCGGGTACTGCGGGACGGTGGCCGCGCCGGTCACCTTGGGCGTCCCGCCGATGCTGGTGAGCATGTTGCACACCAGCCCGAAGTGGGACATCTCGTCGAAGATGATCTCGCGGATCGCCTTGGCGACCTCCTCCTGGCCGTCCTTGACCGACCAGAGGGCGGCGGCGTAGGGCGGGATCGTCGCCAGCTCCAGGATGATGGCCCGCTGCAGAGCGTCCTTGAGCCACTGCTCGTCGCACTCCTGCGCCGGCACGCGCATGAGGTGGACGATCGCGTCGCTGCGGTAGTCCAGCACCGTGGTCACGGTGAGCCCCTTTCGTTCGGCTGTCGGCCGGACCGTACTCGGAGGCGGGTCGTGTGTATGCGTGTGATACCGGTGTGGCCCGGGAGTTCATCCGGACGGGCGGCACGCGGCCGACCCGCGCCCGCCCGGCGCGAACGCCGGGCGGGGGCGGGCGAGTTCAGCGCCGGCGGGTGGTGATGGTCGGGCGCGCAAAGCAACTGTGGGGAGATCGCGGTCGGCGTGACTGGCGCGGTGCCCGTTCGTGACTCGAAGGACCCGGATGGGCCGGCTCCGCTGTTCGCGGCGGAGGCGTGGTCGTCCTTCCTCACCGGGGTCCACGGTGGGGAGTTCGGGGAGTTTCCAGCCGACTGAGACGACGGTGGTGCCCCGCACGGCCAAGGCCTGTGCGGGGCACCACCGTCGTATCTGACTGCTCAGAACTCGTCGTCGAAGGAGACCGAGCCCTCGACGGCGACCTGGTAGGCGGAGACCCGGCGCTCGAAGAAGTTCGTCAGCTCCTGGACGTTCTGCAGTTCCATGAAGCCGAACGGGTTCGTCGAGCCGTACCGGATCGGCAGGCCGAGGCGGGCCAGGCGCTGGTCGGCGACGGCCTCCAGGTACTGGCGCATCGAGTCGGTGTTCATGCCGGCCAGGCCGTCACCGCACAGGTCCTGGGCGAACTGGAGCTCGGCCGCGACGGCCTCCTCCAGCATCTCGGTGACCTGCTTGGCCATCTCGTCGTCGAAGAGGTCGGGTTCCTCCTCGCGGACGGTGTCGACGACCGACATCGCGAAGTCCATGTGCATGGACTCGTCGCGGAACACCCAGTTGGTGCCGGTCGCGAGGCCGTGCAGGAGGCCGCGCGAGCGGAACCAGTACACGTACGCGAAGGCGCCGTAGAAGAACAGGCCCTCGACGCAGGCCGCGAAGCAGATCAGGTTCAGGAGGAAGGCGCGGCGGTCCTCCTTCGTCTGCAGCGAGTCGATGTGGTCGACCGCGTTCATGTACTTGAAGCAGAACTGGGCCTTCTGGTGGATGGAGGGGATGTTCTCCACCGCGGCGAAGGCCGCGTTGCGGTCCTCGGGGTCGGGCAGGTAGGTGTCGAGCAGCGTCAGGTAGAACTGGACGTGCACGGCCTCCTCGAACAGCTGGCGCGACAGGTACAGGCGCGCCTCCGGGGAGTTGATGTGCTTGTAGAGGCTCAGCACCACGTTGTTCGCGACGATCGAGTCGCCGGTCGCGAAGAAGGCGACCAGGCGGCCGATCAGGTGGCGCTCGCCCTCGCTGAGCTTGGCCAGGTCGGCGACGTCGGAGTGCAGGTCCACCTCCTCCACCGTCCAGGTGTTCTTGATCGCGTCCCGGTACCGGTCGTAGAACGACGGGTAGCGCATCGGGCGCAGCGTCAGCTCGAAGCCGGGGTCGAGCAGCATCTTGCGGTCTTCGGACTGGGGCATTACTGGCAGGCCTCGCAGGACTCGGGGTTCTCCAGGGAGCACGCGAGGGCGGCTTCCTGCTCCGGGGTAAGAGTGGCGACGGGGATCGGCGTGGCAACGGCGGTGCGGGCGGCGCCCGGCGCGGCCTGGGCGATGCGGGTCGCCGGGCGCGAGCGCAGGTAGTAGGTGGTCTTCAGACCGACCTTCCACGCGTACGCGTACATCGAGCTCAGCTTGCCGATGGTCGGCGCGGCCATGAACAGGTTGAGCGACTGGCTCTGGTCGATGTACGGCATGCGGGCCGCGGCCAGGTCGATCAGCGCGCGCTGGGGCAGCTCCCAGGCCGTGCGGTAGAGCGAACGGACCTCGGTGGGCAGCCAGTTGAAGTCCTGGACCGAGCCGTTGGCGTCGCGCAGGGCGTCGCGGGTCTGCTCGTCCCAGACGCCGAGCTCCTTGAGCTCGCGCACCAGGTAGGGGTTGACCTGGAGGAACTCGCCGGAGAGGGTCTCGCGCTTGAACAGGTTGGAGACCTGCGGCTCGATGCACTCGTACACGCCGGCGATCGAGGCGATCGTCGCGGTCGGGGCGATGGCGAGCAGCAGCGAGTTGCGCAGGCCGGTGACGGCGATGCGGGAGCGCAGCGCCTCCCAGCGGGCGGCCCACTGCGGGGTGGCGCTCGGGAAGTGGTCGATGTGCAGCTCGCCGCGGGCGGCGCGGGTCTCGCCGTAGGCCTCGTGGCGGCCCAGCCGCTCGGCCAGGTCGGCGGAGCGCTCGTAGGCGGTGAGCATGATGCGCTCGGCGATGAGCGTGGACAGGCGGGCGGCCTCGGCGGAGTCGAAGTCGATCCGCAGCTGGAAGAAGACGTCCTGCAGGCCCATCACGCCGAGGCCGACCGGGCGCCAGCGGGAGTTGGAGGCACCGGCCTCGGGGGTCGGGTAGAAGTTGATGTCCACCACGCGGTCGAGGAAGGTGACGGCGGTGCGCACGGTGGCGTCCAGCCGCTCCCAGTCCATCGCGGCGAGCAGGTCGTCGGCCGAGGCGCCCGGGGCCACGTGGGCGCCGAGGTTGACCGAGCCGAGGTTGCAGACGGCGGTCTCGGAGTCGTCCGTGACCTCCAGGATCTCGGTGCACAGGTTGGAGGAGTGCACCGTGCGGCCCGGCAGCGCGGTCTGGTTGGCGGCGCGGTTGGAGGCGTCCTTGAAGGTCATCCAGCCGTTGCCGGTCTGCGCGAGGGTGCGCATCATGCGGGCGTAGAGGGTCTGCGCGGGGATGGTGCGCACGGCCTTGCCAGCCTGCTCGGCCTTGCGGTAGGCCTCGTCGAACTCCTCGCCCCACAGGTCGACGAGCTCGGGCACGTCGGCGGGGGAGAACAGCGACCAGTCGGCGTCGGCGTTCACACGGCGCATGAACTCGTCCGGGATCCAGTGCGCCAGGTTCAGGTTGTGGGTGCGGCGCGCCTCCTCACCGGTGTTGTCGCGCAGCTCCAGGAACTCCTCGATGTCCGCGTGCCAGGTCTCCAGGTAGACGCAGGCCGCGCCCTTGCGGCGGCCGCCCTGGTTGACCGCGGCGACCGAGGAGTCGAGGGTGCGCAGGAACGGGACGATGCCGTTGGACTTGCCGTTGGTGCCGCGGATCAGGCTGCCGCGCGAGCGGATGCGCGAGTAGGACAGGCCGATGCCGCCGGCGTGCTTGGACAGCCGGGCGATCTGCGCGTAGCGGTTGTAGATCGAGTCGAGGTTGTCCAGCGGGGAGTCGAGCAGGTAGCAGCTCGACATCTGCGGGTGGCGGGTGCCGGAGTTGAAGAGCGTCGGCGAGGAGGTCAGGTACTCCAGGCGGCTCATCAGGCCGTACAGCTCGGCGACCTCGCGCACCGACTGCTCGCTGTCGCCGACCGCCAGGCCGCAGGCGACGCGGAGCAGGAAGTGCTGCGGGGTCTCGACGACCTTGCGGGTGATCGGGTGGCGCAGCAGGTAGCGGGACTGCACGGTGCGCAGGCCGAAGTACTCGAAGCGGTCGTCGCCCTGGGGGTCGATCAGCTCGTCGAGGGCGGCGGCGTGCTTGGTGACGAAGGCGGCGGTGGTGTCGCCGATGAGGCCCTCGGCGTGGCCGACGGCGACGGAGGCGGCGAAGGAGACGGCGCCCTGGCTGCTGGCCTCGTCGACGATCTCCAGCGCGAGCAGGCGGGCGGCCAGCTTCGAGTACTGGGGGTCCTCGGCGATCATCGACGCGGCGGCGTCCACGGCCAGCCCGCGCAGCTCGGCGAAGTCCGAGCCGGCGTGGCGCCCGCGCAGCGCGGCGGCGGCGACGTGACCGGGGTCCACCTGGGGGAGATCGGCGCTGCGGTCGGTGAGGAGTCGCAGGAGCGCGCCGCCGGGGTCGGAGACCGTGGGGTCGGCGGGGGCGGAGCCGGTGCCCTGGGCGGGCAGGGTAACTGAGGCAGCGATGGTCAAGGCGCTCTCTCCTGGCGGCGATCGGCGGCGGTGATCGGAGTACCGGACCGTTCGGGGCAGGGGCGCACGCGCGCGGGCGCACATGGCGGCGTCGCGCGACGGTGTCAGCCCCGGCCCGCCCGCGAGGCCCGGAAGGTGGTGCTGGTGCTGCCGGCCTCTGCGGGAGGGCCTCTGCACACCGTCGGCAGGTACTCGGACTCGCGGGAGAGGCTCGGTTGAGCCGCCCGCACACCGCTGCGGGGCAGTCCCGGACTCGCACCGGGTTCCCCTGCGTCGACAGCAGGGATGAGCATACATCTAGTGTCGGTAATCCGATGCAGCCCCACATGTAGTGTCGCGCGGCACAGTTGTTCGAGCTGGCGTGCGATAAACTGCTCAGGCCGGGGGGTGCCATTCCTGGCCGGTGCGGGAGTCGCACGGGCGCATCCGCACCTGGGCCGAGCCGCCCGTCGCCGTCCCCGGAGAACCGCCCGCAGAGGCGCCCGCGGGGGCCGCCGGGTTCGCCGGGTTCTCGATGCAGCGCCCCGAGTCCTGGTTCGCGAGCTGTCCCGTCGGGGTCACCCGCCAGCGCTGGTCGGGCCGTGAGGTGCACGCCGTGAGGACGGGGAAGCCGATCGCGGGGTCCTCGACGCAGCGGCCGGACTGGCCGATCGAGCCGTCGTCCGCCATCGTCCAGGTCTGGGCCGGGGAGCCGTCGCAGGTGCCCGCGCCGACCGCCGCCGGGTCGCCGCTGACCCGGCTGTCCAGGCACAGGCCCGGCAGGGCCGAGGTGATCGCGCCGCTGGGCTGCCCGGCGGCGGCCTGGAAGGAGAACGAGTCGCTGCTGAGCCCGGCGCCGCCGTCCCAGATCTCGAAGCCGGCCTGGACGGCGCACAGGTAGGAGCCGGCCGGGACGTAGCCGCGCTGGACGGCGTCGCGGGTGAAGGCCCGCAGGTCCAGGTCGGTGACGGAGGCCGTGCTGGTGGCCATCTCGTAGGTGATCAGTGTGTGGCTGCCCGTCTTCGGCGCCTGGAACACGCGGTAGGAGGTGCCGCCGGCCTTGAGCTCGCCGGCCTCGTCGCCGAAGGGGGTCTTGCCGTTGCCGCGCAGCCAGATCATCAGCTCGGCGCTCTCGGTGAACGAGCAGCTGGTGCGGCTGTTGCTGTACCAGATGTCGTACGAGGCGTTGTAGACGCCGGAGTCGACCTGGGTGGTGTGCCAACTGCTGGTCGCGTAGCGCAGGTTGCTGACGGGGATCGGCAGCGGCCCGGTGCCCGGCTGGAGCTGGGTGCTGATGTGCGGGTACGCGCCGGGGCCGCGCAGCGGATCGGTCAGGCTGGCCGGGCCGACGCCGCTGCGGGTGACCCGGAAGCCGGTGGCGCCGTCGGTGCTGCTGATGCACAGGCCCCCGGTGGCGTTCCACTCGTTGGGGTTGATCAGGTAGCGGCCGGAGTCCACGGCCTGCGAGGGGTAACGGTTCTGCGCGGTGGAGCACAGCTCGCCGGCGGTCGCGGCGGGCAGCGGGGTGACCACCGGGGCGGCCTTCACCGGCCCGGCGGGGTCCTTCTGGTCCCGGGGGAGCAGCAGGGCGCACAGGACCAGCGCGAGGACGGCGGCCGGCGCGAGCGCCCACCACGGGCGCCGGCCGGCGGGTCCGGCGCCGGGTATGGCGGGGTTGGTCATGGGGTGCTCGCCTCCCTGCTGCTGCGTGGTCGTGCGGTCCGTCGGCCGGGCCTGGGGCGCGCTCACCCGGCGGGGGTGGAGCTCGACCGCGGCCGGGTGGCGGTGCTGGTCGGCTTCCGGGCCGGCGGGTTCGGCTTGGTGGCCGAGGGGGAGGCCGAGGGCGACGGGGAGGGGTCGGGCGTCGGGGAGGGCGCGGGCGGCGGTGGCGCCGTGGTCAGGGCCGGCACCGAGCGGACGGTCCACGGCGTGCTGTAGCGGGGCGCGGAGACCCCGGCGGCGTAGGCCTGCGAGGCCGCGTCGGAGGCGGCGACCCGCCAGTCCACCTCCTTGCGCGCCTCGTACCAGATCACGCCGATGATGTCGGGGTGCTGGGGCAGCTGCGTGAACATCTCGCTGATCCACTGCGCCTTGAGCCCGGAGGTGTCGGTGGCGCCGGTCTCGGTGATCACGACGGGCTTCTGGGTGAAGTCCCGCAGCTCCTTGATCGTCGGCTGGAAGATCTGGTCGAAGGACTTGTACTTCTCGACGCCGGTGGTGCCGTAGTAGCCGGACAGGCCGATCCAGTCGACGTAGTCGTCACCGGGGTAGAGCGTGTTGAGACCGGTGGCGTTCTCGTAGTCGACGTTGGGGCTCCACACCCAGGTGACCTTGGTCGCGCCGACCTGCTTGAAGAGGTCGTGGACGTGCTTCCAGGCCTGGACGTACTGGCCCTTCTTGTTCCCGTTGGCCTGCTCGGCCCAGGGGTACCAGTAGCCGTTCATCTCGTGGGCGAAGCGCAGCGCGACGGGGTAGCCGAGGCCCTTGACGCCCTCGGCCCAGGTCCTGATGTAGTCGTCGAACTTGCCGTCGATGATGTTGGAGAGGGCGTACTCGGGCTGCTCGCCGCGGAGCTTGTCCTCCTTCGCCTCCTTGCGGTAGTCCCACGGCTCCCAGGCGACCATCGGCATGATGCCGCGCTGGGCGACGGTGTCGAAGATCCGGCGGTCGAACTTGCGGTCCCACCAGCCGACCGAGAACTCCAGGACGTTGGGCTGGTGCTTGACGGCGGAGGTGAACTCGTCGAGCGGGGAGAGGTCGTAGGGGCCGGTCTTGGTCATGATGCCGGTGAACGCCTCGCCGGCCGGCGGGAACTGCGGCGCCGGGGCGGGTGTGGGGGCCGGGACGGCGCTCGCGCCGGGGGTGGCCGTCGTGGGCGCGGCGGTCGGGGGCGCGGCCAGGGCGCTGGTGAGCCAGGTCGGCATCGCGGTCGGGGCGGCGCCGGCGAAGCCGTACGGGTCCTGGTCGTGGCCCCGTGACAGCCGGGGCGCGAGCACGAAGGTGTAGCCGACCATCAGGGCCAGGGCGACCAGGGCGGCGATCCGGGGGACGGTGATCCGCAGCATCAGCGGTCCTCCTGCTCACGCCGGCCGCCGGCCCGTGCGGGCTCCAGCAGTTCCTCGAACTCCTCGTCGGCGTCGGCCCCTGCGGGCTGCGCGGACCGGCGGCGCTGCGTCGGCACCGGCCGGGGGCCGGGCGCCTCCCCGGCCCCGGGCGCGGCGGTGACGGCGGCGGGTTCCGGGACCTCGACGGCCGGGGCGGCCTCCAGGGCGCCGGCGGCTTCGGCGGCCCTGGCCTCGGCGGCGCGCTGGGCGCGGGCCTCGCGGCGGCCGCTCACGAAGGAGATCACCGGCGGGGCGACCCCGGTGAACAGACTGACGACCGCCCAGAACCGCAGGATCCAGATGTCGTGGTGCAGCGTGAAGCTCGCCCCGAGCAGCCCGCCCGCGACCGCCGCCCACAGTAGGTGCAGCCGGAACGTCGAGAGCGACTCGGCGCTGCGCAGGTCGCCCTTGGCGGTGACGGCGTACGCGAGCGGTCGGCGCAGCAGTGCGGCCAGCGCCGCGGCCACGTACACCGGGCCGGCGAACAGGGCCAGGCCCATGCCGGCCATGCCGATCTCGCGCCGCTCGTGCGCGGCCAGGTTGAACCGGCGCAGCCACAGCCACAGCACGAACCAGCTGCCCATGCTGGCACCCCACAGGGCCATCCAGTGGGCGCTGTTGAGGTGGATGGAGGTGACGCCGAGGGCCAGGTAGACGGAGGTGGCGAGGCTGCCGAGGACGGTGTTGACCGCGACGCTCGGGTAGTAGAACTGGACGAGCCCGTAGAGCACGCGCTGGCGCAGCCGCAGCTTGAGGCCCGAGCGCAGGCGGCTCTTGAGCAGGATCTCCCAGATGCCGTAGGCCCAGCGCTTCTGCTGGTTGAAGTAGTCGGTCCAGGAGGTCGGCCCCTCGCCGACCGCGAGGACGTCGGGTGTGTAGACGCCCTTCCAGCGGCGGTCGGTGGCCGGGTTGACGGTGGCCTGGATCCGCATGCTGGTCAGGTGGTCCTCGATGATCGAGTCCTGGTAGCCGCCGATCTGCTGCCACGCGGTGGGCCGGTACAGGTGGTTGGTGCCGATCAGCAGCGGCGCGTCCATGCCGTTGCCGCCGCGCTCGACCAGGCCGGAGAACAGGTACTGCTGCACCGAGGCGCCGTGGGCGACCCAGTTGTCGTACATGTTCCCGTAGACCTGCGGGGCGACGACGAACGCGGTGTCGGGGTCGCGGAAGTAGCCGAGGGTGCGTTCCAGGAAGCAGGGCAGCGGGACGTGGTCGGGGTCCATCTGGGCCACGACGTCGTAGCCGTGCTCGTGCTCGGCGCGCCAGGAGTTGTGGTTGCCGGACTTGGTCTTGGCCCGGAACTCGCCCTCGGCCTGGTTGTACTCGGGGCGGCCCTTGCGGCTGAAGTGGTGGACGCCGAGGCGGGCGGCCATCTTCTTGACCCGGTCGTCGTCGCCCTCGTCGAGGATCCAGACGTCCACCTGGCCGTCGTACTCGATGCGCAGCATCGCTTCGAGGGTGCGCTCGACGATCTCGATCGGCTCCTTGGAGGGAACGATCGTGGTGAGCACGGCGACCTTGAGGCCGGGTGGCGGGGTGACCGGCAGGGGGTCCTTGGCGCGGAACGCGAAGACCCAGACGGCGAGGTTCTGGACGAGCCGGATGACCTCGACGGTGATGACCGCGCAGAAGCAGATGCGGGCCAGGTTGATCCGCCAGTCCGGGGACCAGCCCACGCCGGATCCGGGGATGTGCTCGGGAAGCAGCAGCCAGCCGACGAAGGCGAGGCCGGCCAGCGCGTTGACCGTGACCAGGACGGTCATGACGAACTTGACGCCGCGGGAGGACACCGAGCGGTAGCGCACGGCGGCGCCGTCCTCGCCAGGGGCCAGCGGGCCGGTCGCGTCGGCGCCGGCTGTGTAGGCGCGCTGGGCCGCGCTGTTGCGCAGGTCGCGGCGGACGAGCCGCCGTTCGTGGCGGGCCCGGGGGAGTACGCGTCCGTGGCGCCCTCGTCCCCGGCCGGTCCGGTTCGCCGCGTGTTCGTTGGTGGAGTCCACCGGTATTCCCCCATACAACGCCCCGTCGCACCGGAGCTGTTGGTTTGCCGCTCTGTCGCCGTCCCCGGGCCGTGGTCATCCGCCCGTTGCTGAACGGTTCGGCGGGACCGACACGTTATACATGGGGTCGGATTGTCGTTCAAGCGGTCAGCATACGGGCAGCGGTGGGCCGCTCACAGCCGGGGGTCTCGCGGTCGCCACGGCTGGAAAACGCCGCAGGCCCCGCCGGTAGGGGCGGGGCCTGCGGGGAGTTTCCACCGATCAGGGGGTGATCTTGACGGAGTTCGCGATCTGGTCCATGACCGTCAGCGGTGGGGCCTCCGCCGCCTGGTCGAGGCAGATCTGCAGCACCGGGACGGTGGTCGCGCCGGCCGCGGGGGTGACCTCCAGGACGCCGCAGTAGCTGTCCGGGGTCGAGGAGCCGCTGGACATCGGCACGTGCCACAGGGCGAGGTAGCCGTCCAGGCCCTGGATCTTGACGGCCGACTGCTTCACCGGCTCCGGCGGGGTGGGCGGCTCCGAGCCGTAGCGGGAGTTGTAGAGCAGCTGGCCCATGCCGAGCACCAGGGACTTGGGGTCGGACCAGCCGCCGTTGAACACCCGGAGGTTCTGGACGACCAGGCCGCGGGTGCACGCGCCGTTGCCGTGGCCGACGCAGGCGTACGGGTTGACGGCGTACCGGACGTCGGTCGGGGTCTTGGCGTCGTTCTGGACCTGCCAGTCCTGCGGCACCATGAAGTTCATCTTGCCGTCCTGGCCGGTGACCTGACGCCCGCCCGCGAGCGGCTGGCCGCCGGTCAGCGCGGTGCCCATGAAGCCGTTCGGGCTCTTGGGGTCGCCGGCGGCCGCGGCCGCGGTGGTCGGTGAGTCCTTCGGGGAGCCGCCGGTCTTGTGGCCGACGACGTAGCCGGCGCCGGCCATCGCGAGGGACAGCACCACGGCGCCGACGGCCAGGAGGAGCCGGTTCCTGCCGCGCTTCGGGTCGACGGTCTCGAAGACCACCGAGGTCGGGATCGGCTGCGGCGCCGAGGCGGCGGGACCGGGGCCCGGCAGCGGGTTCGGCTGCGGCGCGGGCTGCTGGACCTGCGGCTGGACGGGCTGCGGGGCAGGTCCGGACTGCGGGCCCGGCGCGGCGCTCTGGGTCGGCAGGGCCGGCATGGTCGGGGTGGGCGGCGCGGCGGCCGGGCCCGGCGCGGGCGCGGCGACGGCCGTCGGGGCCGCGGCGGCAGCGGCGTCGCGGCCGGGGGTGGCGTCCGCGGGCGCGCCCACGGCGCCTCCGGGCTTGGCCTGAATCTTGTCCGTCCACGTGGAACCGTCCCACCAGCGCAGCGTGTTGGGCTGGCCGGAAGGGTCGTCGTACCAGCCGCTAGGCGCACTCCCCGTCGTCATGCGGCGGATCCTAGCAGTGTCCCGATCAGATGGTCATTTCAAGTCACCGACCTTCGGCCACCGGCCGCGCACGCTGCCGGAACGCGGTCAGAAGGCCATCGCGTAGACCATCAGGTCCATGCCGGGGAAAGGGGCCCAGTCGCGCTCGGGCGCGCGCCGGAACCCGACCCGCTCGTAGATGCGGTGGGCGGCCTTCATCCGCGGCTGGGTGGAGAACGCCATCCCGCCCAGGCCGAGTTCGCGGGTGCGGGCCAGGGCGGCCCGCACCAGGGCCTCGCCGACTCCCCGGCCGCGGGCGGCCGCGGCGGTGGCGAGCATCCGGATCTCGCCCTCGCCCGGGAGGGCGATGTCGGCCCACTCGGTGCCGCCGACCGCGAAGGTCACGCAGCCGAGGACCCGTCCGTCGGCCGCGTCGACCGCGACGAGCAGCTCGGCCTCCCGGGAGCGGCGGCCGGCGTCGCGCAGGAGCTCGACGTAGCTGCTGTCCGGCGCGGTGTGGCCGTCGCCGACGAACGCCTCGGCGGTGATGCGGCCGGCGTCGGCGAGGTCCTCCTCGCGGGCCGGGCGGATGACGATGTCCATGCGGAAAGTGTGCCGGAGCCGTGCGGCGTCCTGATCTCGGGGGTCGTGCGCACCGGGAGCACCGCCGGATCGGCGGACGGGCGCAGCGAGGCGGCGGGCATGGTGCCGTACAGGCGGTCGAGGCGTTCCGGGCCGGCCGGGTAGCCGCCGGCGCGGTGCCAGTTGTCGCGGCCGGCGGCGCCGCCGCGGGAGACCTCGCGGCCGATCAGGGTGCCGAGCAGGCCGAACCCGCCGACGGCGCCGGCCAGGGCGATTGCGCTCGCGATCGTTTCGGAGTCCATGGCTCCACCCTGGCCGGACGGTGCGGGTGCCCACGAGTGGCAGGAATGACCATTCACGTCGAAATCCTGCCACCCCGGCCCTTCCGTCGCCGTGCTCCGCCGGGCATCCTGATCCGCATGCTCAAGAACGTGGTCGCGGTCGTGCTGGAGGAGATCCACCCCTTCGAGCTCGGGGTCGCCTGCGAGGTGTTCGGCCTGGACCGCACCGCCGAGGGCCTGCCCGGGTACGACTTCGCGCTGGCCGGCGCCCACCCGGGCCCGCACCGGACCCACGCGGGCTTCTCGATGGACGTCCCGCACGGCCCGGAGCGGCTGGCCGGGGCCGACCTGGTGATCGTCACCGCCTCCTCGGTCCGCCCGCGCTACCCCGAACCGCTGCTGGAGGCCCTGCGCGCGACGGTCGCCGACGGCGGCCGGGTGCTCTCCATCTGCAGCGGCGCCTTCGTGCTCGGCGCCGCCGGCCTGCTGGACGACCGCTGCGCCACCACCCACTGGCGGTACACCGGCGACCTCGCCGAGCGCTTCCCGAGGACCCGGGTCGAGCCGGACGTCCTCTACGTCGACGACGACCCGGTGATCACCTCGGCCGGGACGGCCGCCGGCATCGACGCCTGCCTGCACCTGGTGCGCAAGCTGCAGGGCGCCGAGGTGGCCCGGGGGATCGCCCGCCGGATGGTGGTGGCCCCGCACCGGGAGGGCGGGCAGGCCCAGTTCGTGAACCGCCCGCTGCCCGAGGGGGACGGCGACTCCCTGGCCCCGCTGCTCGACTGGATGCGCCACCACCTGGACCGGGAGTCCACGGTCGAGCAGTTGGCCGCCCGGGTCCACATGTCGCCGCGGACCTTCGCCCGCCGCTTCCAGCAGGAGACCGGGACCACCCCGCACCGCTGGCTCACCGGGCAGCGGGTGCTGCTCGCCCAGCGGCTGCTGGAGTCCACCACCGAACCGGTGGACGCGATCGCCGCCCGCTGCGGCTTCGGCAACGCGGCGGCCCTGCGCCACCACTTCGGGCGCCGGCTCGGGACGACGCCGCTGGCCTACCGGCGGTGCTTCGCCGGGCCCGCCGTCGCCGCGGGAGGGGAGGGCTGACGCGTCAGTCCGTCGCTGCCAGGTGCCCGGTCTCGTTCCAGTGCGAGGGCCGCAGCCGGCCGTCCCGGGCCCGCCACAGGCTGGTGGAACAGTTGTGCACCGGCCCGAGCGCCATCAGCCGCTCCTCGGTCAGCCGGTCCAGCGCGTACCGCAGCATCAGCACGGTGCAGTCGTGCGCCACCAGCAGGACCGGCCGCCCGGCCTCCTCCTCGCACACGTCCCGCAGCAGGCTGCGCACCCGCAGTGCGACGTCCGCCCAGGACTCGCCGCCGGGCGGTCGGTAGTACAGCTCGCCCATCTTGCGCCGCCGGGCCGCCTCCTCCGGGTACTTGGCCTCGATCGCGGCCTTCGGCAGCATCTCCAGGACGCCGAGCTCGCGGTCGCGCAGCCGCTCGTCGTGGCGCACCGCGAGCGTGACCGGGACGGCGCCGAGCCCGGCGGCCTGGGCGAGCGCGATCCGGGCGGTCTCGGTGGTGCGCACGTACGGCGAGCACCAGACGCTGCGCGGGCGGTCGACGCCGGGCAGCGCGGCCCACCAGCGGCCGAGCGCCTGGGCCTGCTGCTGCCCGTGCAGCGACAACGGGATGTCGGCGTCCCGGCAGCTGATCGGCACGCTGAGCGCGCCGGCCGCCTCGGCCAGCTGGAACTCGACGTTGGCGGTGGACTCGCCGTGCCGGGTGGCGATCAGCACGGACGGCAACCGCACCGCGGGCGGCTGGCCGCTCGCGGGCTGGCCGTTCGTGGTGACCGGCGGACGGGTGGACTGGTGTTGGCCGTTGAGGGTGGTGCCGAGTTCTGCCATGGCCGCGAGCTCCCCGTGGTCGATCAGGTGCCGGCCGGTGGTCTCCGGTCCGGTCTGGTGGTGCCCGGCGTGCGCGCCCGTTCATACATATGATCGCGCCGCCTTCTCCCAGTGTTCACGGAGAAGACGGCGCGATCACAGGGCGCGCGCACGGCCAATCAGTGCGCCGCTACGGGCTCCGGCGCGTTCTCCGGCTCGTCGCCGCCGCCGACCTCGGCGCTGTAGTCGGCCGGCTTCGTCTCGTCCGGGCCGTACGGCGCCTTGACGGCCCGCAGCACCAGGGTGAGGACCACCGCGACGACCAGGTTGAGCACGAAGGCGGTCAGGCCGATGTAGCCGTACTGGCCGATGCCGGGGATCTCGGCCGCGTTGCCGCCGAAGTGCTTGGTGGCCGGGCTCGCGATCCGGTACGCCTCCCAGGTGCCGTAGGACATGCCGGCCGCCCACCCGGCGAACAGCGCCCAGTGGTGGAACCAGCGGGTGAACAGGCCGCCGACGATCGCGACGAAGGTCTGCAGGATCCACAGGCCGCCCAGCAGCTGGAGGTTGATCGCGGCCTGCTTGTCCATGCCGAGCACGAAGACCAGCGCGCCGACCTTGACCAGCAGCGAGACCAGCTTCGCGATCCGGGTCTCGTCGGCCGCGGTGGCGGAGGGCTTCAGCCACTCCTTGTAGACGTTGCGGGTGAAGAGGTTCGCCGCCGCGATCGACATGATCGCGGCCGGCACCAGCGCGCCGATCCCGATCGCCGCGAAGGCGACGCCGGTGAACCAGTCCGGGAACATGTCCGCGAACAGCCGCGGCACCGACAGCTGGGCGTTGAAGGTCTTGTCGCCCTTGCTGACGTTGGCCGCGATCGCCATGAAGCCCAGCAGCGCCAGCAGGCCCAGCATCAGCGAGTACGCCGGCATGATCGCCATGTTCCGGCGCACCGTGTTGCGGGACTTGGAGGCCAGCACGCCGGTCACCGAGTGCGGGTACATGAACAGCGCCATCGCCGAGCCGAGCGCGAGCGTGGCGTACGTCCACTGTTTGTCGCCCGGGACGGTCAGCGAGCCGGTCGCCTTCGGCGCGCTGAACTTGTGCTGCGCCGCTTCGAAGATGTGGCCGTACCCGCCGAGCCGGATCGGGATGTAGATCACCGCGACGATGATCACGATGTAGACCAGCGCGTCCTTGACGAAGGCGATCAGCGCCGGCGCCCGCAGCCCGGAGGAGTAGGTGTAGGCCGCGAGCACGCCGAAGGCGATGAACAGCGGCAGGTCCTTGACGAACCAGTTCGCGTTCGCGCCGCCGCCGACCCCCAGCACGTCCAGCACCGCCTGGATGCCGACCAGTTGGAGCGCGATGTACGGCATGGTGGCGAGGATCCCGGTCAGCGCGACGACCAGCGACAGCGGCCGGGAGCCGTAGCGCCCGCGCACGAAGTCGGCCGGGGTGACGTACCCGTGCACCCGGGAGACCGACCACAGCCGCGGCAGGAAGAGGAACACCAGCGGGTAGGCGACGATCGTGTACGGCACCGCGAAGAAGCCCGCCGCGCCGGTGGCGTACACCGCCGCGGGGACGGCCACGAAGGTGTACGCGGTGTAGAGGTCGCCGCCGAGCAGGAACCAGGTGACCCAGGTGCCGAAGCTGCGCCCGCCGAGGCCCCACTCCTCCAGGTGCAGGGCGTCGTCCGCCCGGCGCCAGCGCGAGGCCAGGAAGCCCATCACGGTGACCAGGAGGAAGAACAGCACGAACACGGTCAGGGCGGGGACGTTGACGTCCTTCATCGCGCGCCACCCGCCTCGGCGGCCTTGCGGGCCTTCTCGTCGCGGTTGATCAGCAGGTACGCGGCGACGGTGAACACGGCCGACACCGGTACCCAGAGCAGCTGGTACCAGTAGAAGAACGGCATCCCGCCCACCGCCGGGCCGGTCTTGTCGTAGGAGGACACCCAGAGCATCGCCACGATCGGCACGAGCAGGGCGAGCCCGGCCAGCACCCGTTCGGGCGTCACCGCCGGGAGCGGGGCCCCCGGTGGCTCGGGCATGACATCTTCGGTGACGTCGGGATCAGACGGCATCTGCGGCTCCGCTCCGGAGGGTCCACCCCGTCGGCGCCGCAGCCCCGGAACGCCGTGCGCACCCCCGGGACCCGCCGAGCAGCACCATCGGTGATCGGCTGTCAGTACGGCTGCGCAATCTAGACCATGGAGTGATCCATGTCACCGGATATGGCGGAACTTCCCGCCATCCGGACGCGCGCGCGGGCGCCCCGCCGGCGCGCGTCCGCGGGTGGACGTCGGGTAATGCCGAAACGGGCACCGGCGCGTGCGCCGGTGCCCGGGGTTCGGAAGCGGGGGAGTGGTGGGGGATTCTCTATTCGGGGCGCTTCAGGCGGGTGATGAACTTGTAGCGGTCGCCGCGGTAGATCGAGCGCACCCACTCGACCGGGTTCCCGTCGCCGTCGAAGGAGTGCCGGGAGAGCTGGAGCATCGGCAGGCCGAGGTCCGAGCCGAGCAGG
Source organism: Streptomyces sp. SP17BM10 (assembly GCF_036322405.1). Classification (NCBI taxonomy): domain Bacteria; kingdom Bacillati; phylum Actinomycetota; class Actinomycetes; order Kitasatosporales; family Streptomycetaceae; genus Streptomyces; species Streptomyces sp. SP17BM10. The sequence goes on along the minus strand of NZ_JAQYXB010000577.1, from coordinate 253,034 downwards.
CCGGCCTCGCGCGGGTTGGCGAGGGTGGTCTCGATGGTCTCCTCGGCCTCGGCGACGGTGACGCCGTACACCTCGCGCAGGGCCGCGTACAGGGAGTCGTGCTTGGCGAGGTTGCGCCGAAGGGCCGGGAAGCGCTTGGCGGACAGGTGGGCGACCTCGATGGCCATCGGGTCGCCGTTGGCCAGCCGCAGGCGCTCGATGCGCAGCACGCGCCCGCCGGGCTTGATGTCCAGCAGCGGGGCGAGCCGGTCGTCGGCGGTGATGTAGCCGATCTCGATCAGCCGGGAGGTGGGCTCCAGGCCCTGGGCCCGCATGTCCTCGGTGTAGGAGGTGAGCTGGAGGGCCTGGGCGACCTTGGGCTTGGCGACGAAGGTGCCCTTGCCCTGGATGCGCTCCAGACGGCCCTCGACGACCAGCTCCTGGAGGGCCTGGCGAACGGTCGTGCGGGAGGTGTCGAACTGGGCGGCGAGGGCGCGCTCCGGCGGGACCGGGGTGCCCGCGGGCTGGGTCTCGGTGAGCTGGAGCAGGTGGCGCTTGAGGCCGTAGTACTTGGGGACGCGCGCGGTCGGGTCGGTGCCGGCCTGCGCGGGGAGGTTCTTCACCCCGGGGTCGTTGACCTGGGCGCTGGTTCCCCCGTCGCTGCTCATCGGACCTGTTCTCCCGCTTCTCGCGGGGCCTTCACCGGCCCCGCCACATCGTTAACGGGTCACATCGTTGCATGTATGGCTGAGGAACGAATACCTCATCACGCGATGAACGATGCGCGGTGTCGGCTTGATAACGGGTGGTCCTGATCGGACGGACAGCCGTTGACAGGCCCATTGGTCTAGGCCAAGCTCCAGGCATCTGGTCTACACCACTAGGCCGGTGACTACGAATCCCCCCACCCGTTCGAAGGGGTCCGCGGCACCTTTCCTCCCGCTATGCGTGGATAAGCCGCTGCCACCCGACGGGGGCAATCCAGGCATCCCTCAGGAGGATGGCGTGAAGCGTCAGCTCATCGCGGCGGTCGGCGTCGCGGCAATGGTCGTCGGTCTCGCGGCCTGCGGCTCGGACGGCAAGAGTGACGACAGCAAGAGCGGTTCGTCCTCGGCGGCCAAGAACTTCGACGGCAAGACCCTCACCGTGTGGCTGATGGACGGCTCCGCTCCCAAGGGCTGGGAGGACAGCGTCAAGGCCGACTTCACCGCCGCCTACCCGGGCGCCAAGCTCGACATCCAGACCCAGAAGTGGAACGGCATCGGCCAGAAGGTCACCGCCGCGCTCTCCGAGGGCTCGGTCGACGTCCTGGAGATCGGCAACACCCAGACGGCGGGCTACGCGGCCACCGGCGGCCTGATGGACATCACCAAGGACAAGGCCAACGTCGGCGGCGCCGACTGGGCCGCCAACCTGAACGAGTCCTCGACCCTGGACGGCAAGCAGTACGCCGCCCCGTGGTACTTCACCAACCGCGTGGTGACCTACAACAAGGACATCTGGGGCAAGGCCGGCATCACCACCCCGCCGAAGACCCTCGACGAGTTCTACGCCGACCTGGACAAGGTCAAGACCGTCCAGGGCGTCACCGACCCGCTCTACATGCCCGGCCAGGAGTGGTACGCCTACTTCGGCCTGCTGACCAGCGAGGGCGGCAAGTTCGCGAAGAAGGACGGCGACAAGTGGGCCGGCGGCCTGTCGTCCCCCGAGGCGCAGAAGGCCTTCGAGACCTACAAGAAGCTGCAGAGCTACTCGGCCACCGCCCCGAAGGACAAGGACGAGGCCACCCCGCAGCAGAAGGACGTGTTCGCCAAGGGCAACATCGGCACGATCATCGGCCTCGGCTGGGAGATCCCGAAGCCCGAGGAGCTGTCCGCCGACAAGATCGGCTACTTCCCGCTGCCCGGCAAGACCGCGGACAAGCCCTCCAGCGTCTTCCTCGGCGGCTCGAACCTGGCCATCGCCCAGCAGACCAAGAACCCCGAGCTCGCCAAGGGCTTCCTCAAGATCGCCATGAGCGACAAGAACGAGGGCCTGATGGCCGGCGCCGGCCTCATCCCGAACAAGACCTCGCTCAACAGCCAGGTCGTCGGCGACTTCGCCAAGGCCGCCCTGCCGGCCTCGGCCAACGGTGCGACCACCCCGAATGTGCCGACCTGGACCAACGTCGAGAACGAGCCGAACCCGATCAAGGACTTCCTGACCGCGGCGCTCACCGGCGACTACGCCGCCGCCGCCAAGAAGGCCGACGACGAGATCGCCAAGCGTCTCAACCAGAAGCAGTAAGGCAGTCGAGCGGCGTCGCTCACCGGCTCCCGGCGGGGGGCCGGTGGGCGGCGCCCGTCCGTCGTGACGGGTTGTCAGGAAGAGAGAGCGATGGCTGTGCAATCGCAGCGGGTGCAGACACAGTCCCCGGAACCAGGGAAGACCGCGGTGGCAATGACAGAGGAGTTCGCCACTCCCGGTGCCGAGCGCACCCCGAAGAAGGGCCGCAGACCGGCGCAGGGGCGCAGCCTCGGTGCCCGGAGCGCGCCGTACCTGCTGCTGCTGCCGGCCGTCGCGGCGACCGTCTTCCTGCTGGGGTGGCCGCTGCTCAAGATCGCGGTGGTGTCGTTCCAGAACCTCAACAAGCGGCAGTTCATCCAGCACCTGACCGAGTGGAACGGCTTCGCCAACTACACCGAGCAGCTGGGTAGTTCCGAGTTCTGGGCGATCACGCTGCGCACCGTGGTCTTCACCGCGGTCAACGTCGTCCTCATCATGGTGTTCGGCTCGCTGATCGGCCTGCTGCTCGACCGGCTCGGCAAGAGGATGCGCCTCGCGCTGTCCGTCGCGCTGCTGCTGGCCTGGGCGATGCCGATCGTCGCCGCGACCACCGTCTACACCTGGCTGTTCGACCAGCACTACGGCGTCGTCAACTGGTTCCTGGACAAGCTCGGCTGGCACTCGATGGCCGACTTCAGCTGGACCAGCGGCGAGTACTCCACCTTCTTCGTGGTCATCCTGCTCATCGTCTGGCAGTCGATCCCGTTCGTGGCCTTCAACACCTACGCGGGCCTGACCACGATCCCCAAGGAGCTCTACGAGGCCGCCCGGATGGACGGCGCCGGCTCCTTCAAGGTCTTCGGCTCGGTGATCTTCCCGATCCTGAAGCCCTTCTTCCTGGCCACGACCTTCCTCGAGGTCATCTGGGTCTTCAAGTCCTTCACCCAGGTCTACCTGATCAACAAGGGCGGCCCGGACGGACTCACCCGGACCCTTCCGGTCCACGCCTTCCTGGAGGGCTTCGGCGCCCAGCGCTTCGGCGTCGGGTCCGCGATCGCGGTCCTGACCATCCTGATGCTGAGCCTGCTGATGGCCTACTACTTCCGCATCATCCTGAAGCAGGAGGACGAGCTGTGAGGCGCTCGCTCATCGGACGCACCTGGCCGAACGCCGTCGCGTCGGTCCTGTTGGTCTTCTTCCTCTTCCCCGTCTACTGGATGTTCTCGACGTCCTTCAAGCAGGACAAGGACATCGTCAGCCGGGACCCGGTCTTCCTCCCGCTCGACGGGACGCTGGCCCACTTCGACCGCGCGGTGCACGTCGACCACTTCTGGACGTACGTCACCAACAGCCTGATCGTCACGGCCGGCGCCGTGGTCGGCTCGCTCCTGATCGCCACCCTGGCCGCGTTCGCGATCGCGCGCATGCGCTTCCGCGGCCGCAAGGGCTTCGTGCTGGTCGTCATGGCCGCGCAGATGGCGCCCTGGGAGGTCATGATCATCGCGGCCTACCTGATCGTGCGCGACAGCGACATGCTCAACAGCCTGGTGCCGCTGACCGCCTTCTACATGATGATGGTCCTGCCCTTCACGATCTGGACGCTGCGCGGCTTCATCGCCGCCGTGCCCAAGGAGCTGGAGGAGTCGGCCATGGTGGACGGCTGCACCCGCACCCAGGCGTTCGTGAAGGTGATCTTCCCGCTGCTCGCCCCCGGCCTGATGTCGACCTCGCTGTTCGGCTTCATCACCGCCTGGAACGAGTTCCCGCTGGTCAACATCCTGAGCAAGCAGGTCCAGGCGCAGACCCTGCCGCTGTGGCTCTCCTCGTTCCAGACCAACTCCGGCACCGACTGGGGCGCCACGATGGCCGCGTCCACCCTCTTCGCGCTGCCCATCCTCATCCTGTTCGTCTTCCTGCAGCGCAAGGCGGTCAGTGGTCTGACCGACGGCGCAGTGAAGGGCTGAGAAACCGTGAGCATCCTCGTCCCCACCGTCCCGGACAGCGACCAGCTGCACCGCGACGCGCTGACCGTCCTGCAGCCCGGCTTCGTCGGCACCGAGCCGCCGGAGTGGCTGCGCCGCCACCTCGCCGCCGGGCTCGGCTCGGTCGCCCTGTTCGACCGCAACGTGGTCGACCTCGACCAGCTGTCCGCCCTCACCCGGGCGCTGCGGGCGGAGAACCCCGACCTCCTGATCGCCATCGACGAGGAGAGCGGGGACGTCACCCGGCTGGAGGCCGGCTCCGGCTCGTCCTGGCCCGGCAACCTCGCCCTCGGCGCGATCGACGACCCGGCGCTGACCCGGGACGTCGCCCGGGAGCTCGGCCGGGCGCTGGCCGCGGCCGGCGTCAACTACAACTGGGCGCCCACCGCGGACGTCAACTCCAACCCGCGCAACCCGGTCATCGGCGTGCGCTCCTTCGGCGCCGACCCGCAGCTGTGCGCCCGGCACACCGCCGCCTGGGTGGAGGGCCTGCAGTCGGCCGGCGTGGCCGCCTGCTCCAAGCACTTCCCCGGCCACGGCGACACCGCCGTCGACTCGCACCACGGCCTGCCGGTCATCGACGTCGACCTGGACGTGCTGCGCGCCCGCGACCTGATCCCGTTCCAGGCCGCCATCGCGGCCGGCACGAAGGCCGTCATGACGGCCCACATCATGATCCCGGCGCTGGACCCGAAGCTGCCGGCCACGCTCAGCCCGACCGTCCTGCGCGACCTGCTCCGCGCGGCCCCGGCCGACGGCGGCCTCGGCTACCAGGGCCTGATCGTCAGCGACGCGATCGAGATGGGCGCCATCGCCGACACCTTCGGCATGGGCGAGGGCACGGTGCTGGCCCTGGCGGCCGGCGCGGACGCGATCTGCGTCGGCGGCGGCCTCGCCGACGAGGAGACCGTGCTGATGCTGCGCGACGCCATCGTGGCGGGCGTGCGGGCCGGGCGCCTCGCCGAGGAGCGGCTGGCGGACGCCGCCGCCCGGGTGCGGGCGCTCGGCAGCTGGGGCCGGATCTCGGCCCAGGGCGAGCGGCCGGAGCCGGACCTGGCGGTGGGCCTGCGGGCCGCCCGCCGGGCGCTGCGGGTGGTGCGGGCGCCGGGCCGCGAGGTCCTGCCGGTGACGGAGCGCCCGTTCGTCGCCTCGTTCTCGGACGAGCCGAACATCGCCGTCGGGGACGTCACCCCGTGGGGCGTGGCCGGCATGCTGGCGGACCGCTTCCCCGGCACCCGCACCCGTGAGGTGTCGGCGGCCGAGGCCGCGCCGGACCTGCTGGAGGCGCTGGTCGCCGGGCTGGCGGCCGAGGCGGACGGCCGCCGCATGGTGCTGGTGGTGCGCGACGCGCACCGGCACGCCTGGATGTCGGCCGTGCTGGGCCGCCTCGTGGCGGCCCGTCCGGACGCCGCCGTGGTCGAGATGGGCCTGCCCCAGTCCGAGCCGGTCGGCGCGCTGCACATCGCCACCCACGGCGCCGCCCGGGTCTGCGGGCTGGCCGCCGTCGAGGTGCTCACCGGCCAGCCGGGAGCGATCGGCTGAACCTCCACGAGGACGTCACCGGCCGAACCCGGGACGTCCGCCGACGGGCCCGTCATGCGCATGTCGCATGGCGGGCCCGTCCCGTTTTCCCGGCGTCGACCGGCGGGGCGCGCGTATGACCGTGTTCTCTCAAGAGGGCCTTAAATCCACCTTAAGTCCTACTTAGGGTGACGGCGGCGCGACTGATCGCCACGGGAATGCTTCGCGGTACAACGGCTCTGCAACGGCCTTGGCGGGAGCGGCATTTGGCCGTTGACACCACCATTGGTCTAGGCCAGAGTCCAGTCCATCCGGTTCGAGATTCGGCCTCGCCGGATGTGGTATCGGCCCTCCCCGAAGCTCTACGCCCCTGCCCGGACCCTCCGCTGCGGGCGCCATCACGCTGCCGGCGGGCACCAAAGGCTCTAGCACCCTCGGAGGATGGCGTGATGAAGCGTCAGCTCGTGTCGAAATTCGGGATCATGGCACTGGCGGTGGGCCTGACGGCCTGTTCCTCGGCCGGCGGACCGTCGCAGGACGCCGGCGGCTCCGCCGCCGACCCGAAGAACGCGACCGGCACCGTCACCGTCTGGCTGATGGACGACGCCCAGAAGAACTGGCCCGACCTGGTCCAGCGGGTCAACGACGACTTCGCGGCGAAGTACCCGAAGGTCACCCTGCGCCTCGCCTACCAGGGCTGGGCGGACAAGGTCGGCAAGCTCGACAAGGCGATCGCCGACGGCAACGCGCCCGACGTCGTCGAGCTCGGCAACACCGAGACGATGAAGTACGTGCTGTCCGGCGCGCTGGCCGCGGTCGACCGGACCACCTTCGACAACTCCGACAGCTGGATCAAGGCGCTCGCCAACACCTGCACCTACCAGGACAAGCTCTGGTGCGTGCCCTACTACGCGGGCGCCAGAGTCGCGATCTACAACGCGACCGCGTTCCAGCAGGCCACCGGCAGCGCCGACTTCCCGAAGACCGAGGCCGACCTGACGGCCGCCCTCGACAAGATCGCGGACAGGACCAAGGCGGACCGGAACTACTCGCCGCTCTACCTGCCGGGCCCGTACTGGTACGCGGCGATGAGCTACGTGGCCGCGGCCGGCGGCAGCATCGCCAAGTTCGACAGCTCGGGCAACTGGCACGGCACCCTGCACGACGCCAAGTCCCAGCAGGGGATCGCGCACTTCGCCGACCTGGTCCGCAAGTACAACAAGGGCGACCTGACGGTCAACGAGCAGAACCAGTACGAGGCGATGGCCCGCGGGCGCGCGGCGACGTTCTACGGCAACGGCTACGAGGCGGCCAGCGTCATCGCGCCGGGCACCGGCGATCCGACCCTCAAGGACGCCGTCAAGGTGGCCACCATGCCCGGCCCGGACGGCAAGCCGCTGCCCACCTTCATCGGCGGCTCGGACCTCGCCGTCACCGCGAAGTCCCAGCAGGTCGCACTGGCCGCCGACTGGATCCGGATGTTCACCGGCACCAAGTCGCAGCAGGCGCTCGCCGACAAGGACATCCTGCCGAACAACCTCACCCAGCTGAACCCGCTCAAGAGCCGGCCCAACACCGCCGCCGCGGCCAACGCGGTGCCGGACGCCTGGTTCACCCCGCTGGCCCCTGGCTGGGGCGCGGTCGAGAAGCAGAAGATCATCCCGGACATGCTGGCCGCGATCCTCAAGGGCAAGTCGGTGGACCAGGCCACCAAGGACGCCGACGCGGCGATCGACCAGCTGATCAACAACCCGTCCTGAACCCCTCCCCGCCTGCTCGCCCCGGCCCGGGGCGAGCAGGCGGGGCGCCGCCCCCGTAGGATTGCGGCAGGAATCACCGCAGCGAGTGTGCGGACTCGCCGCCGTAGAGGTCCCCGCCGGGCAGTCGTGCCCGAGCGGGGTGGAACCACTCATCGGAGGCACACCCAGATGTCCGACACGCAGACTGTTTCCGTCCCCGGCCGGATCATGGCGGCGGAGATGGCCGAGCAGCCGGCCGTCCTCCAGCGCATCCTCGACGAGGGCGCCCCGAAGATCCGCGAGGTCGCGGCCGAGATCGCCACCCGCAACCCGCGCTTCGTCCTGCTGACCGCGCGCGGCACGTCCGACAACGCGGCCCTGTACGCCAAGTACCTGATCGAGATCCTGCTCGGCAAGCCGGCCGGCCTGACCTCGATGTCCACCACCACCGCCTACGGCGCCACGCCGGACCTCACCGACTGCCTGGTGATCACGGTCAGCCAGTCCGGCGGCTCGCCGGACCTGGTGGCCTCCACCAAGGCCGCCCGCGAGGCCGGCGCGATCACGCTCGCCGTCACCAACAACGCGGCCTCGCCGCTGGCCGAGGTCTCCGAGTTCCACATCGACGTGCTGGCCGGCCCGGAGAAGGCGCTGCCCGCGACCAAGACCTACACCGCCGAGCTGCTGGCGCTGTACCTGCTGATCGAGGGCCTGCGCGGCGGCGACGGCTCGGCCGCCAAGGAGCTGCCGGCCCTGGCCGCGGGCGTCCTGGCCCGCCAGGCCGAGGTGAGGGCCCTGGCCGAGCGCTACCGCTTCGCCCAGCGCCTGGTCATCACCTCGCGCGGCTACGGCTACCCGACCGCCCGCGAGGCGGCGCTGAAGCTCATGGAGACCACCTACATCCCGGCCTCCCCGTTCTCCGGGGCCGACCTCCTGCACGGCCCGCTGGCCATGGTGGACAACGTCTCGCCGGTCATCGCGATCGTCCCGGACGGCAAGGGCGGCGAGGCCCTGCAGCCGGTGCTGGACCGCCTGCGCGGCCGCGGCGCGGACCTGGTCGTCATCGGTCAGCAGGCGCAGGTGGACGCCGCCTCGGCGGGCTTCGCACTGCCGGCCGACGTGCCCGAGGAGGTGCAGCCGATCCTGGAGATCCTGCCGCTGCAACTGCTGGCCTACGAGGTCACCATCGCCCGCGGCCAGGACCCGGACGCCCCGCGCGCGCTGGCCAAGGTCACCGAGACCCACTGACGCCGAACGACAGAACCGGCCCCCGTCCACAGGCTGTGGACGGGGGCCGGTTCGTTGAGCGGCGGAACATGGCCCGATTCGTGCCCGGGGGCACCGCACCCGGAAAGCACTACGGGCCACGGCGCCGACACGGGACCCTCAACCCATGCGGCACCGCAGCCCGGAGCTGTCGTCGGGCGCCGGGGCCGACCGAGAACTGTGCGGGGTCCTCGCTCGGTGGCGTCCGACCGAGGAGCGGCCGCGCGCGGTCAGGGCAGTTGCGCGGTGGCCTCTCCTTGGTGCCCTTCCATTGTGGACTAGACCAATCTCGGTTGTCCAGGTCCCTCGGCAAATTGGTCTAAACAACTCCCCGGGTCGGCCGGTCCACCCGGCGGTCCGCCGCGCCCCCGCCCGACCGGCGGCGATACCCTCGCCATGTGCCCTCGCTGAACGAACTCGTCCGCCGTCACACCACCCTGACCGGGGCCGACGTGGAATGGCTCCACCACCTGGTCGCGGAGTGGCAGCTGCTGTCGGACCTCTCCTTCGCCGACCTCGTGCTGTGGATCCCCACGTGGGACGGCATCCGGTACGTCTCGGTGGCCCAGATGCGGCCCAACACCGGCCCGACCTCCTACCAGGACGACATGGTCGGCCACCTCGTCCCCCGCGGCCGCCGCCCGCTGCTGGACGCCGCCTTCGACGAGGGCCGGATCGTGCGCGAGGGCGACCCCGAGTGGCGCGAGGAGGTGCCCGTCCGGGTCGAGTCCATCCCGGTGCGGCGCGAGGGCAAGGTCCTCGGCGTCATCGCCCGCAACACCAACCTGCTGACCGTCCGCACCCCCAGCCGGCTGGAGCTCACCTACCTCCAGAGCGCCTCCGACCTGGCCCAGATGATCGCCGCCGGCAGCTTCCCGTTCCCGGACGTCGAGCAGGTCGACATGGACGCCGCGCCACGCGTCGGTGACGGCCTGATCCGCCTCGACGCGGACGGCATCGTCACCTACGCGAGCCCCAACGCGCTCTCCGCCTACCACCGACTGGGCCTGACCACCGACCTGGTCGGCAGTCACCTCGGCCGCGCCACCGCCGAGCTCACCCCGCCCTCGCGCGCCGCGGTGCACGAGGCGCTGGTCAAGCTGGCGAGCGGCTGGGCGCCGCGGCAGACCGAGATCGAGGCGCAGGGGGGAGTGGTCACCCTGCGCGCGATCCCGCTCAAGCCCAAGGGCACGCTGACCGGTTCGCTGGTGCTCTGCCGGGACGTCACCGAACTGCGGCGCCGCGACCGCGAGCTGATGACCAAGGACGCCACCATCCGGGAGATCCACCACCGGGTGAAGAACAACCTGCAGACCGTCGCGGCCCTGCTGCGGCTGCAGTCGCGCCGGATGGAGTCGGAGGCGGGCCGGGCCGCGCTGGACGAGGCGGTGCGCCGGGTCGGCTCGATCGCGATCGTGCACGAGACGCTCTCCCAGGCGCTCGACGAGCAGGTGGCCTTCGACGAGATCGCCGACCGGGTCCTCGCGATGGTGATGGAGCTGTCCCAGGACGGCCGGGTGGAGACCCGCCGCAGCGGCAGCTTCGGCATCCTGTCCGCCGAGGTGGCCACCCCGCTGTCGATGGTGCTGACCGAACTGCTGCAGAACGCGCTGGAGCACGCCTTCGGCCCGACCGCCTCCGGCCACCTGGAGGTGAGCGCGCTGCGCGGCCGCGCTCCGGCCACCGGCATGGGCTGGTCGGACAGCTGGAACGGCGGCGCCCGGCCGGAGGAGTACCTGCTGATCACCGTGCAGGACGACGGCCGGGGCGTGCCCGAGGGGTTCGACCCGCAGACGGCGGGCAACCTCGGTCTGCAGATCGTGCGCACGCTCGCCACCGGCGAGCTGGGCGGCACCTTCGACATGGTGGCCGGACCGGACGGCGGCACCAAGGTGATCCTGGAGATCCCGGTGCGTTGAGGCGTTGAGGTGCGCGTCGGGGCGCGCGTCCGGCCGGAGCGCCGGGTGTGCACTCCGCGCGCCCTCGCGTCGGCCGCCGGTCGAGTGCGGGGTGCCGGTCGGGTGTCGGGGCCGGCAACCGGGTGCGGAAACAGAAACGAGGCCCTGTCGACCGGGGGGGGTGGGTCGACAGGGCCTCTCAACCCGTTCCGGCCGTCGGGGGGAGTCGGCCGGAACGGGGGCTCTGGGTGGTGCGACACCGCTCGGTGCGTTGCACACGGTGAGCGCCTCAGCTCCACGATATTGCTCTAAGTGAACAGTATCAAGTGGCTGGACGGACCGGTGTCGCGGGACTTTGCCGGGCAAGGTCCTTTGTGCGGAAGGCTTCACCAGGAACTGCAGGGAAGCCTTTGATCATGTGTTGATCGGTACAGCGGTCACTGCTGGTACTACGGCGTGTGATCAGGCGGTGCGGGCGCGGTTGCGGGCGGCACGGCGCTTCATCGCGCGACGCTCGTCCTCGCTCATGCCGCCCCAGACGCCGGCGTCCTGGCCGGTCTCAAGAGCCCACTGCAGGCACTGCTCCATGACCGGACAGCGGCGGCACACGGCCTTGGCTTCCTCGATCTGCAGCAGAGCAGGACCGGTGTTCCCGATCGGGAAGAACAGCTCCGGGTCCTCTTCGCGGCAGACAGCGCGGTGGCGCCAGTCCATGGTCGTCCAACTCCTCCTGCCGACGGGGGTGGCCCTGATCGGCATAATCGATGGCTTGTGAATGTGAACGCTTTCACGAATCCCGCAACAGCAAAAGAGACCAAAGGCCCGCCGGGCCCGGGTGGTCTGTGCTGAGGAGGGATTCGGCGATTCGAGGGACACTCCGCGGTCGGCCTCCGTCAGGTGCTGAGGTTGCCGTCGCTGCGATGTGTCCCGATCGCCATGTAGAGGTTCGCAAACCTCGGGCTCGGATACAACCCCCTTCGGGGAGGAATTTTTGATTCTTCGGTGTCGCCTAGCTCACAGCCAGTACTTCTATGGAGTGAAGGGGGCTTGTGCGTTCGAGAAGAAGGGCGAACCCCACTTCCGGTCACACAATCACACGCAGTGCCCGCCGTACGCCTGTGAAACTGACGCGACTCCTGTCTCCAAGATGGTCCCCGTCGACCTGGAACGGCACTGGTTCCTCTGAAACCAAGGTGAAGTGTCTGACGTCGTGATAGGAGACGACGTGCTTCCCGGAGGGGCCGGCCGACGGGGCGCCGTCGCTCGAAGGCGCGTACGACCGCAGGATCTGACGGACCGTTCGAGCCGTACCGAACGCCGTCATCCGGGTGATGCCGAAGACGTCGAGGTCCGTGTCGAAGGAGGCGAGGGGCGAGGGGTAGACCGGGCGGTTGCCCAGGAACGTCCACGGCGAGGTGTTGCTGACTATCGCCAGCACCAGGCCCGGAACGGCCTCGTGGCCCGGCAGGCGAAGGGCCACCGGGCCGGAACGGCGCTGCTCACGCTGGGTGATGTAGTGCCGGATCGCCTGGCCGATGTAGAGCGCGTGGGTGGACTTGCGCCCGGCCCTGCGCTGCTCCTCGACCCGGCCGACCACGCCGGCGTCGAAACCGAGGCCGGCGGTGAAGGTGAACCAGCGGTCCGGCAGCCCGTCGGTCATCGCCTTGCCCAGGCCGATCGGGCGCTCGCGCCCGTGCTCCAGCGCGTTCAGCAGCGCCCCGGTGGCCTCCACCGGATCGTTGGGCAGGCCCAGCGCGCGGGCGAACACGTTGGTCGAACCGCCCGGCACCACGGCCAGTCGCGGGACCTTCTCGCCCGGCCCGTGCGCCAGCAGCCCGTTCACCACCTCGTTGACGGTCCCGTCGCCGCCCAGTGCCACCACCAGGTCGACCGTGCCGTCCTCCGCGGCCTCGCGGGCCAGGTCGCGCGCGTGGCCGCGGTAGGCGGTCTCCGCCACCTCCAGCTTGAGGTCGCTGCGCAGGGCGTGGATCAGTACGTCCCTGGTGCGGCCACTGGTGGTGGTGGCCTTTTGGTTCACGACCAGGAGAGCGCGCATGGGGAAAGCCTACGGGTCGGTACGGTCCGACCGGCGGCTACCCTGCTGGAGTGACCGCAGAATCCTCCGCCCCCGTACCCCCGGCGTCCGCGCCCGCGGCCGGCCGCGCCCGCCCGGTCGCGCTGACCGTCGGTGCCGCCATCACCGCCCTGGAGGGCACCGCGCTGGCCGTCGTCGGCGTCTCGGACATGGTGTCCGCGCTGTCCGGCCAGGCCAAGCAGCTCGCCCTGAACGAGTTCGGCGGCGCGGTCATCGTGCTGCTCGGCGTGCTGCCGGTGCTGGCCGCCCGGGCGCTGCTCAAGGGCCGCCGCTGGGGCCGCAGTCCGGCGGTGCTGACCAATTCGATCTGCCTGCCGGTCGCCTATTACATGGTGAAGAGCGGCGGCGCGATGATCGGCGTCGGCGCGCTGGTCGGCCTGCTCGGGCTGGCGGGCATCGTCGCGATGCTGAGCCCGAAGACGACGGCGGTCCTGTACGCCGAGCACGAGGGCTGAGCGCACAGGACCGCCGGGACGGCCGGCCGCTCGCCGAGCGGCCGGCCTCTCCTACTCCTCGACCAGGAGCTTCTCCCGCAACTGGGCCAGCGTGCGGGCCAGGAGCCGGGACACGTGCATCTGCGAGATCCCCACCTCGGCGGCGATCTGCGACTGGGTCATGTTGCGGAAGAACCGCAGCACCAGGATCTTCTGCTCCCGGGGCGGCAGTTGGGCGAGCAGCGGCTTGAGCGACTCGCGGTACTCGACGCCCTCCAGGGCCTCGTCGGTGGCGCCCAGGGTGTCCGCCACGGCCGGCGACTCGTCGTCGCTGTCCGGGACGTCCAGCGACAGCGTGGAGTACGCGTTGGCGGACTCCAGGCCCTCCAGGACGTCCTCCTCCGAGATGCCCAGGTGCTCGGCCAGCTCGTGCACCGTGGGGGAGCGGCCGTGCCGCTGGGAGAGCTCGCTGGTCGCCGTGGTGAGCGACAGCCGCAGCTCCTGGAGCCGGCGCGGCACCCGGACCGCCCAGCCCTTGTCGCGGAAGTGGCGCTTGATCTCACCGACGATGGTCGGCGTCGCGTAGGTCGAGAACTCGACCCCGCGCTCGTGGTCGAAGCGGTCCACCGACTTGATCAGCCCGATGGTGGCGACCTGGGTCAGGTCGTCCAGCGGCTCGCCGCGGTTGCGGAAGCGCCGGGCCAGGTGTTCGACCAGCGGGATGTGCATGCGCACCAGCTGGTTGCGCAGCTCGACGCGCTCCGGGGAGCCCTCGGGCAGCGCGGACAGCCGCACGAACAGCGCCCGGGCGGCCTCCCGGTCGGGCGCGCCGGTGCGGTGCGAGCCCTGGGCGGGCACGGCGCCGTGCAGGTCCGCGGCCCCGTCCGCCGGCTCGGGCGGGGTCGGGGAGGCGGGCGTCGGCTCAGACGTCGGCTCGGTCGGCTGGCTCATCCGGTGGGCGTCCTTCGGGTGCGCTTCGTCGTTGGCGGCGAGGCCGGGAACGCTCGCCTGGGTCGGTACGGCAGGGCCCGCCGTCGCGAGGCCGGTACGGTCCAGATCACTCACGGCCATTCCCCCGTTCCGTTCCGGGAGCACCGGGGCCCTCGGCCCCGGATTCGTCTCTGTGGTCGTACCGCGTGGTGGGCGGTACCGGGCGCCGCCGGGCCGGCCCCTGGTCGGGGTGCCGGCCGGCGGCCCTTGCGCGCGGTGCGGCCGGCGGCGCTGCCGGCGCGGCCGGCTAGTGGGCGGCCGAACCGCCGCGCTTCTTGTGCAGGCTGATCGAGACGGTGTTGTCCTCGCCCACCGAGGAGTCCACCTCGCCGGCCAGGGCGGAGAGGACCGTCCAGGCGAAGGTGTCCCGCTCGGGAGCCTTGCCGTCGGTGGTCGGTGCGGCGACGGTCACCTTGAGCGAGTCGCCGACCAGGCGGAACTCGCACGAGAGGACGGAACCGGGCACCGCCTGCTGGAGCAGGATGGCGCAGGCCTCGTCCACCGCGATCCGCAGGTCCTCGATCTCGTCCAGCGTGAAGTCGAGCCGGGCGGCCAGCCCGGCCGTCGCGGTGCGCAACACGGAGAGGTAGGCCCCCGCCGCGGGCAGCCGGACCTCCACGAAGTCCTGAACTCCGAGATCGCTGTCGATCTGGGACACCCTTGCCTCCTGGGTGACGCGCTGTGCTTGCTTGGTACCTCTGGGGGTACCCCTGTTCGCACCCCGTTTGCACCCCCCTCCGGGGGTCTGCCGCGATACCGGTGCGGGAGTTACTCATGGTAAGGCATCGCGACGCACGGTGGCAGGGGTTCGGGGCAGCTGATCAGCGCATTCTCAGCGCTTTCTCAGCGGGTCTCAGCGGCTCCCGGCGGCGGCGAGGGCGTCGCCGGTGAGCCGGTAGACGGTCCACTCGTCCATCGCCACCGCGCCGAGCGACGTGTAGAAGTCGATCGAGGGCTCGTTCCAGTCGAGCACCGACCACTCCATCCGCGAGTAGCCGCGCTCCACCGCGATCCTGGCCAGCTCCAGCAGCAGCGCCTTGCCGTGGCCGCCGCCGCGGGACTCCGGGCGGACGTACAGGTCCTCCAGGTAGATCCCGTGGGTGCCGCGCCACGTGGAGAAGTTGAGGAACCAGACCGCGAAGCCCACCGGTTCGCCGGTGGCGTCGTCCTCGGCGATCAGGCCGAACAGCGCCGGTGCGGGGCCGAACAGCGCGTCGTGCAGCTGTTCGTCGGTGGCCACCGCCTCGTGCGGGGCCTTCTCGTACTCCGCTAGCTCGCCGATCATGGCGCGGATGACGGGGACGTCGGTGGGGAGGGCGGTGCGGATCATGGGGCCGAGCCTACTGGCCGGGACCGGTCTCGTCCCAGGCCTGGACGGAGGTCTGGTCGACGATCCGCCCGTCCCGCAGGTCGGCCATGGAGGTCATCAGCACCCGCACGCCGTCGGGGTAGCGGCAGGACTCCATGAAGGCGACGTGGTCGCCCTGGACGACCACCTGTTCCAGCGTGTGGGTCATCTCGCGGCCGTAGACGTCGTTCAGCATGGCCCCGATCTCGTCCCGCCCGTGCATCACCAGGGGGTGGCTGGGCTGGGTCCGGTGGTCGACGACGCGCATTTCCGCGTCCTCGGCGTACAGCGCGAGCAGGATCCCGGCGTCGCTGCGCTCGATGCCCTCGCGCAGGGCGCGGGCGTCGAAGGCCGTCGGCGCCGCCATGGTGGTCATGATGTCGCTCCTCCGGTCGGGGTCCGTCGGTTCGTACTCCGAGCGTACGCCCGGCCGCCGGGGCCGGGGCGGGGTCGGTCAGCCGTTCTGCCCGCCGCGCAGGTACGCGGCGAGCGCGGTGATCGCGGCCGGGTTGCGCGGGCTCTCGACGAGGTCGGCGTAGTCGAGGACGAAGATCCGGTCGTTCCTGATCGCGCTGACCCCGGCCAGCGGCGGGAAGGACTTCAGGAACGCCCGCTTGGCGTCCGCGGTGGTGTCGCCGTAGTCGTTGACGACGATCACCTCGGGGTCGCGCTGGACGACGCTCTCCCACCCGCTGGTGATCCAGGAGTCGGCGATGTCGCCCATCACGTTGCGTCCGCCGGCCCGGGTGATGATCTCGTCGGCCGCGGCGAACCTCCCCGCGGTGTACGGCTTGTCCTGCCCGCTGTCGTACAGGAAGACGGACGGTCGGCGCTCGGGCTGCGGGACGGCGGCGACCTGCGCCTTGAAGTCGGCGATCAGCCGCTCGGACCGGTCCTCGACGTCGAAGATCGCGCCGAGGTTGGCCAGGTCGGTGTAGAGCGCGTCCAGCGGGGACATCACGCCGCGCTCGGTGCCCTTGCCGCTGCGGCAGGACTCGGTGAGCACGTACGAGTCGACGCCGACGGCCTTGAGCGCCTGCGGGGTGAACCCGCGGCCCTCGTCGTAGCCGTAGTGCCAGCCGGCCAGGACGAGGTCGGCCTTGGCGTCGAGCACGATCTCCTTGGAGATCTGCTTCTTGGAGAGCCACGAGGTCCGCTGGTAGCCGTCCCTCCAGGCCACCCGGTCGATCCGGCCCTTGTCGTCGGGCATCACGTAGCCCGCCATCCGGTCGGCCAGGCCGAGGGAGAGCATCAGCTCGGTGATGCCGACGTCGTTGGTGACCGTGCGGGCGGGCTTCTGCGCGAACGTGAGCTTGGTGCCGCAGTTGTCGACGGTCACCGGGTAGTGGGCGGACGCGGCGCTGGCCCCGTCGGCGGGGGCGATCTCGGCGCCGCAGGCGGTGAGTCCCAGGGCGAGCAGGGCGACGGCGGCAACGGCCTTGGTGCGCAAGTGGGTTCCTCGGGGTCGAAGAGACGATGACGGCCGGTCGGAGCCGGTCAGATCTGGTCGGAGCTGGCCAGGTCCGGTCGGAGCCGGTCGAAGAGCAGGTGGACGGCCCCGGTCCCCGGATGCCGCACGGGAGTGGCCCGGATGCCGAACACCTCGGCCAGCAGCCCGGGTTCGAGCACCTCGGCGGGCGGCCCCGAGGCGACGATCCGCCCGGCCCGCAGGACGTACAGCAGGTCGCAGTGTCCGGCCGCCAGGTTGAGGTCGTGCAGCGCGGTGAGCACCGTCGGCCCGGCCGCGCGGACGAGCGCCAGGACCTCCAGCTGGTGCCCGATGTCGAGGTGGTTGGTGGGCTCGTCCAGCACCAGCAGGCGTGGCTCCTGGACGAGCGCGCGGGCGATCAGCACGCGCTGCTTCTCGCCGCCCGACAGGCTCAGGAAGCCGCGCTCGGCGAGGTGCCCGGCGCCGACCTGCCGCAGCGCCTCGGTGCAGCGTCCGAGGTCGCCGTCCGACGGGCCGCCGAAGCCCCGCCGGTGCGGCAGCCGGCCCATGGCGACCACCTCGGCCACCGTGAAGTCGAACTCGGCGGAGTGCTCCTGCGGCAGTGCGGCCACCCGCCGGGCGGCCTCGCGCGGGGCGAGCGCGTGCAGGTCGTCGCCGCCCACCAGGACGGCCCCGGTCGCGGGGCGCAGCGCCCGGTAGACGCAGCGCAGCAGCGTCGACTTCCCGCTGCCGTTGGGCCCCACGAGCCCCACCATCTGACCGGCGGAGGCCTTGAGGGCGACGTCGTGGACCAGCCGGGTGCCGGCCAGCTCCACCGAGACGGAGTCGAGGGCGAGGTCCATCAGCGGCCTCCGAGGGCGTGGCCGCGACGGCGCATCAGCAGCAGGAAGCAGGGCACCCCGAGCACGGCGGTGACCACCCCGACGGGCAGTTCGGCGGGGGCGAGGAGGGTGCGCGCGACGATGTCCACCCAGACCAGCAGCAGCGCCCCGGCGAGCGGCGCGACCAGCAGCACCCGGCGGTGCCCGGCGCCGACCAGCATCCGCGCGAGGTGCGGGACCATCAGCCCGACGAAGCCGATCGCCCCGCTGACGGCGACGACCGTGCCGGTGACGGCGGCGGTCACCACGAACAGCTCGCGGCGCAGCCGGTCGGGGTCGACGCCGAGCGAGGCGGCGGTCTCGTCGCCCATGGCCAGCGCGTCCAGCCGCCCCGCGGTGCAGGTGAGGTGGGCGAGCCCGGCGAGCACGGTGGCGCCGGCGATCGGCACCGAGCCCCAGGTCGCGCCGCCGAGGCTGCCGAGCAGCCACATCATGGCGTCGCGGGCGGCCTCGCCGCGGGCGGCGGCGAAGACCATGAGCGCGGTGAGCGCGGAGAAGCCGTACGAGAGGGCGGTGCCGGTGAGCACGAGGCGCAGTGGGGTGAGCCCGAAGGCGGTGCGCGCGGCGAGGTACACCAGCACCATGGCGATCAGCGCGGAGCCGAACGCGGAGGCGGAGATCGCCCACACGCCGAGCGAGGCGAAGGCGCCGAGCAGCAGGACGGCGTTGGCACCGACGGCGGCGCCGGAGGAGACACCGAGGACGAACGGGTCCGCGAGGACGTTGCGCACGAGGGCCTGTACGGCGACCCCGGTGGCGGCGAGCCCGGCGCCGACCACGGCGGCCAGGACGGTGCGCGGCAGCCGGATCTCCCAGACGATCGCGTAGGCGGCGGCCTCCTCGGCCTCCAGCCGACCACCCGTCAGTCCGGCGCCGAGCAGCCGCAGGACGCGGGACCAGCCGAGCCCGGCGGCGCCGAGGGCCACGCCGCAGACGAGGGAGACCAGCAGTGCGGCGGCCAGGCCGATGGCGAGGGGCCCGGCGGGTACGCGGCGGGAGTCCGGTGGGCTGCTCATGCGTCCGCCTCGCTGCGTGCGGCGGGAGCATGCCTCCACGCGCGCCTTTTGACGGTTCGCTCGCTTCGCTCACTCACGAAAGGGGCGCCTTGCGTCGGGCCGTGGGTGTGCCGGGGCCGGCGTCGGCCGGGTGCGGTCCCGGGCGCCATCCCCTCGCAGTCCTCGGCGAGTTGTCGGGAGTTCGGCGACCGGGGGCGATCGGGCTGGCACGGCCGCGGGGCCGCGCTCACCGTTGCGGGTCAGCGCCGGATTCACACCGGACTTCTCCCCTCGGACGCCCTGGCAGCATAACAGCCACTACGGCACATCAGTCCTTACAGGTGGGTATACGGAGATGAACGGGCGTGAACGCACGGCCCGGACGCGCGAAAGCCCCCGTCCGGCGGTCCGGGCGGGGGCTTACGAGGTGGCGACGCGTCAGGCTCAGGCCTGCTTGGTCTCCCAGAAGATCTTGTCGACCTCGGCGATCAGGTCCAGCAGGGCCTGGCCGGTGGCCGGGTCGGTGGACGCCTTGGTGGCCGAGGCGGCCTTCAGGGTGTCGTTGATCAGCTGGTGCAGCTGCGGGTACTTCTCGAAGTGCGGGGCCTTGAAGTAGTCGCTCCACAGCACCGAGATGTGGTGCTTGACGGCCTCGGCGCGCTGCTCCTTGATGATGATGGCGCGGGCGCGGAAGTGCGGGTCCTCGTTGGCCTGGTACTTCTCCTGGGTGGCCTTGACCGACTCGGCCTCGATCCGGGCCTGCGCCGGGTCGTACACACCGCAGGGCAGGTCGCAGTGGGCGTGGGCGGTGGCGCGCGGTGCAAACAGACGAGAGAACATGGGAGTCCTTCCTTAGATCGTCTTCCCGCGCCCGAGACTACCCTTCCGGCCTCCCGGTTTCGCGATCGGGCGGTGGGCCTAGGGCAAAAGGCCGAGCCGGAACCGGGGTAATCCGGACACCGGACAGGTGACGGCCCGTACGGCACACTGGGACGCGGCGGCCGGGAGGAGGAGTGGTGGCGCGGATGACGCAACCGGGGGGCGGTGCACGGGCGGGCGCGGTGCCGTTCGGGCTGGTCGACGTGGCGGGACCGTCGATGGTCCCGACCCTGCGCGAGGGCGACCAACTGCTGGTCAGGTACGGCGCGCGGATCCGCCCGGGCGCGGTGGTGCTCTTCCGGCACCCCTTCCAGCAGGACCTGCTGGTCGTCAAGCGCGCGGCCGAGCGCCGGGCGAAGGGCTGGTGGCTGCTGTCCGACAACCGGCCGGTCGACAGCGACAGCCGCAGCTACGGCGCGGTCCCGGACGAGCTCGTGCTCGGCCGGGTCCTGCTGCGGCTGCGCCCGCGCCCGGCCTGGCTGGCGCCCGGGCGCCGGCTGGAGCGGCTGCTGCTGACCCCCTGGCTGGCCCGGGTCCCGGGGCTGGCCCGCCGCCTCGGCGTCTGGGTGGACGCCGAGCTCTAGGCCGTCCGGGCGCGGCCCTCGTGGTCCGGCGACCGCTGCGGCCCGAGCGCCGCGTCCTGGGCCTCCTGGCGCTTGCGGGCCCGGTAGGCCGCGACGTTGGCGCGGGTGGCGCAGCGGTCGGAGCAGTAGCGCCGGGACCGGTTGGTGGAGGTGTCGAGGTAGGCGTTGCGGCAGGGCGCGGCCTGGCAGATGCCGAGCCGGTCGGCGCCGAGCTCGGTGAGGTGGACGGCCAGGCCCATGCACGCGACGGCGCTGAAGTGCGCGGTGGCGGTGGGTGAGTTGTCGGCGAGGTGCAGGTGCCAGCGCGGTCGGCCGGCGTCGTCGAGGTAGTCGTGGCCGGAGACCAGCGGGCTGACGGGGTACTCCATGAGCAGGCTGTTCAGCAGGTCGACGCCACGCACCTCGTCTCCCTCGGCGGCGGCCTCGAAGACCCCGCGCAGCCTGGTCCGCACCGCCCGCAGCCGCGGCAGGTCGGACTCGTCCGCCAGGGCGGCGGCGCGAGAGGACTCGGAGAACAGGGCGCGCACGGCGTCCACCGAGGTCAGCGTGTCGGTGCCGCGCTCGGGTTCCTCGGTGTTCACCAGCCGAACGGCGAGATCGGCGTAGGAGGCGAGCTCCACGGCGGTCCTTCCAGTGGTTCGGTAACGGGCTGATTGCTTCCAGCCTATTACCTGGATCGGGGAAACGGCGGCGCCCGGCAGGACCGGCCTGCCGGGCGCCAAGGGTCGTTCGCTCAGCGCACGCTCAGAGGACCTTCGAGAGGAAGGACCGGGTGCGCTCGTGCTGCGGGTTGGTGAGGACCTCGCGGGGGTTGCCGGACTCGACGACCACGCCGCCGTCCATGAACACCAGCGCGTCGCCGACCTCGCGGGCGAAGCCCATCTCGTGCGTGACGACGATCATCGTCATCCCGTCCTCGGCGAGGCCGCGCATGACGTCCAGCACCTCGCCGACGAGCTCCGGGTCGAGCGCCGAGGTGGGCTCGTCGAAGAGCATCAGCTTGGGCTTCATGGCCAGCGCGCGGGCGATCGCGACGCGCTGCTGCTGGCCGCCGGACAGCTGCGAGGGGTAGCCCTTCGCCTTGTCGGAGAGGCCGACCCGCTCCAGCAGCGCCATGCCGCGCTCGCGCGCCTCGGCCTTGGACTCGCCCTTGACCTGGACCGGCGCCTCCATGACGTTCTCGAGCGCGGTCATGTGCGGGAACAGGTTGAAGTGCTGGAACACCATGCCGATGTCCCGGCGCTTCTGCGCGACCTCGCTCTCCTTCAGCTCGTGGAGCCGGTCGCCCTTCATCCGGTAGCCGACGAGTTCGCCGTCGACCGAGAGGAAGCCGCCGTTGATCTTCTCCAGGTGGTTGATGCACCGCAGGAAGGTCGACTTGCCGGACCCTGAGGGGCCGACCAGGACGAACACCTCGCCCTTGCGCACCTCCAGGTCGATGCCCTTGAGCACCTCCACGAGGCCGTAGGACTTGCGCACGCCCCGTGCCTCGACCATCGGCACCGGCCGGGAGTCGGTGGGCTTGGTCAGATCGGTCATACGTGACCGCCTCCCTCGATGCCCGGGACCACGTCGTCCTTCGCCGGCGGAACCGGCTTGCCGGCGAACAGCCTGCGCAGCCGCTGCAGCGGGGTCGGCGGGAGCGCACGGTTGGCGCCGCGGGCGTAGTGGCGCTCGACGTAGTACTGGCCCACGGTGAGGATCGAGGTCATCAGCAGGTACCAGATGCTGACGACGAGCAGCAGTGGAATGGTCTGGAAGGTGCGCGAGTAGATGTTCTGGCCGGCCCGGAGCAACTCCTCCAGCGAGATCGCCGAGACCAGCGAGGTGGTCTTCAGCATCGAGATGGTCTCGTTGCCGGTCGGCGGGATGATCACGCGCATCGCCTGCGGCAGGATGATCCGCCGCATGGTCTTGAACTGGCTCATGCCCAGCGCGTGCGCGGCCTCGGTCTGGCCGAGCGGCACGGACTGGATGCCGCCGCGGACGATCTCGGCCATGTACGCGGCCTCGTTGAGGCCGAGGCCCAGCAGCGCCGCGACGAACAGCGGGATCGCCTTGTTGGTCGGCTCGGACCAGAAGGCCGGGCCGAACGGGATGCCGATGGAGATGTTGGCCCAGAGCGAGCCCAGGAAGTTCCAGAACAGCAGCTGCACGAGCACCGGGGTGCCGCGGAAGACCCAGATGTAGAACCAGGCCGTGCTGGAGAGCACCGGGTTCGGCGACAGGCGCATGATCGCCAGCGTGATGCCGCCGGCGATGCCGATCGCCATCGACAGGAAGGTCAGTTCGAGCGTGACACCGAGGCCGTGCGTGATCGAGGGGTCGAAGAGGTACTTCCCGACGACGTCCCACTGGAACTGGCTGTTGGTGATGAGGGCGTGGATCAGCATCGCCGCGAGGACGGCGACGACGGCTGCTCCCACCCAGCGTCCGGGGTGGCGGACCGGGACGGCCTTGATGGTCTCAGGCCGTCCCGGGGGCACCGACCCCTGGTCGGAAGGGTTCACTGTGTGGCCTCAGGGGTTGTGTGTCCGAAGAGCGGGTTCAGCTGGTGGCGCCGTTGACGACGGGCTTGTCGATCGCGCCCGCCTGGACGCCCCACTTCTCCAGGATGCTCTTGTACGTGCCGTCCGCCATCAGGGACTGGACGGCGCCCTGGACGGCCTTGGTCAGGTCCGAGCCCTTGGCGAGCACGACGCCGTACGGGGCGGTGTCGGTGACGTCGCCGACCTTCTCCAGCTGGCCGTTGGTCTGCTTGATCGCGTAGTCGACGACCGGGGAGTCGGCCAGCATGACCTGGTCGCGGCCGGAGACCAGTGCCTGGGTGACGTCCGTCTGCAGGTCGAACTTGTCGCCGTCGTTCGGGACGGTCGGCTTGCCGGCCTTGACGCAGGCGGGGTTGATCGTGTCCTTGATCGAGTCGGCCTGGGTGGTGCCGGTCTGGACGGCGACCTTCTTGCCGCACAGGTCCTTGGGGTCGACCTTCTCCGGGTTGCCCTTCTTGACCGCGGCGCCCGTGCCGGCGCTGAAGTACGTGACCATGTCGACCGTGGCCTCGCGCTCCTTCGTGTCGGTGAAGGAGCTCATGCTGAGGGTGTACTTCTTGCCCGTGATGCCCGGGATGATCGAGTCGAACGTGGCGTTCTGCACGTCGGCGGTCAGACCCAGCTTCTTGGCGATCGCGGTGGCCAGGTCGACGTCCATGCCGACGATGTTGCCCTTGTCGTCCTTGAACTCGTTGGGCGCG
Organism: Streptomyces sp. SP17BM10; assembly: GCF_036322405.1. Lineage (NCBI taxonomy): Bacteria > Bacillati > Actinomycetota > Actinomycetes > Kitasatosporales > Streptomycetaceae > Streptomyces > Streptomyces sp. SP17BM10. The sequence goes on along the minus strand of NZ_JAQYXB010000577.1, from coordinate 229,478 downwards.
TAGGACGCGTCCGTGGCGACGACGACCTTGCCTGCGGACTTGACGTCGGCCGGGACGAGGGCGGCCAGCGAGGGGTCCGCGGAAACGGCCGGGACCGTGGCGCTCGCGTTCGCGCCGGCCGAGGAGCCGCTGGAGGAACCGCTGCTGCCGCAGGCGGTGAGGCCGAGGGTCAGGGACGCGGCGACGGCGCCGGCCGCGAGGAGGCGGTTGCGCTGGGTACGGGCGGTCATGAGGGGGATCTCCTCCTGAGGGAGAGGTCGGGCGGAGCGCGCCGCGGGAGGCGGCGCGCCGGGCAGCAAGGCCGTACGGCGCTGTACGGGTACACACTCGGCGCTGTACGTCGTCGTACGGGCAGGGCCGGATCGTGCGCCTGGACCGGGGGGCGTCCAGGGTGGTGCTCGGGTACCGCTTCCGCCACCCTCCGCCGAGGTGGACGTTGACCGAACCGCCTCGACCAGTGGCCGGCTCGATCCGAGATGGGGGGAATCCTGCCATCTGATGACGGTGGGAAGGCCCTCATTCAGATCAAAATCGGATAACGAGGGGCCGTGCTGTCCGCTATTCGGACGATTCCCTGGTCCCTGTCACCCTGCGTATAAGTATGCAGATCCCTCCGCGCTGCGCCCGGAGGCCCGCCGCCCTCGCCTCCGCCGGATCCCCCTGTCAGATGCCCCCGTTGACCACCGCGTTCTGGGCCGCGCCCGCCTGGACGCCCCACTTGGCGAGGATCTTGTCGTACTCGCCGCTGCGGATCAGCTGGTCGACGGCCTTCGCCAGGGTGTCGCGCAGCTCCGTGTCGCCCTTGCGGAACGCGATCCCGTACGGGTTGGAGGTGGACTGCGCGCCCGTCACCTCGAAGCGGTTGCCGCCGTCGGCGGACTTCGCCGCGTACGCGGCCACCGGGAAGTCGTTGACGCCGGCCGCCGCTGCGCCGGAGGCCACCTCGGCCAGCGCCTTGGTGTCGCTGTCGAGCTTGTGGGGCGTCAGCTGGCGGCCCGTTCGTGCGCAGACGGCGACCTGACGGGTGATGATCTCGTCCTGTGTGGTGCCCTGCTGGAGCGCCACCGTGCGGCCGCACAGGTCGTCCAGGGTCTTGATGCCCTTGGGGTTGCCCTTGGGGACGACGATCGAGGTGCCGGCGATGAAGTAGTCCACGAAGTCGACGCCGGGGCCGGTCTGCTTGCCGGAGTCGTCCAGGCCCTCGCGCCGCTTCTGGATGTCGCTCAGCGCGGACATCGCGAAGTCGTACTGCTTGGACTGGAGGTTCGGTATCAGCTTGTCGAACGGGGTGTCGACCAGCTCGACCCGCACGTCGAGGATCTTGCCCAGCGCGGTGGCGATGTCGGGGTCCAGGCCGGCCGGCTTGCCGTCGGGGCCGCGGAACTCGACCGGCTCGTAGTTCACGTCCATCCCGACGCGCAGCGCGCCGGCGGAGCGCTGGGCCTTCGGGAGCTTGGCGCGGATCTCCTGGACCGGGTCCTTCGCGGCGGCCTGTCCGCCGTCGTTGCAGCCGGTCAGCAGCAGGGCTCCGGTGGCGGCCAGGGCGGCGCCGGTGACGGCGGAGCGTCGGGAACGGGTGCGGTGGTGCATGAGGGTGGTTGCTCCTGTGGGAGGTACGTGCGGTCGCCAGGGTGCCGTGGTGGTGTACGGCGGATGGCGGACAAGCGATCCTGTCATCCCGCCCTGCCGGGCCGGTGGGCGGGTGTGTCAGAATTCGGTACCGGGTGACCCCCGAACGCTCGAACCAGACCGCCGAGTCCCGACAGGCTCGGGGTGTTCAGGAACGGAAGTCCTCACGCGGCTCCGTATCCGGAACGCCTGCTCCCCTCCGTGTCTGCGTTCACTCCCGCGGGTGCACGCGTGTCATCGCCGTTGCCGCCGCCGGAGCCCGGCGCTTGCGAAGCCGGGCCCGCGACGCGACAGCGCGGCGATGAACTGCTCGTGACGAGGACGAAAAGGCACAGGTGCAACGCCTTCGTCCGACTTACGCTCGCCCGGTAGTACCCAACGCGGACAGACAAGACCCCATAAAACCCTCATCCGAGGGCGCCGCCCGACGGCAGCGCCCCGACCCCGCCCCGGGTCCGCTTCGGCGTACCCGGTTTCCGGTTTCCGGACGGGGTCACCCCGTCCGTCGGCCGCGCGTCCTCGCCGGAACAATGACGAAGAGGTCATCGTGGCAGCGGAGATCATCCACAGCAGCACCCAGGACACCGACGATCCGGTCGACGCCGTTTTCGCACTGCACCGCGGTGGCAAGATGGAGATCCGGGCGACCGTCCCGGTGCGCGACGCGGACGACCTGTCCCTCGCCTACACCCCGGGTGTCGCACGGGTGTGCACGGCCATCGCCGAGCAGCCGGAGCTGGTGAACGACTACACCTGGAAGTCCAACACGGTCGCCGTGGTCACCGACGGCACCGCGGTGCTCGGCCTCGGTGACATCGGCCCGCAGGCCTCGCTGCCCGTGATGGAGGGCAAGGCGATCCTGTTCAAGCAGTTCGGCGGCGTCGACGCGGTGCCGATCGCGCTCGCCTGCACCGACGTGGACGAGATCGTCGAGACCGTGGTCCGGCTGGCGCCCTCCTTCGGCGGCGTCAACCTGGAGGACATCTCCGCCCCCCGCTGCTTCGAGATCGAGCGCCGGCTGCAGGAGGCCGTGGACATCCCGGTCTTCCACGACGACCAGCACGGCACCGCGATCGTCACCACCGCCGCCCTGTGGAACGCCGCCAAGGTGACCGGCCGCGAGGTCGGCTCGCTGCGGGCCGTCATCTCCGGCGCCGGCGCGGCCGGCATCGCCATCGCCAAGATGCTGCTCGCGGCCGGCATCGGCGACGTGGCCGTCTGCGACCGCAAGGGCGTCGTGTACGACGGCCGCGGCGACCTGACGGACGTCAAGGCCGAGATCGCGGCGCTGACGAACCGCTCCGGTCTCACGGGCTCGCTGGCCGACGCGCTGTCGGGCGCGGACGTGTTCATCGGCGTCTCCGGCGGCACCGTGCCGGAGGAGGTCGTCGCGACGATGGCCGAGGGCGCGTTCGTCTTCGCGATGGCCAACCCCAACCCGGAGATCCACCCCGAGGTCGCGCACAAGTACGCGGCCGTCGTCGCCACCGGGCGCAGCGACTTCCCGAACCAGATCAACAACGTGCTGGCCTTCCCCGGCATCTTCGCGGGCGCCCTGCAGGTCCGGGCGAGCCGGATCACCGAGGGCATGAAGCTGGCCGCCGCCAAGGCGCTGGCGGGCGTCGTGGCCGACGAGCTGACCCCGCAGAAGGTCATCCCCTCGCCGTTCGACGACCGGGTCGCCCCGGCGGTCTCCAAGGCCGTCGCGGAGGCCGCGCGCGCCGAGGGCGTCGCGCGGGCCTGATCCCGGGCGGCCGCTGCGGCGGCCACCACGGCGACCGGTGCGGCAGGACCGCGGAAGGACTGCGGCAGGACAACCGAACACCAGACGGCCGGGGCCGGGACACGCGTCACACCCACGCGTGGTTCCCGGCCCCGGCCGTCGCCGCTATCGTCCCGAGCATGTTTGCTGCCTACGCCGCCCGCATCGACGCCGACGACCCGCTCTCCGGCCTGGAGTCGGGCGAACTCCCCGAGCCGCAGGCCCGCCCCGGGTGGAGCGTGGTCACCGTGAAGGCGGCCAGCCTCAACCACCACGACCTCTGGTCGCTGCGCGGCGTCGGCCTGCCCGCCGAGCGACTGCCGATGATCCTCGGCTGCGACGCGGCCGGCATCGACGAGCACGGCAACGAGGTCGTCCTCCACTCGGTGATCGGCCAGTCCGGCCACGGGGTGGGGCCGGACGAGCCCCGCTCCATCCTCACCGAGCGCTACCAGGGCACCTTCGCCCAGCGGGTGGCCGTCCCGACCTGGAACCTGCTGCCCAAGCCCGCCGAGCTCAGCTTCGAGGAGGCCGCCTGCCTGCCCACGGCCTGGCTGACGGCCTACCGGATGCTGTTCACCAACGCCGGCGTGAAGCCCGGCGACACCGTCCTCGTGCAGGGTGCGGGCGGCGGGGTGGCGACCGCGCTGATCGTCCTCGGCAAGGCGGCCGGCCTGCGGGTCTGGGTCACCGGACGGGACGAGGCCAAGCGCGCCCGGGCCGTCGGGCTCGGCGCCGACGCGGCGTTCGAGAGCGGCGCCCGGCTCCCGGAGCGGGTGGACGCGGTGATGGAGACGGTCGGCGCCGCCACCTGGTCGCACTCGGTGAAGTCGCTGCGCCCCGGCGGCACCATCGTCATCTCCGGGGCCACCTCCGGCCCCAGCCCGAAGGCCGCCGAGCTCAACCGGATCTTCTTCCTGGAGCTCAAGGTGGTCGGCTCGACCATGGGCACCAAGGAGGAGCTGGCCGGGCTGCTCTCGCTCTGCGCTACCGCCGGCGTCCGGCCGGTGATCGACTCGGTGCTGCCGCTGGCCGAGGCCCGCGAGGGCTTCGCCCGGCTCGCCAAGGGTGACGTCTTCGGCAAGATCGTCCTCAATCCGTAGGACCGCGGGACCCGTAGGCGCCGTCGGACCGCCCCCGGGCGTGCGGACGGGCCCGGCGCTCTCCCCCCGAGAAGCGCCGGGCCCGTCCGGTCCGTCGTGCCTGGCGTGCCTGTTCTGCCGCCTTGCCTCAGCCGAGCAGGCGCTTGAGCCGCTCGCCGGCCGCGCCGAGCACCGAGCGCGCCTCGGTGAGCCGCTCGGGCGTCACCCCGCCGTCCCGGGCCGCGTCGCGGACCTGGTCGCGGAAGCGGTCGAGCAGCCGCTCCAGCTCCCGGGCCGGATCGCCGGCCGGGTCGGTCGCCGCCCACGGCGGCAGGTCCGCCGGGGCGCCGGTCGGCTCGTCCGCGTCCTCGTCCAGGTCGATCCTGGTCACCGTGACGCGGTCGGCCGGGTCGGCGGGTGCCTCGGCGCCCGGGTGGCCCCAGCGGGCCGCGTCGGCCAGCCCGGCCAGACCCCTGGTCAGTTCCGAGAGGCCCTCGGCCAGCCCGGTCGGCCAGTCGCCCTTCGCGGCGTGCTCGCGCACCTGCTGCTCGACCCGGCGCTTGATCCGCAGCGCCTCCTGCTGGGCCGCTGTGCGGGCGGCCTTGGACTGCTCGCGCAGCCGGCGGGCCTCCTCCTCGGCGGCCTTCGCCTTGGCCTTGGCGGCCTTCTCCTGGTCCTTGGCCCGCTTGGCCTGCTCCTTGGCCTGGCGCTTGAACTGGGCGAACTCGTCCTTGGCGCGCTGCCAGGACTCCTTGTCCCCCCAGGGGCCGGCCCACGGGTCCCCGTTTTCGGCGCGGTCCGGCTTGGGGGCCGCCTTCGCGGCGTTCCACAGCTCCTCGCGCAGGTCCTTGGCGCTGTCCCGGACGTCCTCGCGGATCGCCCCGGCCAGTTGCGTCACGGAGTCGTGGATCTCCACCTCAAGCTCGTCCAATTCCGCCTGGCGGCCCGACAGTTCGGTGCGCCCGGCGTCGGTGAGCCGGTACACCTTGCGGCCGCCCTCGGTGCTGTGGGCGACCAGGCCCTCCTGCTCCAGCTTGGCGAGCCGGGGGTAGACCGTCCCGGCGGACGGCGCGTAGAGGCCCTGGAAACGCTCCTCCAGGAGACGGATCACCTCGTAGCCGTGCCGCGGGGACTCGTCCAGCAGCTTCAGCAGGTAGAGCCGCAGCCGGCCGTGGCCGAAGACGGGGCTCATCTCACGCCTCCTTGGTGAGGTCGGGGCCGGCGGGCTTGTCGAGGCTCGGGCCGGCCGGCAGTTCGCGGACCACCACGGACTCCTCGTCCTCCGCGTCGGGGCGGCGCAGCACCGTGACGGCGCCGGAGACGGTCGTCACCGCGAGGCTGCCCTGGCCGTCGCCGAGTTGCCCGGACAGGCGCTTGGCACCCCAGCTGCCGCCCAGCTTGAGCTGGTCGAAGGTGCTGGAGACGTCGCCGCTGGTGGAGCCGGCGTCGACCCGGGCGTCGGCGAGCGAGGGGAGCCGGACGGCGACCTGGCCGCTGACCGTGGTGACCTTGATGTCGGCCGGGGTGACCACGTCGAGGTCCAGGGTGACCGCGCCGGTGACCGAGTTGGCCTGGATCCGGTCGGCGGTGCCGGCGACCACGGTGAGCCGGCCGGAGACGGTGTTCACCCTGAGCCGGCCGCCCACCGACTGGGCGTCCACGTCGCCGGAGACGGTGTTGGCGTCGGTGCGGCCGCTGAGCCCGACGAGCGTGGCGTCGCCGTTGGCGCTCTGCACCGACACGTGGCCGGCGAAGCCGGAGACGGTGGCGCCGGCCGAGACGGTGCCGACCTTGACCTCGGTGGCCGCCGGGACGGTCAGGGTGACGCCGGCGACGCGCTTGTTCTTGAGCGAGCCGAAGAAGCTCTTGATCGAGGTGGCGGACTTGAGCCAGTCGCCGACCTCGCCCCAGCTGCTGATGTCCTTGTAGGTGACCGTGAGGACGCCGTCGACCAGCGTCACGTGCAGCGGTTCGCCGCGCAGCTCGGTGACCTCCAGGCGGGCCGGGCCGTCGGCCGCCACCACGTTCACGGTGCCGTCGATGACCCGCACGTTGACCGTGTGCACGGCCTCGTCGATGGTGATGCTGTCGGGTCCGTCGACCGTCCACTGGCTCATCTCTGCCGCCTCCCGTTGCGACTCGCGATGTATCGCGTTCTCTGATGAAGACGATATATCGCGTGGCGGGAAAAGCAAGCGGTTCCGCCCCTGATCCCGGCCCGGACCCGGCCCTGAGGCCGACCCCTACGGGACAACGCGAGAGGCCCGGAGGGCAGCGCCTCCGGGCCTCTCGCTGGCGGTTCACCGCGTCACTCGTCGTCCTCGTCGTCGAGCCGCGCCAGCCAGGTGGCCAGCCGCTCGACCGGGATCTCGAAGTCGGGGTTGAGGTCGACGAACTCGCGCAGGCGCTCGGCCAGCCACCCGAAGGTGACCTCCTCGTCGCCGCGCCGGTTCTCCAGCTCCTCGATGCCTCGGTCGGTGAAGTACACGGTTCGCTCCGGTCGGATGGGGGTTGACCTGGTCAGGATAGACCCGCCTGGCCGTTGGCCCGCCAGGTGCTGATGGTCACCTTGGCGGCGCCGGTGCCCGCGTCGGCGACCTCCACGGCGGCGACGGCGATGTTCTGGGTCACCCGGTCGCGGATGCACAGCAGCCGGCCCGGGGTGACGCGGTTGAAGCTGAGGTCGGTGTCCGGGCGGGAGTCGATGGCGCTCGCGCACTGCTCCGGGGTGACGCTGGCCTCGCTGATCACCGCGAAGTCGGAGGCGTTGTCGCCGTAGGGGGCGAAGGAGTCCGCCCGGCCGCCGCAGCACTGGGCCTTGCCGACGCCGAAGCCCCACTTGAGGTCGTTGCCGCGGGGCACGACCTTGCCGGCGGTCAGGTCGATCTTGTACGCGTCGCTGGAGTACTCGGCGGAGGGGATCGAGAGCGAGACCTTGTCGAGCGCCGGGGTGTAGCCGGTGGGCCGGGCGGGCGCCGAGACGGTGGCGCCGGGCGTGCCGGGCTTGCCCGTCGGCGCCGTCACCGGGGTGTTGCCGGAGGACGGACCGGCGCCGGTGGGCGGGGCGGTGACGGCGCCGGACGTCGACGTCGGCAGCGGCGCGGACGACGGGGACACCGACTGGGCGGCGGCCGGGGGGTTGCCGCTCGACTTCCCGTCGTTCAGCTTCTTCATCAGGAAGACGCCGCCTGCGGTGCCGCCGATCGCCATCACCAGGGCGACGACGAGCAGGGCCTTCCAGGACACCCCGCCCTTCTTCGCCTTCGGCTCGGGCTTGGCGGTCCCGGGCACCTCGGGGACCACCGGGCCGGGCGGCGGGGTGTCGTAGGCCGGCGGCTCGCTGCGCAGCTGCATGGTGGGCGGCGAGGTGAGCACCGGCGCGGTCGGCGCCTCGGTGGGCGGCTGCGGGGCACCGTACGCGCCGACGGGCGGCGGCGCGAAGCCGGGCGGCGGGCCCGCGGGCGGCTGGTGCGTCACGGCCGTGGCCGGGTGGGTCGGCGCGGTGACCGGCGGCGGGGGAGTGGCGGGCACGGCCGGCATCGGGGCCGGCGGGGTGGAGGGGACGGCCGGCACCGGCGTGGGCGGCGTCTTGGGCAGGTCCGAGCGGCGGGTGATCTCGGTGTTGACCTGGCGCGGCAGCCAGTCCTCGCCGAACCGCAGCTGGCCGCCGACCTCCGGGTGGTTGCGGGCGACCTGGATGATCTCGGCGGGCGTCGGCCGGTCCTCGGGGAGCTTCGCCAGGCAGCGCAGGACCAGCTCGCGCAGGTCGGCCGGGACGGCGGTCAGGTCGGGCTCCTCGTGCACCACCCGGTAGAGGACGGCGGTGTCCGGGCCGTCGCCGAACGGCGCCGCGCCGCCGGCCACGTACGCGGCCAGCGCGCCGAGCGCGAACACGTCGGTGGCCGGGGTGACCGGGCGGCCCTGGGCCTGCTCGGGGGACATGAAGGCGGGGGAGCCGATCCGGTACCCGGTGCCGGTCAGCGCGGTGGCGTCGGCGGCCCGGGCGATGCCGAAGTCGATCACCCGCGGGCCGTCCCCGGCGACCAGCACGTTGGCGGGCTTGAGGTCGCGGTGCACCACCTCGACGCTGTGGATGGCCTGCAGCGCCTCGGCGATGCCGCCCATCAGCAGCAGGACGGTGCGCACCGGCAGCGCGCCGTTCTCGCGCACGACCTGCTGGAGGGACGGACCGGGCACGTACGCGGTGACCAGCCAGGGGGCGTCCGAGTCCAGGCCGCCGGAGTCGATCACCTGCGCGGTGTAGAGCCCGTGGATCCGCTGGGCGTTGCTGACCTCCTGGGCGAAGCGGCGGCGGAACTCGCCGTCCTCGGCGAACTCGGGGCGGACCACCTTGAGGGCGACCGGGCGCCCGCCCGGCGTGTAGGAGAGGTAGACCCGGCCCATGCCGCCGGCGCCCAGCCGGGCGAAGAGCCGGTAGCCGCCGACCTCCCGGGGGTCGTCGGGCAGCAGTGGCTGGAAGACCGGCGGGAGCTTGCTGGCGTCCCTCGGCGTGTCGGCGGTCATCTGGTCATCCCCCTGGGAGAGCGGTGAGGTCGTCCGACCGGCCCGGGAGGCGGTGACGGGGCTCCCGGGGCAGCGATCTGGCGAGGGATAACCTATCGATCCGTCAGGTGACCCGGCACGCCGGTACCCGATTGGTTGCAGAGCTGCGACCTTGACATGGCATCGTGGGGAAACGGTTCTGCGACAAACGAAGCGGCCCCCGTCCTCCCGCGAGGGGAGGACGGGGGCCGGTTACGTCAGCCTGGCTCAGAGCCTCAGATCGAGTAGACCTCTTCGATCAGGGCCTGCTGCTCGGCGCCGTGGCGCTTGGCCGAACCGACCGCCGGCGACGACGCCGCCGGGCGGGCGACGCGGCGCAGGCGCGAACCGTTGGCGCTGCGGCCGATGACGACCTGCAGGTGGTCGACCAGGTTCATCGCGATGAACGGCCAGGAGCCCTGGTTGGCCGGCTCCTCCTGCGCCCAGATGAACTGGACGTTCTCGCCGTAGCGGGCCAGCTCCTCCTGGAGCTCGGCCACCGGCAGCGGGTAGAGCCGCTCGACCCGGACGATCGCCGTGTCGGTGACGCCGCGCTCGGTGCGCGCCGCCTCCAGGTCGTAGTAGAACTTGCCGGCGGTGATGACCACCTTGCGGACCTGCGCCGGGTCGACGGTGGTGTCGCCGATGACCGGGCGGAACGAGCCGGACAGGAACTCCTCGGTCGCACTCGCCGCGGCCTTCAGGCGCAGCATCGACTTCGGGGTGAAGACGACGAGCGGCTTGTGGTGCGGGTTGTGCGCCTGCCAGCGCAGCAGGTGGAAGTAGTTCGACGGCAGCGTCGGCATGGCGACCGTCATGTTGTTCTGCGCGCACAGCTGCAGGAAGCGCTCCGGGCGGGCGGACGAGTGGTCCGGGCCCTGGCCCTCGTAGCCGTGCGGCAGGAGCAGGGTGACGCCCGAGTGCTGGCCCCACTTCTGCTCGGCGGAGGCGATGTACTCGTCCACCATGGTCTGGGCGCCGTTGACGAAGTCGCCGAACTGCGCCTCCCACATGACCAGCGCGTTCGGGCGGGTCAGCGAGTAGCCGTACTCGAAGCCCATGGCCGCGTACTCCGACAGCAGGCTGTCGTAGACGGTGTACCGGGCCTGGTCCTCGGTGAGGTACTGCAGCGGGGTGTAGTCCTCGCCGGTCTTGCGGTCGATCAGGACGGCGTGCCGCTGGCCGAAGGTGCCGCGGCGGCTGTCCTGGCCGGCCAGGCGGACCGGGTGGCCCTCCATGAGCAGCGAGCCGATGGCGAGGGTCTCGCCCATCGCCCAGTCGATGGTGTTGTCCTCGACCGAGGCGGCGCGGCGCTGCAGCTGCGGGAACAGGCGCGGGTGGACGGTCAGCCACTCCGGCAGGTTGACCTGCGAGGCGGCGATCCGCTTGACCATCTCCTGCGAGATGCCGGTCTGGATGCTGACCGGGAAGTCGGCGACCGGCTTGCCGGTGGCGCCGGCGGCCGGCGTCTGGGAGGCGTCGCGGACCTCGGCGAAGACCTTCTCCAGCTGGCCCTGGAAGTCCTGGAGCGCCTGCTCCGCCTCTTCCATGGTGATGTCGCCGCGACCGATCAGGCCCTCGGTGTACAGCTTGCGCACCGAGCGCTTCTTGTCGATCAGGTCGTACATCAGCGGCTGGGTGAACGACGGGTTGTCGGCCTCGTTGTGACCGCGGCGGCGGTAGCAGATGAGGTCGATCACCACGTCCTTGTGGAACTCCTGGCGGAACTCGAAGGCGAGCCGCGCGACGCGGACCACGGCCTCCGGGTCGTCGCCGTTCACGTGGAAGATCGGGGCCTCGATCATGCGGGCCACGTCGGTGCAGTACATCGAGGAGCGCGAGGACGCCGGGGCGGCGGTGAAGCCGACCTGGTTGTTCACCACGAGGTGGATCGTGCCGCCGGTGCGGTAGCCGCGCAGCTGCGACATGTTCAGCGTCTCCGCGACGACGCCCTGGCCGGCGAAGGCCGCGTCGCCGTGGATCTGGATCGGCAGCACCGGGAAGGTCGTGCCGCCCTGGTCCAGGACGTCCTGCTTGGCGCGGACGATGCCCTCGACGACCGGGTCCACGGCCTCCAGGTGGGAGGGGTTCGCGGCGAGCGAGACCTTGATGGTCTCGCCGTCCAGGCCGGTGAAGGTGCCCTCGGCGCCCAGGTGGTACTTGACGTCACCGGAGCCGTGCATCGACTTCGGGTCGAGGTTGCCCTCGAACTCGCCGAAGATCTTGCCGTACGGCTTGCCGACGATGTTGGCCAGCACGTTCAGGCGGCCGCGGTGGGCCATGCCGATGACGGCCTCGTCGAGGCGGTGCTCGGCGGCGGCGTCGATGGTGGCGTCCAGCAGCGGGATGAGCGACTCGCCGCCCTCCAGCGAGAAGCGCTTCTGCCCGACGTACTTGGTCTGCAGGAAGGTCTCGAAGGCCTCGGCGGAGTTCAGGCGGCGCAGGATGCGCAGCTGCTCCTCGCGCTCCGGCTTCGTGTACGGCTTCTCCAGGCGGTCCTGCAGCCACTTGCGCTGCTTCGGGTCCTGGATGTGCATGTACTCGATGCCGACGGTGCGGCAGTAGGTGTTGCGCAGCAGGCCGAGGATGTCGCGGAGCTTCATCATCTTCTGGCCGCCGAAGCCGCCGACCGCGAACTCGCGCTCCAGGTCCCACAGGGTGAGGCCGTGCTGGACGACGTCCAGGTCGGGGTGCTTGCGCTGCTTGTACTCCAGCGGGTCGGTGTCGGCCATCAGGTGGCCGCGCACGCGGTACGCGTGGATGAGCTCCATGACGCGGGCGGTCTTGTTGACCTCGTCGTCGTGGGTGGTGGCGACGTCGGTGGCCCAGCGGACCGGCTCGTACGGGATCCGCAGAGACTCGAAGATCTCGTCGTAGAAGCCGTTCTCGCCGAGCAGCAGGCGGTGGATCTCGCGCAGGAACTCGCCGGACGCCGCGCCCTGGATGACGCGGTGGTCGTAGGTCGAGGTCAGCGTCATGATCTTGGAGACGCCCAGGCGCGACAGGGTCTCCGGGGCGGAGCCCTGGAACTCGGCCGGGTACTCCATGGCGCCGACGCCGACGATGGTGCCCTGGTTCTGCATCAGGCGCGGCACGGAGTGCACGGTGCCGATGCCGCCGGGGTTGGTCAGCGAGACCGTGACGCCGGTGAAGTCGTCCATGGTCAGCTTGTTGGCGCGGGCCCGGCGGACGATGTCCTCGTAGGCCTGCCAGAAGCCGAAGAAGTCGAGCGTCTCGGCCTTCTTGATGGCCGCGACGACGAGCTGGCGGTCGCCGTTGGGCTTGACCAGGTCGATGGCCAGGCCCAGGTTGATGTGCTCGGGCTTGACCAGGAAGGCCTTGCCGCCCTCCACCTTGTAGCTGTGGTTCATCCCCGGGTGGGCCTTGATGGCCTGGACCAGGGCGTAGCCGATCAGGTGGGTGAAGGAGACCTTGCCGCCGCGGGCGCGCTGCAGGTGGTTGTTGATGACGATGCGGTTGTCGATCAACAGCTTCGCCGGAACGGCGCGGACCGAGGTCGCGGTCGGCACCTCCAGCGAGGCGTCCATGTTGGTGGCGACGGCCTTCGCCGGGCCGCGCAGCTGGACCAGCTCCGGGCCGGCGGCCTCGGGAGCGGCGGGGGCGGCCGGGGCGGCGGCCTTGGGGGCCGGCGGCGCGGCGGGCGCGGCGGCGAGCGGCGCGGGAGCCGCCGCCACCGGGGCCGGGGCGGCCGGCACGGCGGGGGCGGGCGCGGCGGCCGGAGCAGCAGCGGGCGCGGGGGCAGCGGCAGGGGTCGGCGTGGGGCCGGCCTGGGTCGCGGCCTGGGTCACTGGGGTCACCTCGGAACCGGGCTTGTAGTCGGCGAAAAAGTCCCACCAGGCTCGGTCGACCGAGTTCGGGTCCTGGAGGTACTGCTGGTAGATCTCATCGACGAGCCACTCATTGGGACCGAAGCCAGTGGAGCTAGCCGAGCTGTTGGGGGTTTCTTGGGACTGTGGCGACACGGCGGCAACCGCCCTCTTCCGCTTCCTTTTGGGATGTTTGGACAGCGGGGATTAAGGCTACGCCCCTGACCAGTGATCGCGCAGTCCCCGGGGGGCAGGCGTCGCTCAGATCACAGTCCTGACCTGCAGATTGGCCGAAAATGTGCGTTAGAAACGCGCATCTGAGGGGAACCGACCAGGCTTGACTGCCCCGCAAATCAGGATGAAAACGGACATACCACCGGTCGAATCTTCGAACGATCTTCGTGTACGTCTGTGTCGGATCTGTGACACAAACCCCACTCCGTGCCCTTCGCTCCCCCTTGGGGGATCGCACGAGACGCTCGTGCGGGCCCGCCGGAAGGGGTCAGCGCTGGCCGGGCAGCCGGACCTCGATCCGGCAGCCGCGCGGCGACTCCGCGACCGCGATCCGCCCGCCGTGCAGGTCCACCGCCCAGCGGGCGATGGCCAGGCCGAGGCCGGTGCCGCCGTCGGAGCCCGGCCCCTGGGCGGTGGCCGTGCCGCTGCGGCTGAACCGCTCGAACACCCGGTTGCGGTCGGCCGGCGGGATGCCGGGCCCCTCGTCCTCGACCTCCAGCAGCAGGCCGCCGGGCTCGCCGTCGGGCCGGGCGCGGACCGTCACGGTGCCGCCGGGCGGGGAGTGCTTGCAGGCGTTGTCGACCAGGTTGGCGACCACCTGGTGGAGGCGTTCGGGGTCCGCGACGCCGGTCAGGCCGGCCGGGCTGACCTCCAACGCGAGCCGGACGTCCCCGCGCCGGGAGAAGGCCCCGCCCGCCGTCGCGCCGTCCACCGTGACGCCGCGCAGCACGCCGTCGAGGAACTCACGCACCTCGAAGGGGCGGGCGTCGAGGTCGACCACGCCGTCGTCGATCTTGGAGAGGTCGAGCAGGTGGGTGACGAGGCGGCCGAGCCGCTCGGTCTGCTCCAGGGCCGCTTCGAGGGTCGCCGGATTGGGCTGCACCACGCCGTCGACCACGTTCTCCAGCACGGCGCGCAGCGCGGCGATGGGCGTGCGCAGCTCGTGCGAGACGTTGGCGACCAGCTCCCGCCGGTGGCGGTCGGCGGCCTCCAGGTCGGCGGCCATCTGGTTGAAGGTGGCGGCCAGCTCGCCGATCTCGTCGCGCGAGCTCACCTCGACCCGGCGGCTGTAGTCACCGGAGGCCATCGCGCGGGCGGCCGCGGTCATCTCGCGCAGCGGGGCGGTGAGTCCGTGCGCGAGGAACTGCATGAAGAGCAGCGACGCGATCATCGAGAAGATCATGATGATGCGGATCTGCGTCTCGGACTTCATCGCCACGACGACCATGCCGCTGGCGAGGAAGACGGAGACGATCACGAGCAGCGTGAGCTTGCCCTTGATCGACCGGACGGGGTCGAGCGGACGGATGTCGGCCCAGACCCGGCGGGCGGCGCGCGCGGCGAGGGTCTGCGACCGGGTGCCGTCGGCGTCGCCGTTGCGTTGCTGTGGAAAGGTCATTGGTCCCTGTCGTCCCCCGCGTGGGTACGGCGGTTCGGGACACGGGCCCCCCGGAGGCCCGATGCCCGAGGCGCCGCTAGGAGAGCGGGGCCTCCAGCGCGTAGCCGACACCGTGGACGGTGCGGATCCAGCTGGCGCCGATCTTCCGGCGCAGCGCCTTGACGTGGCTGTCGACGGTGCGGGTGCCGGACGCGTCGGTCCAGTCCCACACCTCGGCCAGCAGCTGCTCGCGGGTGAGCACGGCGCGCGGCTGGGCGGCCAGGCAGGCGAGCAGGTCGAACTCGGTGGGCGTCAGGTGGACGTCGCCCGAGGCGAGCCGCACCCGGCGCTGCACGTGGTCGATCTCCAGCTCGCCGAAGCGCAGCGAGCCGAGCGCGGGCGTGCGGGCGGCCTGCTGGGCGCGCTCGACGCGGCGCAGCAGCACGTTGACCCGGGCGGCCAGTTCGCGCATGGAGAAGGGCTTGGTCATGTAGTCGTCGGCACCGACGCCGAGGCCGACCAGCAGGTCCGTCTCGTCGTCGCGCGCGGTCAGCATCAGTACCGGCACCGGTCGCTGGGCCTGGATCCGGCGGCACACTTCGAGGCCGTCGAAGCCGGGCAGCATGATGTCGAGGACGACCAGGTCCGGCTGCCAGGTGTGGAAGCCGTCGACCGCGCCGGGGCCGTCGTGGGCCACGGCGACCTTGAAGCCCTCCGCGCCCAGCCGGGCCGCGATCGACTCGGCGATCGTGGGCTCGTCCTCCACCACCAGCACTCTGCGCTGGCTGCTCACCGTGCCGCCGCTGTTGCTGTTGTCCTGCTGAATCTCTGTCACGGTCACGCCACCGCCCCCAGGGCTGCGGGCCGGCCACCTGTGGGGATGGCGGGGCTCCGCTTCGTAGTCTTGTTCCGTCGTGGACTGTGTGCCGGGTCCGCCGTCCCGTCGCGTGCGCGGATCGGAGGGCGGAGGTCGGCCACCCGCTTCTCCCGCGCACTTCGCAGCGTACGGACAGCGGGTGCCTCCCGGCAGGTGGACCGGACGTTTCCGGCCCGTTGGGCCGGTTCCGGCCCGCTCTCGGACCCACTCACGAGTGGGCACGGGCCGATACCTTACCCGGCGTTTTTTCACTGCGTAACGGTACGTATGCAGTCGAATTGAGGCCAAGTCGCCGGTCAGGGCCGCTACTGACGGGTCAAATGGAAGTAGGTATGGACCAATACCGGATTCCGACCGGCCGGCCGGTCCACCGGTCTTCACGGGCTTTTCTCAGCTGGCTCTCAGAACCTCGACGTAACGTGATCACGACAACGCCCCGCGGGAGGGATTGCGGGCGCACGCCGGTACGTTGGTTCCCCCGGGCGGGAACCGGGGGACCGGTGGCTGCGGGCGTGGAGCGGAGGCGGCATGGCTGGACTGCGGCGCGGTGGCGGACCGGTGGGGCCGCGCCCGGGACCGTGCCCGCCGTGGGCCGCGCCGCCGTACGGGATGCTCCGGCTCGGGCTGCGCACCGGGGTGGCGCAGTGGCTGCTGGACCGGGTGCCGACGCCCCGGCGCAACCCTTTCGCCCTCGGATATCTCGCCGTGGTGGGCGCCACCACGACCTTTGCCGAACTCGCGGATCCTGATCTCGTCCTGCGCCTGCAGGAGGCCTCCAGTTCGGACGGCCACAATCTTTTGCACCACCCATTGCGGGCGCTGCTGCTGAGCGGTTTCTGGGTGGCCGGCGAGGTGTGGATGCCCTACCTCTGGGGATTCGCCTTCACCGTCGCGCCGCTGGAGCGCCGGGTCGGGTCCCGGCGGGCGGCGGCGGTATTCGCGATCGGGCACGTGACGGCCACGCTGCTGTCCCAGGCGGTGGTGATCACTGCCGTGGAGACCGGGCGGCTGGAGTCCGCGGCGATGGACTACCTGGACATCGGGGTCAGCTACGGCGTGCTGGTCAGCCTCGGCGCGCTCGCCGGGCTGCTCCCCTGGCGCGGGCGGCTCTTGGCGCTGGGCGGCGCGGCGGCGCTGATCGCCGAGCAGGTCCTCACCGAGAACGACCTGGTCACCGCGGTGGGACACCCGGTGGCGGTGCTGACCGGCGTGGCGCTGTGGCGCTGGCTGCGCCGCGGCCCCCGGCGCGGGCCGCGGCCGCTGCGCGCGGAGGCGCCGGAGGCCGGTGCCGGGCCGGCCGCGGCGGCCGGCGGAGCCCCGGTCTTGGACGTCCGTTAACTCGTTCGGGGGTTTTTGACGACCTTCCCGCCGCCCTATCTGGGCCGCTTTTCCGTTCGCTCACAGCGAACAACGGCCGGGGAACATCCGGCGCCCGTGAAGCCTTAGTCAGGTCGACTCAAGTTCACTGACCGGGGAGAGATCATGGCATCGACGTCCACACCGCTCACCCTGCCCGTGCTGCCGCTCGACGACGAGGTCGTCCTGCCGGGCATGGTCGTCCCGCTGGACCTGAAGGACACCGAGGTGCGCGCCGCCGTGGAGGCCGCCCGCGCGGCGGCCGGCGGCGCCGGCAAGCCGCAGGTCCTGCTGGTCCCGCGGGTGGACGGCTCGTACGCGGCGGTCGGCACGCTGGCCGCCGTCGAGCAGGTCGGCCGGCTGGCCGACGGCGACCCGGCGGCGCTGGTGCGCGCCGTGCGGCGGGTCCGGATCGGGGCCGGCACCACCGGTCCCGGCGCCGCCCTGTGGGTCGAGACCACGCCGTTCCGGGAGTCCTCGGTCGGCATGCCGGTGGCCGGCCGGGCCGCCGAGCTGGTCAAGGAGTACAAGGCGCTGTCCACCCAGTGGCTGCGCCGGCGCGGCGCCTGGCAGATCGTCGACCGGGTGGCCCAGATCGAGGGCGTCGGCGAGCTCGCCGACAACATCGGCTACGCACCCTTCGCCACCGCCGAGCAGAAGCTCAAGGTGCTGCTGGAGGCCGACCAGGTCGCCCGCCTGGAGTACGCGCTGACGCTGCTGCGCGACCACCTCGCCGAGGAGGAGGTCAACGACACCATCCGCAAGGACGTCGAGGAGGGCGTGGCCAGGCAGCAGAAGGAGTTCCTGCTCCGCCGCCAGCTGGAGGCCGTCCGCAAGGAGCTGGCCGAGCTCAACGGCGACCCGGCCGACGAGGAGGGCGACTACCGCGCCCGCGTCGAGGCGGCCGACCTGCCCGCGGGCGTCCGCGAGGCCGCGCTCAAGGAGGTCGACAAGCTGGAGCGCGCCTCCGACCAGTCCCCCGAGGGCTCGTGGATCCGCACCTGGCTGGACACCGTCCTGGAGCTGCCGTGGAACGAGCGCACCGAGGACGCGTACGACATCGCCGGCGCCCGCGCGGTGCTGGACGCCGACCACGCCGGCCTCGGCGACGTGAAGGACCGCATCGTCGAGTACCTCGCCGTGCGCAAGCGCCGCTCCGAGCAGGGGCTCGGGCTGGTCGGCGGGCGCCGAGGGGGCGCCGTGCTGGCCCTGGTCGGGCCGCCCGGGGTCGGCAAGACCTCGCTCGGCGAGTCGGTGGCCCGCGCGATGGGCCGCACGTTCGTCCGGGTCGCGCTCGGCGGCGTCCGCGACGAGGCCGAGATCCGCGGCCACCGGCGCACCTACGTCGGCGCGCTGCCCGGCCGCCTGGTCCGGGCGATCAAGGAGGCCGGCTCGATGAACCCGGTCGTCCTGCTCGACGAGATCGACAAGGTCGGCTCCGACTACCGGGGCGACCCGGCCGCCGCCCTGCTGGAGGTGCTGGACCCGGCGCAGAACCACACGTTCCGCGACCACTACCTCGAGGTCGAGCTCGACCTCTCCGACGTCGTCTTCCTCGCCACCGCCAACGTGCTGGAAGCGATCCCCGAGCCGTTGCTCGACCGGATGGAGCTCGTCCGGCTCGACGGCTACACCGAGGACGAGAAGGTCGTCATCGCCCGCGACCACCTGCTCCCGCGCCAGCTGGAGCGGGCCGGGCTCGGCGGCGAGCAGGTGAGCGTCGAGGAGTCGGCGCTGCGCAGGCTCGCCGGGGAGTACACCCGCGAGGCCGGCGTGCGGAACCTGGAGCGCTCGATCGCCCGGGTCCTGCGCAAGATCGCCGCGCAGACCGAGCTCGGCCAGCGCGAGCTGCCCGCCGTGATCGGCGCGGAGGACCTGCGCGCCCTGATCGGCCGCCCGCACCACGTGCCGGAGGCCGCCCAGGAGCCGGCCGAGCGGCGCACCGCCGTCCCCGGCGTGGCCACCGGCCTCGCGGTGACGGGCGCCGGCGGCGACGTCCTCTACATCGAGGCCTCGCTCGCCGACGCCGAGACGGGCGGCACCGGGGTGACCCTGACCGGGCAGCTGGGCGACGTCATGAAGGAGTCCGCGCACATCGCGCTCTCCTTCCTGCGCTCGCGCGGTGCCGAGCTGGAGCTGCCCGTCACCTCGCTGCGCGACCGCGGCGTGCACCTGCACGTCCCGGCCGGGGCCGTCCCCAAGGACGGGCCGAGCGCCGGCATCACCATGACCACCGCGCTCGCCTCGCTGCTCTCCGGCCGCAAGGTGCGCCCGGACGTGGCGATGACGGGCGAGGTGTCGCTGACCGGGCGGGTGCTGCCGATCGGCGGGGTGAAGCAGAAGCTGCTCGCCGCCGACCGGGCCGGGGTCACCACGGTGATCATCCCCAAGCGCAACGAGGCCGACCTGGACGACGTCCCGGCCGAGGTGCTGGAGCGGCTGACCGTGCACCCCGTGGCGGACGTCCGTGAGGTGCTCAAGCTGGCCCTGGAGCCGGCCGAGGTCCTCGTCGCCGCAGCCTGACGCGGGTTCACGGCCGGGGTCGGAGCAGCAGCGCTGCTCCGACCCCGGCCGTTTTGACGAGGGGACGGCGCAGCCGCGTGCGAGACTGCGAAGATGCCGTCCCCCACTCAGCGCGCCCTGGCCCGGGTGCCGGCGCGGCTGCGCCCGTTCCTGCTGCGCCACCGCAGGCTGGTGAAGTTCCTGCTGGTCGGCGGCAGCTGCTTCGCGCTCACCACGGTGATCAACTTCGAGCTGAAGTTCACCGTCCTGGAGCACAAGCCGGTGGTCGCCCTGACCATCGCGACCGTCATCGCCACCGCCGTCTCCTACGTGCTGAACCGCCGCTGGGCCTTCCGGGCCCAGGGGCAGC
This sequence comes from Streptomyces sp. SP17BM10, assembly GCF_036322405.1. Lineage (NCBI taxonomy): Bacteria > Bacillati > Actinomycetota > Actinomycetes > Kitasatosporales > Streptomycetaceae > Streptomyces > Streptomyces sp. SP17BM10. Next base: position 209,919 of record NZ_JAQYXB010000577.1, on the reverse strand, counting down.
GGCGCGAGGCGGTGCTGTTCTTCCTGGTCAGCGCGGTGGCGATCGCCGTCAACGACGTGCCGCTGGCGCTCTCGCGGTACGTCCTGGACCTGCGCGAGCCGTACGTCGGCGCCTTCACCCAGGAGGTCGCGGACTTCCTCAGCGGCATGGTCGTCGGCACCTTCGTGGCGATGCTCTTCCGCTTCTGGGCGATGCAGCGCTGGGTGTTCACCCGCCTCGCCGAGCCCGTCGTCACCGGGACGCAGCCGCCCCTCGAACCCGGTTACGCTGCACACGAGACGTCCCGGGAGGTGCCCGGGGCGCCGTGAGGCCGGGTGACCGCCAGGGAGCGGGGTGGGCGCATGCGTGAACCGGACGGCGTCCGGAGCGGACCCGCCAGCCAGCAGGGCATGCGTCGGGCCAACCTGGCGCTGGTGCTCGGCGTGATCGCGCGGGCCCCGCGCTCCCGCGCCGAGGTCGCCGCGGAGACCGGCCTCACCCGGGCGGCGGTCTCCTCGCTCGCCGAGGAGCTGATCGCCGGCGGCCTGGTCGTCGAGGAGGGCCCGGCCGCGCCGAGCGGCAAGGTCGGCCGCCCCGGCACCGCGCTCGGCCTCAACCCGCACGGGCCCGGCGGCCTCGGCGCCGAGATCGGCGTCGAGCACCTCGGCGCCTGCGTCGTCGACCTGCGCGGCGGGGTCGTCTCCTGGCGCCGCCAGGAGATCCGCAACCGGGGCCGCACGCCCGCCGCCGTCATGGCCGACCTCGCCGAACTGCTGCGCCGGGCCGTCGCCGACGCGGGCCTGCGCCCGGCCGCGCTCTCGCTCGCCGTGCCCGGCCTGGTCGGCAGCGCCGGCGGGGTGCTCCAGCGGGCCGCCAATCTCGGCTGGCGGGAGGTGCCGCTCGCCGCCGAACTGCGCCTGGCCCTGCGCGCGGCCGGTTCGGAGGACCTGGCGGAGCTCGCGATCGACGCGGACAACGAGGCCAACCTCGGCGGGCTCGCCGAACTCTGGCTGGGCGGCGGCCCGGACCACTTCCTGCACGTCTCCGCCGAGGCTGGCGTCGGCGCGGCGATCGTGATCGGGGGCCGGCTGCTGCGCGGCGCGCACGGTTACGCGGGCGAGCTCGGCCACGTGCCGGTCCGCCCGGACGGGCCGCGCTGCGCGTGCGGCGCGCACGGCTGCCTGGAGCAGTACGCGGGGGAGGCGGCGGTGCTGCGCGCGGCCGGGCTGGAGGGCGTCCGCGGCGACTGGGTGGCCCTGCTCGCCGAGCGCGCCGAGGCCGGGGACGAGGAGGTGCGCGAGGCGCTGGCGGGGGCCGGGGCGGCGCTGGGCATCGCGGCGTCCGGCGCGGTCAACCTGCTGGACCCGGCCGAGGTGGTGCTCGGCGGCGGCTACGCCCAGCTGGCGCCCTGGCTGCTGCCCTCGATGCGGGCCGAGATGGGCGCCCGGGTGACCGTCCGCCCCTGGTCGGAGGACCGGCTGACGGTCTCCCGGCTCGGGCGGCGCGGGCCGCTGCTGGGCGCCGCCGTCGGGGTGGTGCGCGCCGTCGTGGCGGACCCGGGCCGGCTCGCGGGCGGCTGAGACGGCCGTGCCCCCGGCCACTGGGGCCGGGGGAACGTTTCTGCGGTGGTGCCGGTGGTGCGGTGGTGCGGCAGGCGCGGTGCGGGGGCTCAGGCCTCCTGGACCAGTTCCCGGTCGCCCGAGCGCGGGCCGCGCACGACGGCCAGCAGGGCGGCCGCCACGCCGAGGACCGCCCACACGACGAGCACCAGGAGCGGCATCGCCATGTTCGTCGTGCCGAAGTAGGCGATCGACTTGGTCGCGGCCGTACCGGCGCCGTTCGGGATCCACGAGCCGATCGCGCGCCAGAACGGCGGCATCATCGGTGCCGGGTAGACCCCGCCCGCGCTCGGGTTGCCGAGCACGACGAAGATCAGCACCGCGATGCCGATGCCGACGATGCCGAACAGGCACTGCAGCGCCATGGTGAACGCGCCCACCGTGAACACCACCAGGGCGCCCACCGCCGACAGGCTCAGGATCGAGCCGGGCAGCGCGTCCAGGATCGGACCGGCGATCAGGGTGCCGAGGACGCCGGCCGCGATCGAGTACAGCGCCAGCGCGCCGAGCCGGATCAGCAGGCGGTGGACGTTGGCCGGCTTGGAGCCCGCGCTGATGCCGAGGATCGAGGCGACCAGGTAGCCGCCGACGCACCAGCCGATGACCAGGTAGAAGGCGGAGAGGCCGTTGGTGTCGCCCTTGGCCAGCGGGACGACGTCCTCGACCTTGACGGTGCGGCCCTGGGACTTCTCCAGCGCGGTCGTGATGCTCTCGGCCGCCTTGGCGGCCGAGGTGCCGCGGGCGCCGCCGGTCAGCAGGGTGTCCTCGGTGCCGGCCGGGTCGAAGATCAGCGCGGCGTAGACCTTCTGGTCCTTGATCTGCTGGGTCGCGGTCTCGGCGTCCGGCGCCGTGACCGGCTTCACGGCGTCGTTCGGCACCGACTCCAGCGCGCCGACCAGCTTGGGCGCGACCTGCGGCGGGGCGACCACCGCGATCGACAGGTTGTGCGGGGCCGGCTTGTGCAGCGCCCCGACGTACGACGTGATGAAGCCGAGTTGGAGCAGCAGCACGGCGATCACCATCAGCGCTGCGCGCGGGGTGATCGCTCCCTTCAGTTCGGCGACGAAACCCTGCCCCGGGGTGGCCATCCACATCTCCTTGGTATCGGGGGAAACCTGCGGTTTCGGGGGGAAACCCACGTTTCGAGCGAAAACGGATGCTACGAGAACCGATACTTCATACCATGAAGTAGTTGGCTTGTCGCACCTCGCGCGCCGCGTTCCGGCCACGGCCGCTGCGGGATACTGGCGCGGTGAGTGCGGAGAGCGGCGAGCGGGTGCCGGGCGGGCGAACACTGGACGAGGACGCGCTGCTGGCGGTCGATCGCGAGGTCGCGCTGATGTTCCGGCGCGGCCGGGCGCGGGTCGCCGAGCTGTCCCGCCGGGTGCACCCCGAGCTGGAGGGCATGGCCTACAGCATGCTCGGCTACATCGAGCAGGCCGGGCCGGTGCGGGTGACCGACGTCGGCGTGCACTTCGCCGTCGGCAAGGCCACCGTGAGCCGGCAGATCCGGGCCCTGGAGGAGCTGGGCCTGGTCGCCCGGGTGGCGGACCCGCTGGACCGGCGGGCCTCGTTCGTCTCGCTGACCGAGGACGGCCGGCGGCGCTACCTCGCGGCCAGGGGCGTCCGGATGCGGCGGGTGCGCGAGGTCATGGGTGGCTGGTCCCAGGGGGACGTGGCCCGCTTCGCCGAACTGCTGCACCGCTTCAACGACGTGTTCGGCGAGCCCGCGGGGGAGTGACCGCAGGCGGGCGGCCGCGAGGGCGCCGGAGGGTCGTCGCGGGGCCGGAGCCGGGCTTTACTGCGCCTTGAAGAAAGTTGCCTAAGTCAACCATCGGTCGTATGGTTGCTTAAGGCAACGAATTTTAAGGACCCGGATGACCGTGACCACCGAGGCCGCGACCGGCGCAGCCGCCGCCGTCGACGACCGACCCATGACCCACCGACAGGTGATGGAGGCGCTGTCCGGCCTGCTGCTCGGCCTCTTCGTGGCCGTGCTCTCGTCGACCGTCGTCTCCAACGCCCTTCCGCACATCCTCACCGACCTCCACGGCGGCCAGTCCGCCTACACCTGGGTGATCACCGCCGCGCTGCTCACCCTCACCGCCTCCACCCCGATCTGGGGCAAGCTCTCCGACCTCGCCAGCAAGAAGGTGCTGCTGCAGATCGCCCTGCTGATCTACATCGCCACCTCCGCCCTGGCCGGCCTCTCCCAGAACACCGGCGAACTCATCGCCTGCCGCGCCCTCCAGGGCATCGGCGCCGGCGGTGTCGTCGCGCTCGGCCAGATCTGCCTGGCCGCGATGGTGTCGCCGCGCGAGCGCGGCCGCTACAGCGGCTACTTCGGAGCGGTGTTCGCCCTCGCCACCATCGGCGGTCCGCTGATCGGCGGCGTCATCGTCGACACCTCGTGGCTCGGCTGGCGCTGGTGCTTCTACGTCGGCATCCCGTTCGCGATCGCCGCGATCCTGGTGGTGCAGCGCACCCTGAAGCTGCCGGTGGTCAAGCGCAAGGTGAAGATCGACTACCTGGGCGCGCTCACCATCACCGGTGCCGTCAGCCTGCTGATGGTCTGGATCACGCTGGCCGGCGACCGGTACGCGTGGCTGTCCTGGCAGACCGCGGCCATGGTCGGCGGCGGCCTGCTGCTGGCCGCCCTCGCCGTCGTGGTCGAGCGCCGCGCCGCCGAGCCGATCATCCCGCCGGACCTGTTCAAGCACCGCACCGTCGTGCTGGCCGCGCTCGCGAGCGTCCTGGTCGGCGTCGGGATGTACGGCGCGACCACCTTCCTCAGCCAGTACTTCCAGCTGGCCCGCGCCAAGTCCCCGACCATGGCCGGCCTGATGACCCTGCCGATGATCCTCGGCCTGGCGCTCGCCTCCACCGTCGCCGGCCGGCTGATCACCAAGTACGGCCGCTGGAAGGCCTACCTGGTCGCCGGCACGGCCATGCTCGCGGTGGGCTTCGGTCTGCTCGGGACCATGCGGACCGACACCAGCTACCTGCTGCTCTCCGTCTACATGGCGATCACCGGCATCGGGCTCGGCCTCACCATGCAGAACCTGGTGCTCGCGGTGCAGAACACGGTGCCGCGCAACGAACTCGGCGCGGCCAGTTCGGTGGTCACGTTCTTCCGCACCATGGGCGGCGCGATGGGCGTCTCCGCGCTCGGCGCGCTGATGACCAACAAGGTCGGCCACTACCTCGCCGAGAACCTCGCCGCCGCGCACATCCCGGCCGGGCACGCGGCCTCCGGCGGCGGCATCCCGGACCTGCACAAGCTGCCGGCACCGGTCCTGCCGCTGGTGACGGACGCCTTCGGGCACGGCGTCGGCACGGTGTTCCTGTGGGCCGCGCCGTTCGCGCTGGCCTCGTTCGTCACGGTGCTGTTCATCCGGGAGACGGCACTGCGGACCACGCAGCAGAACTGACGTCGCTGGCAGGCGGGTACGGGAACGGGCCGGGAAGTGGGGATCCACTTTCCGGCCCGTTCGCGTTGGTGCTGTGGTGCTGTGGCGCTGCGGTGCTGCGGTGCTGTGGTGCTGGGGCGCGGACTACGGTGCGGCGATCAGCACCAGGCCGTAGATGACGGCCGCGGCGCAGACGGCGAAGCAGGCGTACGCGCCGGCCAGCGCCAGCCGGCCGCCGCCGCCGGCCTGGGCGGTGCCGTCCTCGCGGGCGGTCAGCGCGGCCTCGCGGCGGGACAGCGCCAGGATGCCGAGCGCGAAGACGGTGACCACGGCGACGGTGACGCCGAAGCTGACGCCGGCGGTCTGGGCCAGGGCGTTCCACTTGATGTGCATGGTGTGTGCTCCTCGGTCGTCGGCGCTCAGGCCGCGACCGTGGTCGAGGCGGTGGTGGGGGCGGCGTTCGCCGGGGTGGCCGGGGTGACGTCGACGGCGGTGACGCCCTCGACGGAGCCGACCTCGTTGACGTTGTCCGCGCCGACCGGCTGGCGGCGGGAGATCAGCCACATGCTGCCCGCGCCGGCGACCAGCGCGGCGCCGACCAGCACCACGCCCCAGGTGCCCTGGCGGACCACGAAGGCCGCGCCGCCGGCGACCAGACCGGCGGCCGGCAGGGTCAGGCCCCAGGTGTAGACCATGCGGCGGACCATGCTCCAGCGCAGCTCCGGCTTCGGGCCGCCGAGACCGGCGCCCATGATGCCGCCGGTGCAGACCTGGGTGGTGGAGAGGCCGAAGCCCATGTGCGACGAGGTGAGGATGACGGTCGCGACGGACGACTCGGAGGCGAAGCCCTGCCGCGGCTGGATGTCCGCCAGGCCCTTGCCCATCGAGCGGATGATCCGCCAGCCGCCCATGTAGGTGCCGAGCGCGATCGCGGCGCCCGCCGAGACGATCACCCAGGTGGGGGGCAGCGCGCCCTTCGGCAGGGCGCCGACGGAGACCAGGGTCAGGGTGATGATGCCCATCGTCTTCTGGGCGTCGTTGGTGCCGTGCGCGAGCGAGATCAGCGAGGACGAGAAGATCTGGCCGGTCCGGAAGCCCTTGTCCGTCGTGGCCTCCTTGCCGCGGCGGGTGATCAGGTACGCCAGCTTGGTGGCGCCGAAGGAGGCCAGGCCCGCGACGAACGGGGAGGCGACCGCCGGGATCAGGATCTTGGTGACCACGGTGTCGAAGTTGACGCCGTTCATGCCGACGCCCACGATCGTGGCGCCGATCAGGCCGCCGTACAGGGCGTGCGAGGAACTGGACGGCAGGCCGCGCAGCCAGGTCAGCAGGTTCCACAGGATCGCGCCGACCAGGGCGGCGAAGATGATCTCGGGGTGGATGCCGGTCTTCTCGTTGACGATGCCGCCGGAGATGGTGGTGGCGACCTTCACGGACAGGAACGCGCCCGCGAAGTTGAGGAGGGCCGCGATGGTGACCGCGACCTTCGGCCGGAGGGCTCCCGTCGCGATCGCGGTGGCGGACGCGTTCGCGGTGTCGTGGAACCCGTTGGTGAAGTCGAAGGCGAGCGCCGTGATGATCACAACGGCCACCAGGAACGAGATGTGTTCCATACCCAAACAATCGTCGTAGTTGTCGCACGGACGTTGGTGTCGATCGTGACCGTAGGCAGGTTCGGTGAACGGAAGGTGAACTGAGCCGGGAATCGTGGTTCCGATGGTGTCCTGGCAGTGGCCGGAAACTTTCGGAAGGGTGACGTCGGTCGCGCTGAGCTGGACCTTAGCGAAGAACGCCCCGGTTCGCGCCGTTTTGCTGAGACCCGTCTCACAGCCGGACGGCGCCGTGAACGGAGAATTCACCTCCTGGTCCTGGCGCGCCCTGTTTCCGACGGGTAACCCGTGGGAGGATCGCCGGGATCCGGGGAACCCGGGGGACGGGCAGGGCGGGGAGGAACACCCATGGGCGGGGAATCACGGCGCGGCGAGACGACGGGCGTGCGCCCCTGGGTGCGGGCCGCCCTGCGCTGCGGAGCCGTGCTGGCCGCCGCCGCGCTGGCGCTCCCGTTCGCCACCGGGGCCGCGTACGCCGCACCAGACCCGGGCACGCCCGGCGTGACGGCGCCCGCGGCGAGCCCCGGCGACGACCCGCTCGCCGCCGCCAAGGCCACCCTCGGACCGCTGCTCGACCAGCTGCACGCGCTCTACCAGGGCGCCGAGGCCGCCACCGAGCAGTACAACGGCGCGGTCGCCAAGGTCACCGAGCAGCAGACCGCCCTCGCCGACCTGCAGAACCGCCTCGAACGCCAGCAGAAGCAGGTCGACGCCGGCACCGACATCGCCGCGCAGCTCGCCGCCGCCCAGTACCGCAACGGCGCCACCTCCGCCTACGCCGAACTGCTGCTCTCCAAGGACCCGTACGAGGCCGTCACCATCGCCGAGCTGCTCGCCACCGCCAGCCGCTCGCAGTCCGAGTTCCTCGACCGGCTCAAGGCCGACCGCAACGAACTCGCCGGGCTGACCCAGCAGACCGCGGACGCCCTCAAGACCTCCCAGGCGCTCGTCGCCCAGCAGGAGGCCGCGAAGGCCAAGGTCGCCACCGACCTCGCCGCCGTCGAGCAACTGGTCTCCTCGCTCACCGGCGCCCAGCGCACCGAACTGGAGGAGCTGGAGAAGGCCAAGGCGGACGAGGCCCAGCTCGCCTTCCTCGCCTCCGGCGCCCTCGGTCAGGGCGAGCGCACGCCCTCGCTGGCCGGGCGCGCGGCGGTCGCCTTCGCGCTGGCCCAGCTCAACAAGCCCTACCTGTGGGGCGGCGTCGGCCCGGACTCCTACGACTGCTCCGGCCTCACCTCGCAGGCGTGGCTGCACGCCGGCAAGCCGATCCCGCGCACCAGCCAGGAGCAGTGGGCCGAGCTTCCGCACGTCGCGCTGAACCAGATCCGGCCCGGCGACCTCATCGTGTACTTCCAGGGCGCCACGCATGTCGCGATGTACATCGGCGGCGGGCTGATCGTCCAGGCGCCGCGGCCGGGCGCGGTGATCAAGGTCTCGCCGATCGGCTCGATGCCGATCCTCGGGGCCGTCCGCCCCGACCCGTCCGGCGCGGCGGACGACGCAGGCGGCGCCTGGAAGGTCCCCGCCCTCCCGGCCGGCTGGGACACCGTCACCCCGATCGCCCCGACCCCGGCCGAGCAGCGGCCGCCGGTGACCACCCCGGCCCCGGGTACGCCCGCGCCGAACCCGGGGACGCCGTCGACCACGCCCGGCACTCCGTCGACCACGCCCGGTACGCCCAGCAGTCCGGGGACGCCGTCGGGTACTGGCACTCCTTCGGGTACTGGCACTCCTTCGGGGACGGGGACGCCTACGCCGTCGGGGACGCCGTCGGGGACGCCGTCGGGTACGGGCACGGGGACGCCTACGCCGTCGGGCACGGGGACGCCTACGGCGTCAGGGACGGGTACTCCCACGCCGTCCGGTACGGGTACGCCCACCGCTTCGGCGCCCGGGAGTGCCACTGCGACGCTGCCGCTCCTTGGTGGGCTGCTGCACTGAGCCCGTGAACACCAGTGAGGCCGCCCCTCGAGGCGGCCTCACTGGTGTTCGGTCAGCCCGCGGTGCTGTCCGACTCGAAGCGGATCACGACCGCCTTCGACGTCGGGGTGTTGCTGATGTCGGCCGTCGAGTCCAGCGGGACCAGCACGTTCGTCTCGGGGTAGTAGGCCGCCGCCCCGCCGCGGGCCACCGGGTAGTGGACCACCTTGAAGTGCGGGGCACGCCGCTCGACGCCGTCCTTCCACTCGCCCACCAGGTCGACGAACGCGCCCTCGCTCAGGCCGAGTTCGGCGGCGTCGGCCGGGTTCACCAGGACCACCCGGCGGCCGCCCTTGATGCCGCGGTAGCGGTCGTCGAGGCCGTAGATCGTGGTGTTGTACTGGTCGTGCGAGCGCAGCGTCTGCAACAGCAGGCGGCCCGGCGGGACCTCCGGGGCGGTCAGCGGGTTGACGGTGAAGTTCGCCTTGCCGGTGGCCGTCGGGAAGGTCCGGGAGTCGCGCGGGCCGTGCGGCAGGGTGAAGCCGCCGGGGCGGCGCACCTTCTCGTTGTAGTCCTCGAAGCCGGGCACGACCCGGGCGATCCGGGCCCGCAGCGTGTCGTAGTCGTCGGCGAAGTCCTCCCACGGCACGGTGTCCTCCGGGCCGAGGACGGTCCGGGCGAGGCGGCAGACGATGGCCGTCTCGGACAGCAGGCCCGGCGCCGGCGGACGCAGACCGCCGCGCGAGGCGTGCACCTGGCCCATCGAGTCCTCGACGCTGACGAACTGGGCGCCGTGCGCGGTGACGTCCCGGTCGGTGCGGCCCAGCGTCGGCAGGATCAGCGCGCGGGCGCCGGTGATCACGTGCGAGCGGTTGAGCTTGGTCGAGACGTGCACCGTCAGCTTGCAGCGCCGCATCGCGGCCTCGGTGACCTCGGTGTCCGGCGTCGCCGCGACGAAGTTGCCGCCCATCGCGAAGAAGACCCCGACCTTGCCGTCCCGCATCGCGCGGATCGTGTCCACCGAGTCGAGACCGTGCTCGCGCGGCGGCTCGAAGCCGAACTCCTTGCCGAGCGCGTCCAGGAACGCCGTGCTCGGGCGCTCGAAGATGCCCATCGTCCGGTCGCCCTGCACGTTGCTGTGCCCGCGCACCGGGCAGACGCCCGCGCCCGGGCGGCCGACGTTACCGCGCAGCAGGAGGAAGTTGACCACCTCGCGGATGGTCGGGACGGCGTGCTTGTGCTGCGTGAGGCCCATCGCCCAGCAGACGATGATCTTCTCGGAGGCCAGCACCAGGCCGGCCAGCTCCTCGATCTGCTCCCAGGGGAGGCCGGTCGCGGCGAGGACGTCTGCGCGCTCGGTCCTGCGGGCCTGGCTCTCGAACTCTTCGAAGCCGTGGCAGTGTTCGGCGACGAAGTCGTGGTCGACGCCGTCGCGCTCCAGGACGATCTTGTTGAGCGCGCGGAACAGCGCGAGGTCGCCGCCGAGGCGGATCTGCAGGAAGAGGTCGGTCAGCTTGGTGCCGTGGCCGACCAGGCCGCGGGCGTTCTGCGGGTTCTTGAAGCGCTCCAGACCCGCCTCCGGCAGCGGGTTGACGCTGACGACCTTCGCGCCGGCCCGCTTGGCGCGCTCCAGGGCGGAGAGCATCCGGGGGTGGTTGGTGCCCGGGTTCTGGCCGGCCACGATGATCAGGTCGGCCTCGTAGAGGTCCTTCAGGCTGACGCTGCCCTTGCCGACGCCGAGCGTCTCGGTGAGCGCGGAGCCCGAGGACTCGTGGCACATGTTGGAGCAGTCCGGCAGGTTGTTGGTGCCCAGGCGGCGGGCGAACAGCTGGTAGGCGAAGGCGGCCTCGTTGCTGGTGCGGCCCGAGGTGTAGAACGCGGCGCCGTCCGGAGACTCCAGGGCCCGCAGCTCCTCCGCGATCAGCGCGAAGGCGTCGTCCCAGGAGACCGGGGTGTAGTGCGTCGCGCCCTCCTCCAGCAGCATCGGCTGGGTGAGGCGGCCCTGCTGCCCGAGCCAGTAGCCGGAGCGCTCGGCCAGGTCGGCGACCGGGTGCGCGGCGAAGAACTCGGCCCGGATCCGGCGCTCGGTCGCCTCCTCGGCGACGGCCTTGGCGCCGTTCTCGCAGAACTCGGCGGTGTGCGTCTTGTCCGGCTCCGGCCAGGCGCAGCCGGGGCAGTCGAAACCGTTCGGCTGGTTCACCTTGAGGAGCGTGGCGAGGGTGCGGCGGGCGCCCATCTGCTCGGTGGCCATGCGGAGGCTGTGGCCGACGGCGGGCAGGCCGGCGGCGGCGTGCTGCGGCGCGGACACCTCGGGGGCGTCCTGCAGGGGGTCGCTCTGCGGGGCCTGCTTCGGCATGACTGCGCTCCTCGGCTCTGCTCTATGGCCGTCGCATCGTCGCGGGGGGCCGGGACCATCCTTTCACCTGGGGGAAGGGGGTGGGAGGGGGCCGCTGCGCGGGGCTTGTGTGTGGGGGTTGGCTTTCGGGTGGGTGGGTTCTCCGGGGGTGGCGGAGGGGGTGGGTGGGGAGAGGGGCGTCCGGGGGGATTCAGATGGCCATTTCGGGGGTCGGGTGGGTGGCCATCGTTTGCAGGAGGGTGCGGGCGGTGGCGTCGTTTTGGCGGAAGCCCAGGGAGTTGGTGTGGGGGCGGGCGAAGGCGGCGGCGGCTCGGAGGGTGGTGTGGGGGCCCATGGCGGTGCGGCGGGGGTGGGGGGTGCCGTCGAGGGTGGGGTCGATGAGGCGGCTGTCGTGCGGGGAGATCGCGATCAGGCCGGAGCGGTGGGTGTACTCCTCGTCGGCCAGGACCTCCTCGACGACCCGGCCGGTGTGGTGCAGGTCGTGCAGGACGGGGTCCGCGGTGCGGCCCACGGTGTGCTTCGGGAGGTAGGCCTCGATGAGAGCCGTCGCGGTGACGGTGTGGCCGGGCACGGTGGTTCCGGATGCGCGCCAGGTGCCGTCGGCCTCGTTTCGGTCCACCCGGATGCCCGCGCCGAGGAAGCGGACCACGCCGGCTTCGGAGAGCGCGAGCAACTGGCGCAGCCGGAAGCCGGGCGGGCCGGACGCGAGGTGGTTGAAGTAGCCGAAGAACCAGCCGTCGACCTCCTCCGCGATCGACCGGGGGGTCAGCAGGCCGGAGCCGATCACCCGGGGGAACTGGCCGAACAGTGAGAGCAGCGCGAGGAAGGCGCCGAGGTCAGCGCTGTGGGCCGGGTCGGCGCGGCGGTCGGCGTCGGCGGTGACGTATGCGCGCAGGTGGGCCTGGAGTTCGTCCGCCGAGCCGAGTTCGAGGCCGGCCAGCGGGCGGTCGAGCCGTTCGAAGTCGAGCCGGTCGGCCGGGTCGGGGACGGCTTCGGCGACGAGGGCGGCGAGTCCGGGGGTGTACCAGCCGTGCCGGTCGTAGCGGGCGAGGAAGCGGGACCAGGGTAGGGCGGTGCGTTCGGGGTGTGCGTGGAACAGCTCGTGGTAGTACCCGAAGCCGACCTCCTTGGCCATCAAGGGCCATATGTCGCGCCGCAGCTCGAGTGGTCCGCCGGTGGCGAGGACGGCGTCGACGGTGGCCGCGTCGAAGTACCGGGGGAGCGGGGCGGGCGGCCCCTGGAGGCGGTAGCCGGTCTTGGAGTGGTACGGGACGCCGCGCCGGGAGCCGAGGTGGAGCACCGGCTCGCGGCCGGACGGGTGGTAGCGCAGTCCGTCGGGGGTCGGCTCGAAGCGGCCGCCGCGGCCCTCGGTGAGCAGTGCGAGGAGGTCGACCGCGGCCAGTCCGAAGCCGCGCAGCACGGTGTGCTCGCCGGGGGCGAGGCCGGAGAGGTCGGTGTCGGCGGTGTAGGCGGGCCGGAGGTGGAAGCGGCGGTGCCGGGCGGCGAAGTCGGCGTCGGCGTCGTGGCGGGGGTGCGGGGCGGAGTCGAGGTGGCCGAGGGTGAGGGCGACGTGGTCGGCGGTGAGCGTGCGGTCGCCGAGGTGGACGGTCTGCGGGCCGTCGGCGGGGCCGTCGATCCGCCGGACGGTGTCCCGGTGGACGGTGACGGTGACGTGCGGCGGCAGGTCGGCGACGGCGCGGCGGAACACCCAGTCCAGGTAGGCGCTCTGGGCCCGGCGGGTGGGGAAGTCGGTGGGGGCGAGGGTGCGCAGTTCCTCCCGGACGGCCCGGTCCGCGACCTCCCGGTAGGGCGCGAAGTGCCTTTGACGGCGGGCCCATTCGGCGAGCGAGGGGCCGGGGCGGACCGGGCCCTCGATGGTGGAGTGCTCGTCGGTGAACATCGTGACGTCCTCGGCCATCGAGTTCATCCGCAGCAGCGGGGACTGGTCGTGCCGCCAGATCCGGCCCGCGCCGGGCGGGTACGGGTCGACCAGGTGGATGTGCAACGGCCGGTCGGCGGGCAGGAGTTCGGGCGCGTTGGCGGCGATGCGCTCCAGCAGCCCGGTGCCGCGCGGGCCGGCGCCGACGATGACGAGGACGTTCACGCGCCCACCGCCCCGCGCAGCCGGCCGAAGGCCGCCCGGGCGCGCTGGAGCGGGGTGGGCGGCAGCCCGTCCCGGGTGGCGCCCCTGGCGTAGTGCCGTTCGACGTAGTACTGGCCGACGGACAGGACGCTGGTGATCACCAGGTACCAGATGGTGGCGACCATCAGCATCGGGATGACCTGGTACGACTGCAGGTAGACCAACTGGACCGAGTACAACAGGTCGGAGACGGCCAGCACGCTGACGATGCTGGTGCCCTTGAGCGCGCCGATCAGCATGTTCCCCGCGGTCGGCACGATCGCCCGCATCGCCTGCGGCACGACGATCCGGCGCAGCACCCGCCACCGGCCGAGGCCGAGCGCGGCGGCGGCCTCCAGCTGCCCTCGGTCGACGGACAGGATGCCGCCGCGGATGACCTCGGCCGCGTACGCGGTCTCCAGCAGGGTCAGGCCGATGACGGCGGTGAGCGTGGGGCCGATCAGGTTGACGGTCTTCACGGTGACGAACTCCGGGCCGAACGGGATGCCGAGGCCGAGGGTCGGGTAGAGCGCGCCGATGTTGAAGAAGAACAGCAGCTGGACCAGTGGCGGGGTGGAGCGGAACAGCCAGATGTAGCCCCAACTCAGCGTGCGCAGCACCGGGTTGGCGGACAGCCGCATGGTGGCGAGCACGGTGCCGAAGACGAAGCCGAGACCGAGCGTCGCGGCGGTGAGCCAGAGGGTCAGGCCGAGGCCGTCGAGGACGGACCGCGCGGTGAACCACTCGGCGACGACGCCCCACTGGAAGGCGTCGTTGCGGACGATCGAGGCGACCGCCATGACGAACAACAGCAGGGCGACCGCGGCGGCGAGCCACTGGCCGGGGCTCCGGCGGGCGACGACGCGGGCCTCGGCGGGGCCGGGGTCCGGTGCGGGGCGGGCGGGCGGTGCGGGGGAGGGGAGGACGTCCGGCGGAGTGGCCATGGCGGAGGCTCCTGGCGGGAGGTACGGGTGTGGTCACGTACGGCCTTCGCGCCGGCCCGCGTCCCTCAACACGGCCGGCGCTGCGCACTGCGCTCCGCCGTGATCGTAGGCCGCTGCGCGCGCGGGCTGTCAAGGGCGACCGGGGCCCGCGGGAAGACGTCAGGAGATTGCAACAGCGCTGCAATGATGGGTGGTTGACGTACGGCTCGGGCCGCTGGTCAACTTGAGCCCATGTACGCCGAGCAGTTCCTGGTCACCCGCGACCACATCGACTTCGGTCGGGTGTGGTCGGCGGCGTGTCCGGCCTGAACCGGCAGCGGACCGCCGTCCTCCCTTGATCCGACGGCCCTCCCGACAGCCGTGCGCCGCCGCCTTCCGGCCCCATCCACTGCGCTCCGGCAGTTCCCTCACCTCACGTACCCGTGTTCACGGCCGCCCCGCCGCGGCCGCCTCCGGCACGCCCGTCCGCGGGCCGCCGACCCGCCCACGCGAAAGGTTCCGCCATGCCCGTCGAGTTCCTCGGCATCGCCGCCACCGGCGACGGTTCGGAGACCACCGCCCGCACCACCGCCGCCTTCGACCGCGACTACACGCTGCGGCTGGCCCGCGCCCACGAGGACCACGGCTGGGACCGTGTCCTGTTCGCCTACGGGGCCGGTTCGCCCGAGCCGGCCGCGGCAGCCGCGTTCCTCGCCTCGAAGCTCGACAAGCTGCAGATCCTCCTCGCCCACCGGCCGAACGTCTCCTACCCGACCTTCGCCGCCAAGACCTTCGCGACGCTCGACCAGATCAGCGGCGGCCGTCTCACCGTCCACTTCATCACCGGCGGCAACGACCACGAGCAGCAGCGCGAGGGCGACTTCCTCGGCAAGGACGAGCGCTACGCCCGGACCCGCGAGTACATCGGCATCGTCAAGAAGGCCTGGACCAGCCGCGAACCCTTCGACCACGAGGGCGAGCACTACCGCTTCAACGACTTCGTCTCGGACGTCTTCCCCGTCCAGCAGCCGCGCCCCGGCGTCTCCTTCGGCGGTTCCTCGGACGCCGCCTACGCGGCCGGCGGCGCCGAGGCGGACGTCTACTGCCTGTGGGGCGAGCCGCTGGCCCGCACCGCCGAGCAGATCGAGCGGGTGAAGGAGGCGGCCCGCGCCGCCGGGCGCACCGACGTGCCGCGGATCCAGGTGGCCTTCCGGCCGATCGTCGCGCCGACCGAGGAACTGGCCTGGGAGAAGGCGCACCGGACGGTGGACGCGATCAGGGCCCGCCGGGCCGGCGGCGAGCCGCTGCGCCGCGGCCGCCCGCTCGGCGCCGACGCGCCGGAGAACACCGGCTCCCAGCGCCTCATCGAGATCGCCGAGGCCGGCGAGCGCTACGACCGCGCGCTGTGGACCCCGACCGCGGCGGCCACCGGCGGGGCGGGCAATTCCAACGCGCTGGTCGGCACCCCGGAGACGGTCGCCCAGGCGCTGCTCGACTACTACGACCTCGGCGTCGACATCCTCTCCGCGCGCGGCTACGACCTGCTGGACGACGCGATCGACTTCGGCCGCTACGTCATCCCGCTGGTCCGCGAGGAGGTCGCCAAGCGGGACGCCGAGAAGGCGGCGCGGGCCGAGGAGGCCGAGCGGGACCGGCAGCAGCTCATCGCGGTGCAGGCGTGACGGAGTCCGCCCGCATCGCGGAGATCCGGCGGGTCACGATCGACGACCCCCTGGTCGAACCGCTGCTGCGCGAGCTGACGCACGAGTACACCAGGCGCTACGGCCCCTCGGGGCAGGTGGAGATGACCCGCTACCCGGCGGACGCGTTCGCCGAGCCGCACGGCCTGCTGCTCCTCCTGCTGGAGGACGGCGAGCCGGTGGCCGGCGGCGCGTACAAGCGCTACGACCGGCACACCGCCGAGCTCAAGCGGATGTGGACGGCCTCGGCCCACCGCCGCCGCGGCCTGGCCCGCCGGGTGCTGGCCGAGCTGGAACGCGCCGCGCTCGCCGCCGGGTACCGCCGGGTCTTCCTCACCACCGGCCCGCTCCAGCCCGAGGCCAGGGGCCTCTACCTGGCGGCCGGCTACACGCCGCTGTTCGACGTCAGCGCCGATCCGGTCGCGGTCGGCCCGCTCCCGTTCGAGAAGCACCTCTTCCACTAGCGCACCACCCCACGAAAGGCCTCGCGTGAGAACCACCCCCGTCCGTCGCCTGTTCGCGGCCACGGCCGCCCTGCTGCCGGTCCTGGCGGTGGCCGCGTGCGGCGCGGACCCGAAGATCCCGGGTGCGCCGGGCGCGAGCGGACCGGCCGCCGCGGCCGGTCAGGACGTCGTCTCCGGGATCGCCGAGTCCGACGCGGCGGCCGCGTTGCTGCCCGAGGAGGTCCGTGCCGCCGGCACGGTCACGTTCGGCACGTCCTTCGGGTACCCGCCGAGCGCGTTCTACGCCGACCAGGCCACCAAGAAGCCGGCCGGGATCGACATCGACATCACCGACGCGGTCGCCAAGGTGCTCGGCCTCACCGTGCAGCGCGAGGAGGCCGCCTTCGAGACGATCCTGCCCGCCCTCGACAGCGGCAAGTACGACGTCGGCACCGGCAACTTCGGCGTCACCACGGCCCGGCTGAAGACCATCGACTTCGTCACCTACATCGACGACGGCCAGGGCTTCGCGGTGCGCAAGGACGATACCGACCGCAAGCCGGTCACCGACCTCGTCCAGCTGTGCGGGCTGACCATCGGCACCGGCGCCGGCACCACCTTCGAGACCACGCTGAACGCGAAGAAGAACGTGTGCGCCGACGCCGGGAAGAAGCCGTACGAGGTCAAGGCGTTCAGCGACAGCGGCGCCGTGCTCACCGGCCTCCAGCAGGGCCGCGTCGACATCGTGATGTCCACCATCAACGGCCTGCGCCACCAGGCCGCGCAGGAGGCCTCGGGGACGCGCTTCCTCGGCGAGTTCCACCGGCTGGACGTCGGCTTCGCGTTCAAGAAGGGCTCCCGGCTGACCCCGGCGTTCCGGGCGGCCGTCAACACCCTGATCAAGGAGGGGACGTACGAGCGGATCCTGCGCAAGTGGGGCGTCACCGACTCGGCGATCCCGGAGTCCCTGATCAGCCCGCCCGAACACCCCTGATCCCCGGGCCCGTTGGAGGAGTCCCCGCATGACCGTCACCGACACCACCGCCGTCCGCGGACCCGCCGGTTCCGCGCGCGGCCCCGGGCGGGTCGACCTCGACGACCTGGCCGGGCTGCGGACCGTCCCGGCCCGCCACCCCTGGCGGCTCGCCACCGGGCTCGCCGCCGTCGTCGTCCTCGCCCAGTTCGTCCACGGCCTGGCCACCAACCCGGGCTGGGACTGGGGCACCTTCCGGCTCTACTTCACCGCCGACGTGATCGTCCGCGCGGTCGGGCGCACCCTCGAACTCACCGCCTACGGCACCGTCCTGGGCTTCCTGCTGGGCGCCGTCGTGGCCGCGATGCGGCTGTCGCCCAGCCGGATCCTGCGGAGCATCGCGTGGGCGTACGTGTGGGCGTTCCGCTCGATCCCGCTGATCGTCCAGCTGGTCTTCTGGTTCAACCTCTCCTACCTCTACAAGCGGTTCGGCCTCGGCATCCCGTTCGGCCCGACCTTCGGCGAGGTCGACACGATGGGCGTGCTCAGCGCGCTCGGAGCCGCCGTGCTCGGCCTCGGGCTGCACCAGGCCGCGTTCGCCGCCGAGATCATCCGCGGCGGCGTCATCGCCGTCGACGCCGGCCAGCGCGAGGCCGCCGCCGCGCTCGGGGTCCCGCGCCTGCGCCAGGCCTGGCGGATCGTCCTGCCGCAGGCCATGCGCGGCATCCTGCCGGCCGCCGCCAACGAGGTGATCTCGCTGCTCAAGGGCACCTCGGTGGTCTACGTGATGGCCATCGGCGAGCTCTTCTACCAGGCGCAGGTGGTCTACGGCCGGACCGGCCGGGTCGTGCCGCTGCTGATGGTCGCCACCGTCTGGTACGTCCTGCTGACCACCGCCCTGTCGGTGGGCCAGTACTACGTCGAGCGCCACTTCGCCCGCGGCGCCGAGCGCACCCCGCCGCCCACCCCGCTCCAGCGCGTCCGGACGTTCCTCCGGGGCGCCGGCGCGGCCCTCAGCCCGGAAGGACAGTCGTGACCACCCTGACGAAGACCGAGGCGGCCCCCATGGTGCAGGTCCGCGGCCTGCACAAGAGCTTCGGCGCACTCGCCGTCCTGCGCGGCGTCGACCTGGACGTCCCGGCCGGATCGGTGACCGTCGTGCTGGGGCCGTCCGGCTCCGGCAAGTCCACGCTGCTGCGCTCGATCAACCACCTGGAGAAGCTCGACCGCGGCTTCGTCGCCATCGACGGCGAGCTGATCGGCTACCGCCGCTCCGGCGACCGGCTGCACGAGCTCAGGGAGCGCGAGGTGCTGCGCCAGCGCACCCACATCGGCTTCGTCTTCCAGAACTTCAACCTCTTCCCGCACCTCACCGTGCTGGAGAACCTGGTCGAGGCACCGGTGAGCGCGCTGCGCCGGCCGAAGGCCGAGGCCCGGGCGGCGGCGCTGCGGCTGCTGGAGCGGGTCGGGCTGGCCGACAAGGCGCAGGCCTACCCGCGGCAGCTCTCCGGCGGGCAGCAGCAGCGGGTGGCGATCGCCCGGGCGCTGGCCCTGGAGCCCAAGGTGCTGCTGTTCGACGAACCGACCTCGGCGCTGGACCCGGAGCTGGTCGGCGAGGTGCTCGACGTGATCAAGGACCTCGCCCGCAGCGGCACCACGATGATCGTCGTCACCCACGAGATCGGCTTCGCCCGCGAGGTCGCCGACACCGTCGTCTTCATGGACGGCGGCGTGGTGGTCGAGCAGGGCCCGCCGACCGAGGTCCTGGACCGCCCCCGGCAGGAGCGCACCAAGGCGTTCCTCGCCAAGGTCCTCTGAAACCCCCTTCCCCGTAAAGGAGTTCCACCATGTCCCTGCCCCGCCGCGCCCTCGTCGCCGCCATCGCCGCCGTCGGCCTCCTCGGTTCGGCCGCGTGCGCGGGCCCCGCGGGCGCCCAGGCGGAGCTCGCCCCGGCCAAGGGCAGCACCGCGCCCGACGGCACGACGGTCAACCTGACGGCCGACCAGAAGCGCGTGACCACGCCCAAGGTGGACGCCATCGCGGCGCTCGTCCCGGAGGAGATCCGCAGACGCGGCACGCTGACGGTCGCCGACAACCTCGGCACCACCCCGCCGCTGGAGTTCTACGCCAACGACGACAAGACCGTCATCGGCGTCGAGCCCGACATCGCCTCGCTCATCGGTGACGTGCTCGGTCTCACGGTCGAGTTCAACCCGGTGTCCTGGGAGAACATCTTCGTCGGCCTGGACGCCGGCAAGTACGACGCCGGCCTGTCGAACATCACCGTCACCGAGGCCCGCAAGGAGAAGTACGACTTCGCCACCTACCGGCTCGACATCCTCGGCTTCGAGGCCAAGAAGGGCAGCGGCCTGAAGGTGACGGGCGCCAAGGACCTCGCGGGCCGGACGGTCGGCGTCTCCTCCGGCACCAACCAGGAGAAGCTGCTGATCGCCTGGAGCGAGGAGGACGTGCGCAACGGCCTCAAGCCCATCGACATCAAGTACTTCCAGGGCGTCGAGTTCTACCTCGCCCTCTCCTCCGGCCGGATCGACGCCTACGTCGGCCCCAACCCCAGCCTGTCCTTCCACGCCGCCCAGAGCGGCGAGACCGAGATCGTCGGCACCTACTCGGGCGGCGGCGCCGACGTCCTCGGCAAGATCGCGGCGACCACCAAGAAGGACAACGGGCTGGTCAAGGCGCTCAACGGGGCGATCGAGGAGACCATCCGGAACGGCACCTACGCGCAGGTGCTCAAGCGCTGGGGCCTCACCAACGAGGCCGTGCAGAGCTCCGAGATCAACCCGCCCGGACTGCCGAAGACCGCGTCCTGATCCGTTCACCCGTTCGTCTCCCCCCGCCGCTATGGTGGTCCGCCCGGCGGTGAACGCCGGGCGGAGGAAGCGGACTTGGGGGGAGACATGCAGGAGGGGGACGTACTCGACGGCCGCTACCGGCTGGTGGAGGAGCTCGGCCGGGGCGGCTTCGGCTCGGTCTGGCTGGCCACCGACGCGCGGATGGGCCGCAAGGTCGCGGTGAAGGTGCTGCTGGAGGAGCACGCCGCCGACCGGGAGGCCGTCAGCCGGTTCATCCGCGAGGCCCGGACGGCCGGCGGGCTCGCCGGCCCGCACATCGTGACGGTGCACGACTACGGGCGGGTGCGCACCGGGGCCGGCCCCGGTGCGGGGGAGACCCACTACCTCGTCATGGAGTACGTCCGCGGACGCTCGCTCGCCGACGTCCTGAAGGAAGGCGTCCCCGACCAGGCCGACGCCCTGCGCTGGGCGCGCCACGTGTGCCGGGCGCTGGACGCCGCGCACCGCGAGGGCATCGTCCACCGGGACATCAAGCCCGAGAACGTCATGATCGCGCGGGACACCGGCAAGGCCAAGGTCCTCGACTTCGGCATCGCCCGCCTGCTCACCCAGAGTGCCGTGCTCACCTCCACCGGGAACATCGTCGGCACCGTGCCCTACCTGGCCCCCGAGGTCTGGTCCGGCGCCGGCGCGGACAGCAAGGCCGACCTCTACGCGCTCGGCGTCATGCTGTACCAGCTGTGCACCGGCCGGCGGCCCTTCCAGGCGTCCTCGGCCGCCGAGTACATGTACAAGCACCTGGAGGAGGTCCCGGCGAGGGTGCGCACCGTCGACCCCGCGCTCGGCGACCTGATCGCCCGGCTCCTCGCCAAGGACCCCGCCGCCCGCCCCGCCGACGCCGCCGAGGTGCACCGCCTGCTGCGCGAGGTCCGCCCCGGCGTGCTCGACCACGGCGACCCCGAACACCTGCGCCGCAACGCCGACCGGGCCTGGCGGCTCGGCGCGGGCGGCGAGCCCGGGGAGGCCGTCGCGATGCTGCCCGGGATCATCCGCGACCTCGCCCGGATCTGCGGCCCGGCCGACCTCCGCACCCTGCGCACCTGCCACGACCTGGCGCTCTTCCTCGCCCGCGACGGCAGCAGGGGCGCCGCCGTCGCGCTGCTGCGCGAGCTCGTCCCGGCCCTCGACGCCGTCCCGCAGGCCCGCGCCGACGTGCTGCGCGACCTCGACCACTGGGAGCGCGAGCTCGCCGACGAGGGCCCGGGCGAGCCCCGGGCCCTGACCCTCGACGGCCTGCTCACCGGCGGCCCCCGGAAGGCCTGAGACACCGGAGGGGGCGAAGGGTGTCAACCGTGCGGGACGCCGATTCGGGCGTTCCTCCGGCGGTGGGAATTGATAGGAATTCGCCCACGAGGACCGTCTGGATCGCCCACGGAGCCGTTGATATACCTCGTTGCCAGACTCGGGACCGGTGTGCGGCCGGCCCGGTGACCTGCGACGAAATGGTGGTGACGGATCGATGAAGCTCCTCCGTGTCGGACCCCCGGGCGCCGAGCGTCCGGTCGTGCTGGGACAGGACGGCACCGGTTACGACCTCTCCGGAATGGCCCGGGACATCGACGGGCCGTTCCTGGCCGCACTGGACGCGGCCGCGCTGGCCCGGGACGTGGCGGCGGGCCTGCTGCCCGAGGTCGACCTCGCCGGACAGCGGGTCGGCGCCCCGGTGGCCCGGCCGGGCAAGGTGGTCGGGATCGGGCTCAACTACCGCGACCACGCGGCCGAGGCCGGCGCCGCGATCCCGGACGAGCCGGTGATCTTCCTCAAGCCGAGCTCGACCGTGGTCGGCCCCTACGACGAGGTGCTGGTGCCGCGGGGCGGCGACAAGACCGACTACGAGGCCGAGCTGGCCGTCGTGATCGGGCGCCCGGCGAGCTACCTGGCCGGCCACGCCGAGGCGGCGCGGGTGATCGCGGGTTACACGATCGCCAACGACGTCACCGAGCGCGCGTTCCAGCTGGAGCGCGGCGGCCAGTGGGCCAAGGGCAAGTCGGCGCAGACGTTCACCCCGCTCGGCCCCTGGCTGGTCACCGCCGACGAGGTGGCCGACCCCCAGCGGCTGCCACTGCGGCTGTGGGTCAACGGCGAGCTCCGGCAGGACGGCAGCACCGCGCACATGATCTTCCCGGTGCTCGAACTCGTGCGCTACGTCAGCCAGTTCATGGCCCTGGAGCCCGGTGACGTGATCGTCACCGGCACCCCGGCGGGGGTCACCCTGGGCCACCCGGGCGCGGCGTTCCTCGCCCCGGGCGACGTCGTCGAGATCGAGATCGACGGCCTCGGTCGTCAGCGCCAGGTGCTCGGCAAGGCCTGAGCGCCCGCCGCCCGACCCCAGGCACGGGGGTCGGAAGGCCACCTCGGCCCGTGGTGCTCACCGCCCGGCCGCCAGCACCGCCCGCAGCCGCTCCGCCCGCGGCGCGTGCGGCCCCTCCAGCGCGAGCAGCGCGGCCAGCACCCGCGCCGTCTGCGGATCGTGCAGCGCCGTCGCCGCCGCCATCGCCGTGAACTGGTCGACCAGCCAGTCGCGCAGCTCGGCCACCGGCAGCGCGCGCCCCTCGTCCAGCCAGCTGAGCGAGGCCCCCTCGACCACCGCGATCCACGAGCGCACCAGCAGCGTGAGCCGCGGGCCCGCCTCCCGGACGCCCAGGTGTCGCAGCGTGCGCCGCAGCGCCGCCCGCCGGACGTCGTCGACGATCGCCGAGGTGCGGGCCGTCTCCACCACCGAACCGCCGCGCAGCAGCGCCGAGTAGCCGGCGTCGTGCTCGGCGACGAACGCGAAGTAGCCGTCCAGGACGGCCGACAGCTGTTCGGACGGCGTGCCGGTCAGCGGGACGGCGAAGCGGCTGGTCAGCTCGTCTGCGGCGGTGCGCAGCGCGGCCTCGTAGAGCTGCTGCTTGCCGCCCGCGAAGTAGCGGTAGACGAGCGGGCGGGAGGCCCCGGCGGCCTCGGCGACGTCGTCCAGGCCGACCTCCTCGGGCGCCCGGGTGGCGAACAGTTCCAGGGCCACCGCGATGAGTTGCTCGCGCCGCTGCTGGACCGGCAGCCGCCGGTAGCCGGCGCGGCGCGGCCGCGGTTCGGGGTCGGCCTGGGGGTTCGCCGGGCCGGATGCGGTGGCGGGGCGGGCATCCATGGCGCTCATGGCCGTCAGCGTAATGGGCGTCGGGACGATCGGATCCTGTCGCGCGCCGACGATCTCGAACGGTTGTCTGCGGGCGCCTTCCGAACGGTTGTCGCGGCGCGCGGCGGGCCGCCGACCACCCGCGGGCCACCCGTGCTGCGGGGCATGGGGGTTGCATTCGGCCCGTGCCGCGAAATGATGTCCGAATGGTTGAAGAACTGATCACCTCCGACGGCCCCACCCCGCGCCGCATCGCCGACGACTACGTCCGCGACCTCGCCGAGCTCGACCCGCTGACCGCGGTCTACCTGGGACTGAACCCCGAGGACGACCGGCTCCCCGACCTGTCCCCGGCCGGCGCGGAGGCGGTCGCCGACCTCGCCCGCCGCACCCTGGACCGGCTCGCCGAGGCCGAGCGGGCCGGCGCCGCCGAGGACGAGGCCGAGCGCCGCTGCGCCCGGCTGCTGCGCGAGCGGCTGACCGCCGAACTCGCCGTCCACGACGCGGGGGAGGGCTACCGCGCGGTCCGCAACCTCGGCTCGCCGGTGCACAACACGCGTGACGTCTTCACCCTGATGCCCACCGACACCGAGGAGCAGTGGGCGGTCGTCGGCCGCCGGCTGGCCCGGGTGCCGCTGGCGCTGGCGCAGTACCGGCGGACGCTGGAGGGCGGCATCGAGCGCGGTCTGCTCTCCGGGCCCCGTCAGGTCACCACCGTGGTCGGGCAGTTCGGCGAGTGGCTGGCCGGCGATACGCCCGGCGGGTGGTTCGGGCAGCTGGTGGCGCAGGCGCCGGAGTCCCTGCGCGAGGAGCTGTCGGCGCACGCCGTCGCCGCGGCCGGCGCGCTGAGCGAGCTGCGCGACTGGCTGCGCGACGTCTACGGCCCGGCCGCCGCCGGCACCCCGGACACCGCGGGCCGCGAGCGCTACGGCCGCTGGGTCCGCTTCTGGACCGGCTCCGACCTGGACCTCGACGAGGCCTACGCGTGGGCCTGGGGCGAGTTCCACCACCTGCTGGCCCAGATGGAGGGCGAGGCCGAGAAGGTCCGCCCGGGCGCGGGCCCGATGGAGGCGATGAAGTGGCTGGAGACGGACGGCGAGGGCATCATCGGCGCCGAGGCCACCCGTGAGTACCTCCAGGGTCTGATGGACCGGGCGATCGCCGACCTCCAGGGCACCCACTTCGACCTGGCCGAGCCGGTCACCCGGGTCGAGTCGATGATCGCCCCGCCCGGCAGCGCCGCCGCGCCGTACTATACGGCCCCCTCGCTGGACTTCACCCGCCCCGGACGGACCTGGCTGCCGCTGCTGGGCCGCGAGCGCTTCCCGGTGTGGGACCTGGTGTCGACCTGGTACCACGAGGGCGTCCCCGGCCACCACCTGCAGCTCGCGCAGTGGAACTACGTCGCCGACCGCCTCTCCACCTACCAGGTCAGCCTCGGCGGCGTGAGCGCCAACCTGGAGGGCTGGGCGCTGTACGCCGAGCGCCTGATGGACGAGCTCGGCTACCTGACCGACCCGGGCCACCGCCTGGGCTACCTCAACGCGCAGATGATGCGGGCGCTGCGGGTCATCGTCGACATCGGCATGCACGCCGGCTTCGACTTCCCCGCCGAGTCCCCGTACCGGCCGGGCGAGCCGGTGAGCCCGGAGGCCGCCCGCGAGTTCTTCGGCCGCTACTGCGGCCTGTCCAGCGACTTCCTGGACAGCGAGCTGGTCCGCTACCTGGGCATGCCGGGCCAGGCGATCGGCTACAAGCTGGGCGAGCGCGCCTGGCTGCGCGGCCGGGCGGCGGCGAAGGCGGCGCACGAGGCGCGCGGCGAGGAGTTCGACCTCAAGGCCTGGCACATGGCCGCGCTGTCGCAGGGTTCGCTCGGCCTGGACGACCTGGTCGAGGAGTTGTCGGCGCTGTAGCGGCCGGGCCGTCCGGGCCCCGGTCCGCCGGGGTCCGGACGTAGGCCGGTGGTCGCAGGACCCTGGTCGTACCCCTGTCTTCCATTGGTCCGGTATGAGGCGATTTGGTGAGTTTTTTCCTTGCCTTTCGCCCACATGAGCGTTTGGCTGGAAGGCGACTGCGTGACCTCTCCGTAAGCACTCCGGAAGGCTCGACCAGTGTCTGCGCAAACCGCCACCGGTCATGACGCCGCGGACAGCCGCCGCTGGTGGGCGCTGGCGGTCATCGCCATCGCCCAGCTCATGATCGTCCTCGACATCACCATCGTGAACATCGCGCTGCCGTCCGCCCAGCGGGACCTCGGGATCTCGGACGCCGACCGGCAGTGGGTGATCACCGCCTACACGCTCGCCTTCGGCGGCCTGCTGCTGCTCGGCGGACGCCTGGGCGACCTCTTCGGCCGCAAGCGCGTCTTCACCATCGGCCTGCTGGGCTTCGCGCTCGCCTCCGCGCTCGGCGGCGGGGCGACCGGCCCGGCCATGCTCTTCGGCGCCCGCGCCCTGCAGGGTGCGTTCGGCGCCCTGCTCGCCCCGTCCGCGCTGGGGCTGCTCTCGACCACGTTCACCAACCCGAAGGAACGCAGCACGGCCTTCGGGATCTTCGGCGCGATCGCCGGCAGCGGCGCCGCGATCGGCTTCATCGCCGGCGGGCTGCTGACCGAGTACCTGAACTGGCGCTGGTGCCTGTTCGTCAACACCCCGATCGCCGTCGCGACCGCCTTCGGGGCCTTCTACGTCCTGGAGCGCGACCACATCGCCAAGGGGCGGCGGGTCAGGCTCGACCTGCCGGGCGCGGTGCTCGGCTGCACCGGTCTGCTCGCCATCGTCTTCGGCACCTCCGAGGCCGTCACCCGAGGCTGGGGCGACGCACTGGTGATCGGCTCGCTGGTCCTCGGCGCGGCGCTGCTCGCGGCGTTCGTCCTGGTCGAGCGGCGCACCGCGCACGCGCTGCTGCCGATGCACATCGTCGCGGACCGCAACCGCGGCGGCGGCGCGCTGTCGGTCGGGCTCGCGATGGTCGGCATGTTCGGCCTGTTCCTGTTCCTGACCTACTACCTGCAGGTCATCAAGCACTTCTCGCCGGTGGTCACGGGCGTCTCCTTCCTGCCGATGACGGCCGCGATCGTGCTGAGTTCGACGGGCATCGCGGCCCGGCTGATGACCCGGGTGCCGTCCCGGCTGCTGATCGGCCCGGGGCTGCTGCTCGCGGCGGCCGGCATGGCCTGGCTGACCCAGATGAAGGTGGACAGCCCGTGGGCCGCGATGGTGCTCCCGGCGGTGCTGCTGCTCGGCTTCGGCATGGGCCTGGTGTTCATGCCGTCGATGAGCCTGGCCACCCTCGGGGTCGCCCCGAACGAGGCCGGTGCCGCCTCGGCCACCATCAACTCGGCCCAGCAGGTGGGCGGTTCGTTCGGTACCGCGCTGCTGAACACGGTCGCGGCCAGCGCCACGGCGACGTACCTGTCCACCCGGCTCGTGCGGACGGCGCAGGTCCAGGCGCAGGGCGCGGTGCACGGCTACGTGATCGCGACCTGGGTGGCGATGGGCGTGCTGCTGCTGGCCGCGGTGATCGCGTTCCTGATGATCGACCACCGGCCGGCTCCCGGTGAGGCCACGGGCATCCCGAGCGGCGCCGGCGCCGCCGAGGCCGCCGTCGTCGTCGACGGGCATCCCAGCGCCAAGGCGGGCGCGACCGCTCCGGCGCAGCGCCAGCGATCGACCTGAGAGCGAGCCGCCTGAAAGTTTCCGCAAGGTCTTGCAGTCGACCTCCGGCGCCTGCTTGACTCCTGGCCACCGTCCAGGGATCGAGGAGGCGCCGTCGTGCTGCCCGCAACGGATCCGGCCGCGCCCGCACCGGCGGAGTTCGACCTGCTCGTCGTCGGCGGCGCCGGCGTGGACACCGTCGTCCGCGTCGACCGGCTGGCGATCCCGCCGGGGGACTCGCAGTCCGTCGGCCCGGTGCGCGACCACGCCGGTCACACCGGCACCGGCGTCGCCCTCGGCGCCCACCACCTAGGCCTGCGCACCGCCTTCATCGACTTCCTCGGCGACGACCCCCAGGGCGAACTGCTCCTGGCCGCGTTCGCGCGCCACGGCCTGCACTTCGCGCACCTGGTGAGTCCGCACGGCACCCCGCGCGGGGTCAACCTGGTGGACGCCGACGGCCGCCGGTTCTCCTTCTACGACGGCCGCCACCCCGCCGACCTCCGGCTGCCGCGCGCCTTCTACCTCCCGTATGCCGAGCGCAGCCGGCACGTCCACCTGTCCATCACCGGCGTCAACCGCGACATGTACGGCGACCTGCGCCGGCTCGGCCGCACCACGTCCACCGACCTGCACGACTGGGACGGCCGCGAGCCGCACCACCGCGACTACGCCCTCGGGTCCGACCTCGTCTTCCTCTCCGTGGCCGGGTGCCGGGGCCGCCATGAGGAGGTGATGCGGGCGGTCCTCGACGGCGGCCGGGCGTCGGTCGTGGTCGCCACCGCCGGCGCCGACGGCTGCTTCCTGCTCACCCGGGACGACCCGGCGCCGCGCCACGTCCCGGCCGTCGACCCCGGCCGCCCGGTGGTCGACACCAACGGCGCGGGGGACGCCTTCGTGTCCGGCTTCCTGTACGCGTGGTTCCGGGGCCGCCCGCCGCTGGACTGCGCCCGGGCCGGCGCCGTGGCGGGCGCGCACGCGTGCACCGTCGCGGGGACGCACACGGCCTTCGTCGCTGCGGCGGCGCTGGAGTCCACTGCCGCCGGGTGATGGCTTTTCTCATGGAGCTCCAAGCCTCGGGTCACAACTTTTCGAGTCAGAGGCGGCATAGTCAGTGACCGGACAACGCCGACTCCCGAGCAGGAGAGACTCGCATGGGCCAGCACCGCCGCCGCTCGACCCCGCGACGCAGATTCCTGGCCCCGACCCTGCTCACCGCGCTCTCGGCGCTGACGGTGGCCGCCGTGGTGACCGGCATGCACTCGCTGAGCCCGTCCGAGGCGACGGCCGCGAGCAGCCCCACCCGCACCTCCCCGACGGCGGCGGCGCCCGCCTCGGCCCCGGCCCCGACGGCCCCCGCGGCGACCGCGGAGACCGCGTCGACGTCACCGCTCGCCGAGCCCACGCCGTCGAGCACCCCGAGCCCGGCGGCCGACACCCCGACGCCGACGCCCACCCCGACACCCACCCCGACCCCGACGCCCACCGCCACGACCGCCCCCGCCACCCGCACCGTCAGCCTCGGCACCACGGCCGCCGCCCCGGCGACCTCCGAATCGTCCACCGTCGGCGCGCTGTTCAGCGGTTCCGTCGCGGCCGGCAACCACTTCTGCACCGCCAGCGTGGTGCACAGCGCCACCGGCAACCTCCTGCTGACCGCCGCGCACTGCCTCAGCAGCACCGACGGCGTCGTCTTCGCGCCCGGCTACCGCAACGGCACCGCGCCGTACGGCACGTGGCAGGTGACGGCGGTCCACACCACCACCGGCTGGTCCCAGAAGGGCGACCAGGACGAGGACTTCGCGATCCTGGAGACGGCCCCGCACAACGGCCGCAAGATCGAGGACGTGGTCGGCGCCAACCGCCTGGGCACCGACGAGCCGTTCGACGCGACCGTCCGCCTCTACGGCTACCCGGCCGACTCCGAGTCCCCGAGCCTGTGCACCAACACCACCGACAAGCAGGCGACGTACCAGCGCGTCATCGACTGCCCGAGCTATCCGGCCGGCACCAGCGGCGGCCCGTGGATCAACACCGCCACCGGGGACGTGGTCGGGGCCATCGGCGGCTACCAGCAGGGCGGGGACACCGACGACGTGTCCTACAGCGCCTACTTCGACCACACGATCGCGACGCTCTACTCCCAGGCCGAGGCCGCCGCCTCCGCCTCCTGAAGCCCGCCGCCCGGCCGCCCACCCCGCGGCCGGGCGGCGTCCGCGCCAGGGCTCCGGAAAAACGACGAAGGCCCAGATCGGTGGATCAACTCCACTGATCTGGGCCTCGGTTGCAAGTGCCCCCGGTAGGATTCGAACCTACGCACCCGCCTCCGGAGGGCGGTGCTCTATCCCCTGAGCTACGGGGGCCTGCTCTTGCCGTCGGGGCCTGCGCTCCGACGTGGAGAACACTACCAGGCTCCGGCCGTGCTCCGTGCACGGGTTTCGCACCCGCGCCGCCGGCCCCCGCGGGCGGAAGTCGGCAAAGGCCGGACGGGGCGGCGGCGCCGCCGATACCCTCGGTGAGGTGTCGGGAGAGTCCGGGCGGGTCCTCGTGGTGGACGACAGCGAGGTGATCCGCCAGCTGATCAGGGTGAACCTGGAACTCGAGGGCTTCGAGGTGGTGACCGCCGCCGACGGCGCCGAGTGCCTGGAGGTGGTCCGCCGGGTGCGGCCGGACGTGGTGACGCTGGACGTGGTGATGCCGCGGCTGGACGGTCTGCGGACGGCGGCCCGGCTGCGCGCGGCGCCCGGCACCAGCGGGCTGCCGATCGCGATCGTGAGCGCCTGCACGCCGGCCGATCTGGACCTGGGGGAGGCGGTCGGGGTGGACGGCTACCTCGGCAAGCCCTTCGACCCGGCGGACCTGGTGGCGCTGGTGCGCCGGCTGATGGCCCTGGGCGGGCGGCCCGACGCGTTTCGCCCTGAGCGAACAGAGCGCACCGATCGGGGCTGAGACCGCCGCCGGGCCGCGCACGGGCGTCTCAACCGGCAAACCGAGTGGCGGGCGGGCACCCCCTCTCGCCTACGCTTGGCGTCGTGACCCCCGCAGAGCTTTCCCAGGCAGTCCAGGCCGCAGTGAGCGCCGCCGTCGAGGCGGGCGAGCTGGCCGTCGCCGTGCCCGAGCACGTGACGGTCGAGCGGCCCAAGAACAGGGACCACGGCGACTACGCGACCAACGTGGCCCTCCAGCTCGCCAAGGCGGCCGGCAAGCCGCCGCGAGCCGTCGCCGAGGCGCTGGCCGACCGCCTGCGAGGGATCACCGGCGTCGCCAAGGTCGACATCGCCGGTCCGGGCTTCCTGAACATCACCCTGGACACCGCCACCGCCGGCGCGCTCGCGCGCACCGTCGTCGAGGCCGGCGAGGCCTACGGGCGCAACGAGGCCCTCAAGGGCCTGAAGATCAACCTGGAGTTCGTCTCCGCCAACCCGACCGGCCCGATCCACATCGGCGGCGTCCGCTGGGCGGCCGTCGGCGACTCGCTCGCCCGCGTGCTGCGGGCCTCCGGCGCCGACGTCACCACCGAGTACTACCTCAACGACGCCGGCGTGCAGATCACCAAGTTCGCCGCCTCGCTGCAGGCCGCCGCGAACGGCCGCGAGGTGCCCGAGGGCGGGTACGTCGGCGAGTACATCGTCGACATCGCCAAGACGATCACCGACGCCGTCCCGGGCCTGCTCGACCTGCCCGAGGCCGAGCAACTGCAGGTCTTCCGCACCGAGGGCCTCAAGCTCATGGTCGCCGAGATCAAGCGCTCGATGGACGAGTTCGGCACCCACTTCGACGTGTGGTTCTCCGAGAAGTCGCTGCACGACTCGGGCGCCGTCGGGAAGGCCATCACCCGGCTGCGCGAGCAGGGCCACGTCTTCGACCAGGACGGCGCGGTCTTCCTGCGCACCACCGACTTCGGCGACGACAAGGACCGCGTCCTGATCAAGGCCGACGGCGACACCACCTACTTCGCCGCCGACGCCGCCTACTACCTGTCCAAGCGCGACCGCGGCACCGACGTCGCGCTCTACATGCTGGGCGCCGACCACCACGGGTACGTCAACCGCCTCAAGGCCATCTCGGCCTGCGCGGGCGACGACATGAACCACAACATCGAGGTGAAGATCGGCCAGTTCGTGAAGATGCTTCGCGACGGCGAGGAGGTCCGCATGTCCAAGCGGGCCGGCAACATCATCACGATCGACGACGTGGTCGAGTGGATCGGCGTGGACGCCGCCCGCTACACCCTGGCGCGCTCCTCCACCGACTCGACGATCACGCTCGACATCAACATCCTGACGAGCCAGACCAATGAGAACCCGGTCTTCTACGTCCAGTACGCCCACACCCGGATGTGCGGCGTGGCGCGCAAGGCCGCCGAGCTGGGCGTGGACAAGGGCACGGCCGAGCAGTTCAAGCCCGAGCTGCTCGCCACGGAGTGGGAGAACGAGGTGCTGGGCCACCTCGCCCAGTTCCCGGTCGTGCTGGCCGAGGCGGGCCAGCTGCGCCAGCCGCACAAGGTCGCCGTGTACCTGGAGCAGCTCGCGGGCAAGTACCACCGCCTGTACGAGAACTGCATGTTCCTGCCCAAGGGCGACGAGGAGCTCACGGACACGCACCGGGCCCGCCTCTGGCTGGTCGAGGCGACGCGCACCGTGCTCGCCAACGGCCTCACGCTCTTGGGCGTGACGGCGCCCGAGCGGATGTAGGAACCACCCCCAAGCGCACGGCGGGGGCGGCTGACGGTCAACGGGGACCGTCGCCGCCCCTCGCCATAGGTCCCGAAGCCACAGGTCCCGAAGGACGAGATCGATGAGTCGCTCCGCACACCCCGCAGGCCCCCGTCACGGCGACGTCCTGCCCGAGGGCCACTACCAGGCCCCGCCCGCCGACCTGAACGCGCTCGACCCCAGGGTCTGGTCGCGCACCGTCGCCCGCGACGCCGACGGCGTGGTCACCGTGGGCGGCATCGACGTCAAGCGGCTGGCGGCCGAGTTCGGCACCCCGGCCTACGTCATGGACGAGGAGGACTTCCGCACCCGGGCACGCGCCTGGCGCGACGCCTTCGGCACCGACGCGGACGTCTACTACGCCGGCAAGGCGTTCCTCTCCAAGGCGGTCGTGCGCTGGCTGCACGAGGAGGGCCTCAACCTCGACGTGTGCAGCGGGGGCGAGCTGGCCGTGGCGCTGGCCGCCGGGATGCCGGCCGGGCGGATCGCGCTGCACGGCAACAACAAGTCGGTGGACGAGCTGGAGCACGCCGTGAAGGCGGGCGTCGGCCACGTCGTCGTCGACTCCTACGAGGAGATCGAGCGGCTGGCGGCGATCGCCGCCCGGTACGGCGTGCGACAGCCGGTGCTGATCCGGGTCACCGTCGGGGTCGAGGCGCACACCCACGAGTTCATCGCGACGGCGCACGAGGACCAGAAGTTCGGCCTGTCGCTGACCGGTGGCGCGGCCGCCGAGGCGGTGCGCCGGGTGCTCGGCCACCCGACGAGCCTGGAGCTGCGCGGCATCCACTCGCACATCGGCTCGCAGATCTTCGACATGGCCGGCTTCGAGGTGGCCGCCCGCCGGGTGGTCGGCCTGCTCGCGCAGGTCCGCGACGAGCACGGCGTCCAGCTGCCCGAGATCGACCTGGGCGGCGGCCTCGGCATCGCCTACACCAGCGACGACGACCCCCGCGAGCCGGCCGAGATCGCCGCCGCGCTGGCCGACATCGTCCGCCGCGAGTGCCGGGCGGCGGAGCTGGACGTGCCGCGCCTGAGCGTGGAGCCGGGCCGGGCGGTCGTCGGCCCGACCGCGTTCACGCTGTACGAGGTCGGCACCGTCAAGCCGCTGGAGGGCCTGCGCACCTACGTGAGCGTGGACGGCGGCATGTCCGACAACATCCGCACCGCGCTGTACGACGCCGAGTACTCGGTGGCGCTCGTCTCGCGCACCAGCGACGCCGAACCGATGCTGGTCCGGGTGGTCGGCAAGCACTGCGAGTCCGGCGACATCGTCGTGCGGGACGCCTTCCTGCCGGCCGACCTCGTCCCGGGCGACCTGCTCGCGGTGCCGGCCACCGGCGCGTACTGCCGCTCGATGGCGAGCAACTACAACCACGCCCTGAAGCCGCCCGTGGTGGCCGTCAAGGACGGTGGGGCGCGGGTGATCGTCCGGCGCGAGACGGAGGAGGATCTCCTGCGTCTGGATATCGGATGACGAAATTCTCGTCTCAGATCATGGAACGACCGTAGATCCGTGCGGAAAGTCCCCGAGACTGGTACGGACCGAAGTTCCCGGCGGCCCGAGAAAACCGCCGGAAATACCGAAGCACGATGAATGCAGAGCGGAGTCGGATGATGCGTACGCGCCCGCTGAAGGTGGCGTTGCTGGGTTGCGGTGTGGTGGGCTCCGAGGTGGCGCGCATCATGACGACGACGGCCGACGACCTCGCCGCGCGCATCGGTGCCCCGGTCGAGCTCGCCGGCATCGCGGTCCGCCGGGCCGGCCGGGAGCGCCCCGGCGTCCCCGCGCACCTGCTGACCACCGACGCCGAGGCCCTGATCAACCGCGGCGACATCGACGTGGTGATCGAGGTCGTGGGCGGCATCGAGCCGTCCAAACACCACATCCTGTCGGCGTTCGAGCAGGGTGCCTCGGTGGTCAGCGCCAACAAGGCACTGCTCGCCCAGGACGGCGCCGAGCTGCACGCGGCCGCCGCGGCGGCCGGCGTGGACCTGTACTACGAGGCCGCGGTGGCGGGGGCGATCCCGCTGCTGCGCCCGCTGCGCGAGTCCCTCGCCGGCGACAAGGTGAACCGGGTGCTCGGCATCGTCAACGGCACCACCAACTTCATCCTCGACAAGATGGACACCACCGGCGCCGGCTACTCGGAGGCGCTGGAGGAGGCCACCGCGCTCGGCTACGCCGAGGCGGACCCGACCGCCGACGTCGAGGGCTTCGACGCCGCCGCGAAGGCCGCGATCCTGGCCGGCATCGCCTTCCACACCAAGGTGACCGCGGCGGACGTCTACCGCGAGGGCATCACCGAGGTGACCGCGGCCGACATCGCCTCCGCCAAGGCGATGGGCTGCGTGGTCAAGCTGCTCGCGATCTGCGAGCGGGCGGCCGACGGCGAGTCCGTCACCGCGCGCGTGCACCCGGCGATGATCCCGCTGTCGCACCCGCTGGCCTCCGTCCGCGAGGCGTACAACGCGGTGTTCGTCGAGGCCGAGGCGGCCGGGCGTCTGATGTTCTACGGCCCGGGCGCCGGCGGCTCGCCGACCGCCTCGGCGGTGCTCGGCGACCTGGTCGCGGTGTGCCGCAACAAGCTCAACGAGGCCACCGGCCCCGGTGACTCGGTGTACACGCAGCTGCCGGCCAAGCCGATGGACGAGGTCGTCACCCGCTACCACGTCAGCCTGGACGTGGACGACCGCGCCGGTGTGCTCGCCCAGGTGGCCTCCGTGTTCGCCGAGCACGGCGTCTCCATCGACACCGTGCGCCAGCAGGGCCGCGACGGCGACGCCTCGCTCGTCGTGGTCACCCACCGTGCCACCGACGCCGCCCTGTCGGCGACGGTCGACAAGCTCCGCGCGCTGGACAGCGTGCGGGACGTGGCCAGCATCATGCGGGTCGAAGGGGAGTAAGGAACTAGCCATGAACGCCGTTGCCGAGAACGTCGTCCGAGGCGCGCGCACCCACCAGTGGCGCGGCCTGATCGAGGAGTACCGCGACCGCCTGCCGGTCACCGCGGCCACTCCGGTGGTCACCCTGCTCGAAGGCGGCACGCCGCTGGTCCCCGCCCAGGTGCTGTCCGAGCGCACGGGCTGCGAGGTCTACCTGAAGGTCGAGGGCGCCAACCCGACCGGGTCCTTCAAGGACCGCGGGATGACGATGGCCATCTCCAAGGCCAAGGAGGAGGGCGCGCAGGCCGTCATCTGCGCCTCCACCGGCAACACCTCGGCCTCCGCCGCCGCGTACGCGGTGCGGGCGGGGATGGTGTCCGCGGTGCTCGTCCCGCAGGGCAAGATCGCCCTGGGCAAGATGGGCCAGGCGCTGGTGCACGGCGCCAAGATCCTGCAGGTGGACGGGAACTTCGACGACTGCCTGACGCTCGCGCGCGAACTGTCCGAGAAGTACCCGGTGGCGCTGGTGAACTCGGTGAACCCGGTGCGCATCGAGGGCCAGAAGACGGCCGCCTTCGAGATCGTCGACATGCTCGGCGACGCCCCGGACATCCACGTCCTCCCGGTCGGCAACGCGGGCAACATCACCGCGTACTGGAAGGGTTACCGCGAATACGCCACCGACGGCCTGGCCTCCCGCACCCCGCGGATGTGGGGCTTCCAGGCCTCCGGCTCGGCCCCGATCGTGGACGGCGCACCGGTGCTCAAGCCGCAGACCATCGCCACCGCGATCCGGATCGGCAACCCCGCCTCGTGGGACTTCGCGCTCGCCGCGCGGGACGAGTCGGGTGGCCTCATCGACAAGGTGACGGACCGTCAGATCCTCGCCGCCTACCGGCTGTTGGCCTCGCGGGAGGGCGTCTTCGTGGAGCCCGCCTCGGCCGCCTCGGTGGCCGGTCTGCTGGCCAAGGCGGAGGCCGGGCTGGTCGATCCGGGCCAGCGGATCGTCTGCACCGTGACCGGCAACGGCCTCAAGGACCCGGACTGGGCGGTGGCCGGCGCGCCGCAGCCGCAGGTCGTCCCGGTCGACCCGGAGGCGGCGGCCAGGCGCCTGGGCCTGCTCGACTGACCCCCGGCCGGGCCATCCGGCGGGTGGGGCACAAAGCCTGACACCGCGACGGACCGAGACGGGCCGACCCTTTCGGGGGTCGGCCCGTCAAAGTTCTCCACTGACACTTTTGTGTCAATTCCGCTGCGCATTCCGATCCGATTCCGGCCCCCTCTTTGGCAGGGAGGGGTGCGCATTCCGGCCAGAAGCGGCAACACACCAGATCGAAGGCCCACGGGGTGTACCACTGGGGAACCTCTCTTCGATACTCTGGGTCCGGCCGTGTGGCACATGCCCCGGGTCCGGCCCCCTCGCGGGCCGCACCGACGACTGTGACCGCCCGCCCCGGTACGGGGCCCGCGGCCCGCCTCCCCACCCTCGCACCGACGCGCTCCGCGCCGCCGATTTCCCCAGGAGAGTCCACCGCATGGCCGGTCCCGCGTTCCGTGCCGCCGCCGTCCGGGTCCGGGTCCCCGCGACCAGCGCCAACCTCGGTCCGGGCTTCGACGCCTTCGGCCTCGCACTGGGTCTGTACGACGACGTGGTCGTCCGGGTCGCCGACTCCGGCCTGTCCGTCGACATCGCCGGGGAGGGCGCCGACTCGCTGGCCCGCGACGAGCGTCACCTCGTCGTCCGCTCGATGCGCGCCGCCTTCGACCGGCTCGGCGGCCAGCCGCGCGGCCTCGAAGTGGTCTGCGCCAACCGGATACCGCACGGCCGGGGCCTCGGTTCCTCGTCGGCGGCCATCTGCGCCGGCCTCGTCGCCGCCCGTGCCGTCACCATCGGCGGCCCCTCCGCGCTGGACGACGACGCGCTGCTGGACCTGGCCTCCGAGCTGGAGGGCCACCCCGACAACGTCGCGGCCTGCCTGCGCGGCAACTTCACCGTCGCCTGGACCGACGAGGAGTCGGCCAAGGCGGTCGTCCTGGAGCCGTCCGAGCGGGTCGTGCCGGTCGTCTTCGTGCCCGCCACCGAGGTACTCACCAAGACCGCCCGCGGCCTGCTGCCCAAGACCGTCCCGCTCGGCGACGCCGCGGTGAACGCGGGCCGCGCCGCGCTGATGGTCGAGGCGCTGACCCGGCGCCCCGAACTGCTGCTCGCCGCCACCGAGGACCGGCTGCACCAGGACTACCGCGCCTCCGCGATGCCCGAGAGCGCCGGCCTGGTGGGCGCCCTGCGCGCGGAGGGCATCCCCGCGGTCATCTCCGGGGCCGGCCCGACCGTCCTCGCGCTCACCGACGAGGCGGGCGCCGACAAGGTGCTCTCCTTCGCCGGGCACCACGGCCACGGCGGCGACCCGGCGTTCGCCGCACACCGCCTGGAGCTCGACCGCACCGGTGCCACGGTGCTCCCGCTGGACGCCTGAGCAGCACGTTCGGGCGGTCCGCCCGGGTCCGGCGCGGCACGCCCGCAGCCGGGCCGTCCGGACACGATTGGCAAGCGCACGGCTGGGGAATGTCTGAGGGGGTCGGTAGTGTTAATCTCATTGCTGCACCAGGTGCCCTCCGGGGCTCGGTGCGCCGCGTCCCGATCCCAGCACTCCGCTTTCGCGGAGTCCCGGCGATATCCGGGGCGACGATTCTCCGGGAGCCCACCGCAGCGCGTACGCAGCCTGCCTGCGCGACTTGCGGCCGCATCCCGAAGCCGTGACGGCACCTGACTCCCACCCGCGGCCTCCCACCTCGAGGCCAGGACGGGCGGAGCGCGGGCCACCGTCACGCGACGGGGGCCCGGGATTCGCAGGCAGCGTGGGAGTACGCCCTTCGGGGAGGTCGGCACACGGCCGGCCCACCGCGCCACTCGCACCACCGTGCTTCGTGCACCGCACCTCGCAGCTCTCCCTCGACGGCTTCCGCCGTTCGAGGGATCACCGCCTCGGACCGACGCAGTCGAGCGTTGGTCAGGACAGCACAACCGGTCGCCGAGCCAGACAGGCCGACGTCCGCTCCAGGGAAGGACCCTTAGTGAGCGACACCACCGATCTGATGGGCGCGCGCCCGGACGCCGACGCGTCGGACGCCGCCGCCCCCGCTGCCCCGGCCCGGCGCCGCCGTTCGGCCGCCGCGGGCCTGGACGGGATGGTCCTGGCCGAGCTCCAGAAGCTCGCCGCGGATCTGGGCATCACCGGTACCGGACGCATGCGCAAGAGCCAGCTGATCGAGACCATCAAGGAGAAGAGCGGCGGCGACCCGCTGCTCGCCGCCGGTGGCGCCCCGGCCGCCAAGCGCACCGCCGCCAAGGCGGACGCCGAGGCCCCGGCCGAGAAGCCGGCCCGCCGCACCAAGGCCGCCGCGGCCGCCGCCGCCCCGGCCGCCGAGCCGCAGGCCCAGATCGAGATCCCGGTGCAGGCCGCCGCCGAGACCGCCGCGCCCGCCCGCGCGGAGCGCACCCGCCGCCGCGCCACCTCGGCCGCCGGCGCCCCGGTCGCCGAGGCCGCCGCCGCCGAGTCGGCCGCCGTCGTCGTGGCCGAGCCGAAGCAGGCCGAGGCCCGCCCGGCCGAGACCCGCGCCTTCGAGGGCCGCGAGGAGGGCCGCACCGAGTCCCGCCGCGACCGCCGTGAGCGCCGCGACCGCCGCGACGGCGGCGAGCGCACCGAGCGCCAGGAGGGCGGCGAGGCCCAGGCCGGCCAGGACGGCGACTCCCGTGAGTCGCGCCGCGACCGCCGCAACCGCCGTGAGCGCGCCGACCGCCAGGGTCAGCAGGGCGGCGGCCAGCAGCAGGGCGCCCAGGGCGAGGGCCAGGCCCGCCAGGGCGGCCAGCAGCAGGCCCAGCAGCAGCCGCAGGCGCAGCAGGGCGGATACGACGACGACGAGTTCGGCGACGGCCGCCGCGGCCGTCGTGGCCGTTACCGCGACCGCCGTGGCCGCGGCAGCCGCCGCGAGGGCTTCGAGACCGGCGCCCCCGAGCCGCAGATCGGCGAGGACGACGTCCTGATCCCGGTCGCGGGCATCCTCGACATCCTCGACAACTACGCGTTCGTGCGCACCTCCGGCTACCTGCCGGGCCAGAACGACGTCTACGTCTCGCTCGCCCAGGTCCGCAAGAACGGCCTGCGCAAGGGCGACGCCATCACCGGTGCCGTGCGCCAGCCGCGCGAGGGCGAGCGCCGCGAGAAGTTCAACGCCATGGTGCGCCTGGACTCCGTCAACGGCATGGACCCGGAGAGCGGCCGCGGCCGTCCCGAGTTCAACAAGCTCACCCCGCTGTACCCGCAGGAGCGGCTGCGCCTGGAGACCGACCCGGGCGTGCTGACCACCCGGATCATCGACCTCGTGTCGCCGATCGGCAAGGGCCAGCGCGGTCTGATCGTCGCGCCGCCGAAGACCGGAAAGACGATGGTGCTGCAGGCGGTCGCCAACGCGATCACCCACAACAACCCCGAGTGCCACCTGATGGTCGTCCTGGTCGACGAGCGTCCGGAGGAGGTCACCGACATGCAGCGGTCGGTGAAGGGCGAGGTCATCTCCTCGACCTTCGACCGCCCGGCGGAGGACCACACCACCGTCGCCGAGCTCGCGATCGAGCGGGCCAAGCGGCTGGTGGAGCTCGGCCACGACGTCGTGATCCTGCTGGACTCGATCACCCGCCTCGGCCGCGCCTACAACCTGGCGGCGCCGGCCTCCGGCCGCATCCTGTCCGGTGGTGTCGACTCGACCGCGCTGTACCCGCCGAAGAAGTTCTTCGGCGCCGCGCGCAACATCGAGAACGGCGGCTCGCTGACCATCCTGGCCACCGCGCTGGTCGAGACCGGCTCGCGCATGGACGAGGTGATCTTCGAGGAGTTCAAGGGCACCGGCAACATGGAGCTCAAGCTCGACCGCAAGCTCTCGGACAAGCGCATCTTCCCGGCCGTCGACGTGGACGCCTCCAGCACCCGCAAGGAGGAGATCCTGCTCGGCAGCGAGGAGTTGGCCATCGTCTGGAAGCTGCGCCGGGTGCTGCACGCGCTCGACTCGCAGCAGGCGATCGAGCTCCTGCTGGACAAGATGAAGCAGACCAAGAGCAACGCCGAGTTCCTGATGCAGATCGCCAAGACGACCCCCGGCTCGGGCGACTGACCGTAGTCGCACGGCACCGTCTGCACGGGACCCCGGATCGCGCGAGCGGTCCGGGGTTCCGGCGTTCCCGGGCCGGTCGCCCGGTCAGTCGCCGGGCCGTTTGTTCCAGAGTCGGGACAACTCGACCACATTGGTGACTCTTGTCCGATTTACCCTGGAGCGTATGGCCGAGCAGAAGAGCGTCCCGAGCAACCGCCGCAGAGTCCTGCGGGTGGTCGCCTGCGCGTCCGCCGCGATCGCCGTCCTCGGCGCCGGGGCCGCCGCGTGGGCGTACTTCACGCTCGACGGCAACATCAAGAGCGTCGACATCGACGCCCGCCTGGGCGAGGCCCGGCCGCCGGCCGCCACCGACGGCTCGTTCAACGTCCTCGTGCTGGGCTCCGACTCCCGGGCCGGCGACAACGGCGGCCTGGCGGGCGGGAACACCGGCGACACGGCGCGCTCCGACACCGCGATGGTCGTGCACGTCGACCAGGGCCATTCGGGCGCCGAGGTCGTCTCGATCCCGCGCGACACCCTCGTCGACCGCCCCGCCTGCACGGACGCGAGCGGCAAGCCCGTGCCGGCCCTCAAGCGCGCCATGTACAACAGCGCCTTCGAGACCGGCGGCGCCGCCTGTGCGGTCAAGACCACGGAGCAGCTCACCGGGCTGCGGATGGACCACTACGTCCAGGTCGACTTCGCCGGGTTCGCCCGGGTCGTGGACGCGATAGGCGGGGCCACCGTGACCACGACGGTGGCCATCCACGACAAGGACAGCGGGCTCGACCTCCCGGCCGGCGAGCACCACCTCGACGGGCAGCAGGCGCTCGCCTTCGTCCGCACCCGCCACGGCGTCGGCGACGGCAGCGACCTCGGCCGGATCGAGTTGCAGAAGCAGATGGTGAAGTCGCTGCTCCAGCAGAGCGGCGGCGCGGGCCTGCTCGCCGACCCGGTCAAGCTGTGGTCGATCGGCGACACCGTCACGAAGAGCATCACCACCGACTCGGCGCTCGGTTCGGTGAACGCGCTGGTGGGCCTGGCGCAGGAGCTCAAGGGCATCGGCCCGGACCAGCTGAGCATGGTGACCCTGCCGGTGGTCACCTCCCCCAGCGACTCCAACCGCGTGGTCGAGCAGCAGCCCCAGGCGAACCAGGTCTGGGCGGCGCTCAAGGCCGACCAGCCGATCCCGCAGGCGGTCGTGGCGGCCCAGCCCCAGAACCCCGCCCAGGCGGCCCCGACGGCCTCCCCGGCGGCCGCGGCGCGGCGCTGAGGGCGTCCGGAATAACCCGGAACACGACCCGGTTTGGGAAGATGCGGCCGGTCCTGGCAGACTGGACCGTCGGTCCCGGTTCACGAGCGGCATTCCAGCCGCCGACCCGGTGCCCTCCCGATACCTAGGAGAACCCCTTGAAGTCCAACGTTCACCCCGAGTACGTGGTCACCCGTGTGACCTGCACCTGCGGCGCCGAGTTCGTGACCCGCTCGACCGAGACCAGCGGCGAGATCCGCGCCGAGGTCTGCTCGCAGTGCCACCCGTTCTACACCGGCAAGCAGAAGATCCTCGACACCGGTGGCCGCGTGGCCCGCTTCGAGGCCCGCTTCGGCAAGCAGCACAGCGCGAAGGCCTAGCGCTCCCTCGGCGCCGGTTCCCGGTGCCCCCGTACTCGTTCCGGGGGCGCTGGGGACCGGCGCCGTTCGCGTCTCACCACTCCATCCGATCCCCGGGAAGAAGGCCACCCCCATGTTCGAGGCAGTCGAAGAGCTCCTCGTCGAGCACGCCGACCTCGAGAAGAGGCTGGCCGACCCGTCCGTCCACGCCGACCAGGCCAACGCCCGCAAGCTGGCCAAGCGGTACGCCGAGCTGACCCCGATCACCCGGGTCTACCGGGAGTGGCGACAGGCCGGCGAGGACATCGAGGCGGCCCGCGAACTCGCCGCCGAGACCGCTGATTCGGAGGAAGCCGGGGAGTTCATCGCCGAGGCGAAGGCCTCCGAGCGGCGTCGCGAGGAGCTCACGGAGGAGCTGCGGCTGCTGCTCGTGCCGCGCGACCCGAGCGACGACAAGGACGTCATCCTGGAGATCAAGGCGGGCGAGGGCGGCGAGGAGTCCGCGCTGTTCGCCGGCGACCTGCTCCGGATGTACCTGCGCTTCGCCGAGCGGATCGGCTGGAAGACCGAGATCATCGACTCCAACGAGTCGGACCTCGGCGGGTACAAGGACGTCTCGGTCGCGGTCAAGACCAAGGGCAACGCCGAGCCCGGCCAGGGCGTCTGGGCCCGGCTGAAGTACGAGGGCGGCGTGCACCGCGTGCAGCGCGTGCCGGCCACCGAGTCGCAGGGCCGCATCCACACCTCCGCGGCGGGCGTGCTGGTCACCCCCGAGGCGGAGGAGGTCGAGGTCGAGATCCACGCCAACGACCTGCGCATCGACGTCTACCGTTCGTCCGGCCCCGGCGGCCAGTCGGTCAACACCACCGACTCGGCGGTCCGGATCACCCACCTGCCGACCGGTATCGTGGCGTCCTGCCAGAACGAGAAGAGCCAGCTGCAGAACAAGGAGCAGGCGATGCGCATCCTGCGTTCGCGCCTGCTCGCGGCCGCGCAGGAGGAGGCGGAGCGGGAGGCCTCGGACGCCCGCCGCAGCCAGGTCCGCACGGTGGACCGCTCCGAGCGGATCCGCACGTACAACTACCCCGAGAACCGCATCTCGGACCACCGCACGGGCTTCAAGTCGTACAACCTGGACCAGGTCCTGGACGGCGAGCTCAACGCGGTGATCCAGTCCTGCGTCGACGCGGACGCGGCGGCCAAGCTCGCCGCGGCCCAACAGAACTGAGACCGGCGCCCCAGCGCCGGACAACCCCGCAGCCGGAGCGCAGAAACAAGAGGTCGTACGGATGAACCTGCTGCTCGCCGAGGTGGCCCAGGCCACCCAGCGGTTGGCCGCGGCCGGCGTGCCCTCGCCGCGCTTCGACGCGGAGGAGCTCGCCGCCTACGTCCACAACGTCAAGCGCAGCCAGCTGCACACGGTGAAGGACGCGGACTTCGACGCCCGCTACTGGGAGGCCGTCTCCCGCCGGGAGGCGCGCGAGCCGCTCCAGCACATCACCGGGCGGGCGTTCTTCCGTTACCTGGAGCTGGCGGTCGGCCCCGGGGTGTTCGTGCCCCGGCCGGAGACCGAGAGCGTCGTCGAGTGGGCCATAGACGCCGTCCGCGACATGGACGTCGCCGAGCCGCTGGTCGTCGACCTGTGCTCCGGCTCCGGCGCCATCGCGCTCGCGCTCGCCCAGGAGCTGCCGCGCTCGACCGTGCACGCCTTCGAACTCGACGAGGGCGCGCTGGAGTACACCCGGCGCAACATCGAGGCCAGCCCGGACCGGGCCCGCGTCACCCTGCACGCCGGCGACGCCACCGAGGCCTTCGCCGACGACCGCTCCTGGGACGGCCGCTTCGACCTGGTCATCTCCAACCCGCCGTACATCCCGCTCACGGAGTGGGAGTACGTCGCCCCCGAGGCCCGCGACCACGACCCGCAGATGTCGCTGTTCTCGGGCGAGGACGGCCTGGACACCATCCGCGGCATCGAGCGGGTGGCCGCCCGACTGCTGCGTCCGGGCGGCGCGGTGGTGATCGAGCACGCCGACCAGCAGGGCGGCCAGGTGCCGTGGATCTTCAACGAGGAACGCGGCTGGACGGACACCGCCGACCACCGCGACCTGAACAACCGGCCGCGCTTCACGACCGCCCGCAAGGCGTCGTTGTGACCGGCCGCGCCGTGAACGTCATGAGCCACTCCGGAAGGGGACCGCACCGATGAGCCGCCGCTACGACTGTGCCGATGCCGGGGACCGCGCCACCGGTCTGCGGGAGGCCGCCTCCGCGATCCGCCGCGGCGAACTCGTCGTGCTGCCCACCGACACCCTGTACGGCGTCGGCGCCGACGCGTTCTCGCCGGAGGCCGTGGCCGCGCTGCTGGCCGCCAAGGGCCGGGGCCGCAACATGCCCTCGCCCGTCCTGGTCGGCTCCCCGACCACCCTGCACGGCCTGGTCACCGACTTCTCCGAGCAGGCCTGGGAGCTCGTCGACGCCTTCTGGCCCGGTGGCCTCACCCTGGTCGCCAAGCACCAGCCCTCGCTGCGCTGGGACCTCGGCGAGACCCGCGGCACCGTCGCCGTCCGGATGCCGCTGCACCCGGTCGCCATCGAGCTGCTGAACACCACCGGCCCGCTGGCCGTCTCCAGCGCCAACAAGACCGGAGGCCCGTCCCCGGCCACCTGCGACGAGGCGCAGGCGCAGCTCGGCGACGCCATCTCGGTCTACCTGGACGGCGGCCAGGCCGACCACGCGACCGCCTCGTCCATCGTCGACGTCACGGGCAAGGTCCCG
The DNA here is from genome assembly GCF_036322405.1 of Streptomyces sp. SP17BM10. Taxonomy (NCBI): domain Bacteria; kingdom Bacillati; phylum Actinomycetota; class Actinomycetes; order Kitasatosporales; family Streptomycetaceae; genus Streptomyces; species Streptomyces sp. SP17BM10. Next base: position 166,085 of record NZ_JAQYXB010000577.1, on the reverse strand, counting down.
GTCCTGCTGCGGGCCGGCGCGATCAGCGTCGAGCAGCTGAGGGAGGTCGTCCCCGACCTGGAGGCCGGAAGTTGACACCCACCGCCTCGCTCCACGCCGGTCCGGGCATAGCGCCGTACCTGAGCGTGGGACCCAGGCCGCTGGACCACTTCCGGATCCTGTACGTCTGCACCGGCAACATCTGCCGCTCGCCGATCGCCGAGCGGCTGACCCGGCGTGAGCTCGACACCCGGCTCAGCCCCCGGGTGGCCGGGCGGATCCTGGTGGAGAGCGCCGGCACCTGGGGTCACGTGGGCGCGCCGATGGAGGACCACGCCGCGACCGTGCTCGACGAGTACGGCGCCGACAGCGGCGGCTTCACCGGCCGGGAGCTGCTGGACGAGCACGTGGTCGAGGCCGACCTCGTGCTCACCGCGACCCTGGACCACCGCGCCCAGGTGATCTCGATGGGCCACGAGGCGGGGCTGCGGACCTTCACGCTGAAGGAGTTCACCCGGCTGGTGCGGACGATAGACCCGGGCACCCTGCCCGACCCGCGCTGCGGCGCGGACGTCACCGAACGCGCCCGCGCGCTGGTGCGGGCCGCCGCCGCGCTGCGCGGCTGGCTGCTGGCCGCCACCCCGGAGTCCGACGAGGTGGACGACCCGTACGGGGCGCCGATCGGCATGTTCCGCAACTGCGGCGAGGAGATATTCCACGCGGTCGACCCGGTGGTCACCGCGCTCACCGGCGTCGCCGCGCGCTAGGGCCGCGGCACTGGCCGCTGGTCCTTCGGAGCACCTCCGCGCGCCCGCCCGGGTGCACCCGGCCCGCGTCGGCGAGCCGGCCGGGGGGCCCGGTCCTACGCTGGAGGGACCGACCCCCGTAGCGCCCGGGAGCACCGCCATGACCGTCACCGACGCCGCCTCCGGCACGACCACGACGACGGGGCGCCCCTGGGCGTCCGAGGCGCTGCACCGGGCCGATCCCCAGCTGGCCGACCTGCTGGCCGCGGAGGCCGAGCGGCGGGCCGAGACGGTCCAGCTGCTGGCAGGGGAGAACCTGACCTCACCGGCCGTCCTGGCGGCCCTGGGCGGCCCGCTGATCGACAAGTACGCCGAGGGGTACCCCGGACGGCGCCACCACACTGGCTGCGCGCTCGCGGACGCCGCGGAGCTCCTCGCGATCGACCGGGCGCGCGAGCTGTTCGCCGCCCCGCACGCCAATGTGCAGCCGCGGTCGGCGACTTCGGCGATGCTGGCGGCCTACGCGGCGCTGCTGCGGCCCGGCGACGGCGTGCTGGCGATGTCGCTGGAGCACGGCGGGCACCTGAGCTGCGGCTCGCGGGCGAACTTCTCCGGCCGGTGGTTCGCCTTCACCGGCTACGGCGTGCGCGAGGACGACGGGCTCATCGACCTCGACCAGGTGCGCGAACTCGCCCACCGGGTACGGCCGAAGGCCATCGTGGCGGGCTCGATCTCCCACCCCCGGCACCCCGACTGGGCCGCCTTCCGGGAGATCGCCGACGAGGTGGACGCCTACCTCATCGCCTCCGTCGCGCAGACCACGGGCCTGATCGCGGCCGGTGCGGCGCCCTCCCCGGTGCCGTACGCGGACGTCACGGTGGCGGCCACCCACAAGTTGCTGCGCGGGCCGCGCGGCGGCCTGCTGCTGTCCACCGCGGAGCTGGCCGAGCGGATCGACCGGGCGGTGTTCCCGTTCAGCCAGGGCGGTGCGGCGATGAACGAGGTGGCGGGCAAGGCCGTGGCGTTCGCGCAGGCGGCGACGCCCGACTACCGGGAGTACGCGCGGCGGACGGTCGCCGGGGCGCGTGTGCTCGCCGAGGGGCTCGCACAGGTCGGCATGCGCCCGTTGACCGGCGGGACCGACACCCACCTCGTGACGGCCGACGTGCGCCCGCTCGGCGTCACCGGGGCCGAGGCGGAGCGGCGCTGCGCGGCGGCCGGGCTGCTGCTGGGCAAGAGCGCCCTCCCGTACGACTCCGCGCCGCCTTCCGAGGGCTCCGGGATCCGGCTCGGCACCGGTACCGTGACCACACAGGGGATGGGCGAGCGGGAGCTCGCGGAGATCGCCGGGTTGATCGGGCGGCTGCTCGCCGGGGACGCGGTCGCGTCGGTCGGCGCGAGGGTGCGGGAACTGGCCCTCGCCTTCGCCGATCAGCGGTGAACGAGCGAAGCGAGAGAACCGATCGGGAGGTGCGCGCTTCGCGGAGCGACCGCCGGACGCAGCGAGGCGGGCGCACGGCGACGTATCCGGCCCTCCTACCCGGTAGGGCGAACCGCGATGCACGCCCACGGCGTCCGACTCAATAAGGTGTGTGCCGTGGCGACGCACCTCGAACCCCGGACAGGCACGGGAGTACCTTGGGTACCTTCCCGCAGGACAGTGACGCAGGAGGCCAGTGGTGCGTGAGTATCTGCTGGTGCTGTTCACCACCGCGGCCGTCACCTACCTGCTGACCGGCCCGGTCCGGAAGTTCGCGATCGCGGCCGGCGCCATGCCGCCGGTCCGGGCCCGCGACGTGCACCGCGAGCCCACCCCGCGGCTCGGCGGCATCGCGATGTTCGGCGGATTGTGCGCGGGCATCCTGGTCGCCTCCCAACTCGACAACCTGAGCAAGGTGTTCACCCAGGGCACCGACATCCGCGCGCTGCTGTCCGGCGCCGGGATCATGTGGCTGCTCGGTGTGCTCGACGACAAGTGGGGCGTGGACGCCCTGGTCAAGCTCGGTGGCCAGATGATCGCCGCCGGCGTGATGGTCTGGCAGGGCGTCACGGTGATCACCCTCCCGGTGCCCGGCGTCGGCGCGGTCGCGGTCAGCCCCACCCAGGGCATGGTCATCTCGGTGACGCTGGTCGTCGTCATGGTCAACGCGGTGAACTTCATCGACGGCCTCGACGGCCTGGCCGGCGGCATGGTCTGCATCGCCGCGATGGCGTTCTTCCTGTACTCCTACCGGCTCTGGTACGGCTACGCGATCACCGACGCCGCCCCGGCCGTGCTGTTCAGCGTGCTGCTGATCGGCATGTGCCTGGGCTTCCTGGCGCACAACATGCACCCCGCGCGGATCTTCATGGGCGATTCCGGCTCGATGATGCTGGGCCTGATGCTGGCCGTCGCCGCGATCTCGATCACCGGCCGGGTCGACCCGGACCTGATCAACAACGAGACCGGTTCGCAGACCGCCACCGTCCACGCCCTCGTGCCGATCTACATCCCGCTGCTGCTGCCGCTGACGGTCATCGCGCTGCCGCTGGCCGACCTGCTGCTCGCCGTCGTGCGCCGCACCTGGGCGGGCCAGTCGCCGTTCGCCGCGGACAAGCGCCACCTGCACCACCGGCTGCTCCAGGTCGGGCACTCGCACAGCCGGGCCGTGCTGATCATGTACTTCTGGGCGGCGCTGATCGCCTTCGGCACGGTGGCGTTCTCGGTCACCAACACCGGCCGCACGGTGGTGCTGACGCTCGCCGGGCTCTGCCTGGTCGGCCTGGTCGTGCTCCTCACGCCGCGGTTCCGCCCGCGCGCCCCCCGTGCGGTGCAGGCTTTCGTGCCGCCGCGCTACCGCCGGCAGCCCTCCGGTCCGATGGCTGAACTGTCGGCCAAGGACAAGCAACTTCTGGGTGAAGCCGGCCAGGGCTCCTCGGCCTCCTCCGAACACCACGGCCGGGCCACCGGGCGGCGCTAGCAAGGGAATTGACGTTACGCCGGATGGCTTCACCCGTTCGGCGGCACTCTTGCTCCGTCAGTGTGACAGGAGCCACACAATCATGGTAAAGCTCTCATCAAATAGTTTGTGATACCGTTCACGAGTACCGAGAACACGCCGAAAGACCTGACAGGTGGAGGACTTCCGTCCCCGGTCGGTCTCCCTCGACGGGCCCGCCGCTCCAGCGGGCGGCCCGGCGGCGGCCCCTCGGTCCGGTGCCCCCACCGAGTGTTCTGCCCCGTCCCCGTAACACCGACATGCCGCCGGAGCTGCCGACATGCCGTCCACCGACGCCCGGATCCTCCGAGGCGCCGCGATTCCCACTGCGGTCGCCGGGATCATCGCCATGGCGATCTCGTTCCCCGTCGCCGGTGGGAAGGCTCTGCTCGGCGCCCTGTTCGGCGCGCTGCTCGTGATGGCGTTCTTCAGCTTCGGCCAGGTCGCGCTCGACCGGCTGACCAGGTCGAACCCGCACATCATGATGGCCGCGGCCCTGCTCGTGTACACGACCCAGATCCTGCTGGTGGGCATCGTCCTCGCGGTCTTCAAGGACACCGAACTCTTCAACCGGCAGGCTTTCGCCTTCACCCTGCTCGGCTGCGCCCTCGTCTGGACGGGCTTCCAGGTGCGCGGCGCACTCAAGGCCAAGACCTTCTACGTCGTCCCCGACGCCTCCGAAAAGAAGGACGACAAGTCCTCCGGCTCGGGACGTCAACAGTGACGAGCCCCGACTGTCCCCCCAACGAGGGGGGCGGTGTTTATGCGCCACTGACGGGCTGCTATCGTCCGTCGCAACAACGGAGTACGGGAAGAGGCCAGGTCTGTCCTGACAGTGGACGGATCGCCCCCCGGATCCGCGCAGTCTTCGATGATCCCGCAGCAGTGCAGCGCACCGCCGCGCAGGATCCGCGAGAAACCCATCAAGTTCCAGTGCCGCTCCGTGGTCGCAGGCCACGCCGACACACCGAGGTTGCCGTAACCATGCGTCACGACGAAGGAGTCCGTGGTGAGTGCTGAACCACTCATGTCCCTCGCCTCAGGCAGTTGCCACTTCGGGGACGCTGGTTGCGGCTTCCCGGCTCCGGGCCTGAACGAGTTCGACTTCAAGCCGATCTTCACGATCGGCAGCTTCTACTTCAACAAGCCGATGCTGCTGTCGATGATCGTCGCAGTGCTTGTCGTCGTCTTCTTCTGGGCCGCCTTCGCCAAGCCCCGCCTGGTCCCCGGCAAGATGCAGCTCGTCGCGGAGATCGGCTACGACTTCGTCAAGCGCTCCATCGTGCTGGAGACGATCGGCAAGAAGGGCGAGAAGTACGTCCCGATGCTCGTCTCGATGTTCTTCTTCATCTGGCTGATGAACATCATGTCGATCATCCCCTTCGCGCAGTTCCCGGTCACGGCGGCGATCGCGTTCCCGGCCGGCCTCGCGGCGGTCGTGTGGATCACCTACATGACGCTGACCTTCAAGAAGCACGGTTTCGTCGGCGGATTCAAGAACCTCTGCTGGCCCTCGGGCATCCCCGGCTGGGTCATGTTCATCCTGGTGCCGATCGAGTTCTTCTCGAACATCTTCGTGCGCCCCTTCACGCTCGCGGTCCGAGCCTTCGCGAACATGTTCGCCGGCCACCTGCTGATCGTGATGTTCTCCATCGCCTCCTGGTACCTGCTCAGCCCGACCCTGGGCGCGCTGTACGGCTCGGCCTCCTTCATCGTGGCCGTCGCGCTGACCGCCTTCGAGCTGCTGGTCCAGTTCCTGCAGGCCTACATCTTCGTGATGCTGGCCAGCAGCTACATCGCCGGTGCCCTCGAAGAGTCGCACTGAGCCAGGGGGCTTCGGCCCCGACCCGAACCACATCCCGGATCGCCCGGTGGCCAATCACCACCGGTTCACCACCCCTGCAAAGGACACACGTCAATGAGCTTCATCGCTGAGGGCACTGTCTACGGTTCCGTCGCCTCCATCGGCTACGGCCTCGCCGCCATCGGCCCCGGCATCGGCGTCGGTCTGATCTTCGGTAACGGTGTCCAGGCCATGGCCCGCCAGCCCGAGGCTGCCGGTCTCATCCGTTCCAACATGTTCATCGGCTTCGCGCTGACCGAGGCGCTCGCCCTCATCGGCATCGTCATGCCGTTCGTCTTCGGCAACAAGTAATCCGCCGTAGACCCTTTCTGAGGAAGGTCCAGATATGAGCATGGCGATCGTCCAGCTCGCGGCCGAGGAGAAGATGAACCCTCTCCTCCCCGCGTGGCCCGAGATCATCATCGGCCTGCTCTGCTTCTTCATCGTCTTCGGTCTGCTCGGCAAGAAGCTCCTCCCCAGCATCGAGAAGGTGCTGTCGGAGCGCCGGGACGCGATCGAGGGCGGGATGGAGCGCGCCGAGGCCGCTCAGGCGGAGGCCCAGGCCCTGCTTGAGCAGTACCGCGCCGAGCTCGCCGAGGCGCGTCACGAGGCTGCCCGCATCGTCGAGCAGGCTCGCGAGCAGGGTGCCGCCCAGCTCGCCGAGATGCGCGAGGAGGGCCAGCGTCAGCGCGAGGCCATCGTCGCCGCCGGCCACGCGCAGATCGAGGCCGACAAGAAGCAGGCGACTGCCGCCCTGCGCCAGGACGTGGGCTCGCTGGCCTCCCAGCTGGCCTCCCGCATCGTGGGTGAGTCCCTCGAGGACCACGCCCGCCAGAGCGGAGTCATCGACCGCTTCCTGGACGAGCTGGAGGCCAAGGCCGCCGTTGCTCAGGGTGCGGCCAAGTGATCGGCGCAAGCCGTGAGGCCCTCGCCGCCGGGCGGCAGAACCTGGAGAGCCTGACCGACTCCACCTCGGTGGACGCGGTCAAGCTCGCCGAGGAGCTCACCGCCGTCACGGTCCTGCTGGACCGCGAGGTGTCGCTGCGCCGCGTCCTGACCGACCCGTCCCGGTCGGGGCAGGACAAGGCCCAGCTGGTCTCCTCGCTGCTGACCGGCCAGGTCTCCGGCGAGACCGCCGACCTGGTGGCCGGCCTGGTCCGCTCGCGCTGGTCCGGCTCGCGCGACCTGGTCGACGCGACCGAGCAGCTCGCCGCGTACGCCGAGGTCATCGCCGCCGACAAGGCGGGCGCGCTGGACGACGTCGAGGACGAGCTGTTCCGCTTCGGCCGCGTCGTGGCCGGCTCGCACGAGCTGCGCGCCGCGCTGACCGAGCCGAAGGCCGGCACCGCCGCCAAGGCGGGGCTGATCAAGAAGCTGCTCGGCGGCCGCGCCAACGCGGGCACCGTCCGGCTGGTCACCGCCCTGGTGAACGCGCCGCGTGGCCGTAGCCTGGAGCAGGGCCTCGAGTCCTACTCGAAGCTCGCCGCCGCGCGTCGCGGCCGGGTGGTGGCCCTGGTCACCACCGCGGTGCCGCTGTCGGACGCACAGAAGGAGCGCCTGTCCGGTGCTCTGGGCCGGATGTACGGCCGCCAGGTCCACCTGAACATCGACGTCGACCCCGAGGTCGTCGGTGGTGTCCGGGTGCAGATCGGCGCCGAGATCATCGAGGGCACCGTGGCGAGCCGTCTCGAAGGCGCTCGCCAGTCGCTCGAAGGCTGAGCACCCAAGCAGCACATCCGACCCTCGGTCGGGAAACCGGCTCCCAACGGAGCCGGCACATCGTACGGCCGGTTCGGCAGACCCGGCCGAGAGTCGAATACTTGCGGCCCTCAATGGCGGGCCGAGGATCGCAAACTAGGAGAGCAGGGAAGCCTGATGGCGGAGCTTACGATCCGTCCGGAGGAGATCCGGGACGCGCTGGCCGACTTTGTCCAGTCGTACCAGCCGGACGCCGCTTCTGTGGAAGAGGTCGGCACGGTCACTGACGCGGCGGACGGCATCGCGCATGTCGAGGGTCTCCCCTCGGTCATGGCGAACGAGCTGCTGAAGTTCGAGGACGGCACGCTCGGCCTCGCGCTGAACCTCGACACCCGTGAGATCGGTGTCGTCATCCTCGGTGAGTTCGGCGGCATCGAAGAGGGCCAGACCGTGCGCCGCACGGGCGAGGTCCTGTCCGTGCCGGTCGGCGACGGCTACCTCGGCCGCGTCGTGGACCCGCTGGGCAACCCGATCGACGGCCTGGGCGAGATCGCCTCCACCGGCCGCCGCGCCCTGGAGCTGCAGGCCCCCGGCGTCATGGTCCGCAAGTCGGTCCACGAGCCGATGCAGACCGGCATCAAGGCCATCGACGCGATGACCCCGATCGGCCGCGGCCAGCGCCAGCTGATCATCGGCGACCGCCAGACCGGCAAGACCGCCGTGGCGATCGACACGATCATCAACCAGCGCGACAACTGGCGCTCGGGCGACCCGAAGAAGCAGGTCCGCTGCATCTACGTCGCCGTCGGCCAGAAGGGCTCCACCATCGCGTCCGTCCGCGGCGCCCTGGAGGAGGCCGGCGCGCTGGAGTACACCACGATCGTGGCCGCTCCCGCCTCCGACCCGGCCGGCTTCAAGTACCTCGCCCCGTACACCGGTTCGGCCATCGGCCAGGAGTGGATGTACGACGGCAAGCACGTCCTGATCATCTTCGACGACCTGTCGAAGCAGGCCGAGGCCTACCGCTCCGTCTCCCTGCTGCTGCGCCGCCCGCCGGGCCGCGAGGCCTACCCGGGTGACGTCTTCTACCTGCACTCCCGCCTGCTGGAGCGCTGCGCCAAGCTCTCCGACGAGCTGGGTGCCGGCTCGATGACCGGTCTGCCGATCATCGAGACCAAGGCCAACGACGTCTCGGCGTACATCCCGACCAACGTCATCTCCATCACCGACGGCCAGTGCTTCCTGGAGTCCGACCTGTTCAACGCCGGCATCCGCCCGGCCGTGAACGTCGGCATCTCGGTCTCCCGCGTCGGTGGCTCGGCCCAGATCAAGGCGATGAAGTCGGTCGCCGGCCGTCTGCGCCTGGACCTCGCCCAGTACCGCGAGCTGGAGGCCTTCGCCGGCTTCGGCTCCGACCTGGACGCGGCCTCCAAGGCCCAGCTGGAGCGCGGTGCGCGCATGGTCGAGCTGCTGAAGCAGGGCCAGTACCAGCCGTTCCCGGTCGAGGAGCAGGTCGTCTCCATCTGGGCCGGCACCACCGGCAAGCTGGACGACGTCCCGGTCGCGGACATCCGCCGCTTCGAGCGCGAGTTCCTGGACCACCTGCGCCTTCAGCACAAGGACCTGCTGGCCGGCATCGTCGAGACCAGCAAGCTGGAGGACGGCACCATCGACGCTCTCACCAGCGCGATCGCCGCCTTCAAGCAGGGCTTCACCACCGCCGACGGCAAGCTCCTCGGCGAGCAGGCCTGAGTCCGGTAACGAGGGAAAGGACGTAACGACCCATGGGAGCACAGCTTCGGGTCTACAAGCGCCGGATCCGCTCTGTCACCGCGACGAAGAAGATCACCAAGGCGATGGAGATGATCTCCGCGGCGCGCATCGGCAAGGCGCAGCGCGCGGTGGCCGCCTCCACCCCGTACGCCGATGAGCTCACCCGGGCGGTGACGGCGGTGGCCACCCGGTCCAACGCCAAGCACCCGCTCACCACCGAGAACCCGAACGCCACCCGCGCCGCCGTCCTGCTGATCACGGCGGACCGCGGCCTGGCCGGCGGTTACTCGTCCAACGCCATCAAGGCCTCGATGGTGCTCTCCGAGCGCCTGCGCGGCGAGGGCAAGGACGTCGTGACCTACATCGTGGGCCGCAAGGGTCTGTCCTACTACACCTTCCGCAACCTCGCGGTGGGCCAGTCGTGGACGGGCTTCTCGGACAAGCCGGGCTACGGTGACGCGAAGGCCGTCGCGGCCGAGCTGATCGAGGCCTTCACGGCCGAGACCGGTGGCGTGGACGAGATCCACATCGTGTCGACCGAGTTCGTCTCGATGCTCACGCAGAACGCGGTCGAGGCCCGGCTGCTGCCGCTGAAGCTGGACGAGGTCCAGCAGGGCGACCAGTCGGCCAAGACGGAGATCTTCCCGCTGTACGACTTCGAGCCGTCGGCGGAGGGCGTCCTCGACGCGCTGCTGCCGCGGTACGTCGAGAGCCGGATCTACAGCGCGCTGCTGCAGTCGGCCGCCTCCGAGCACGCCGCACGTCGGCGCGCGATGAAGAGCGCGACGGACAACGCCGGCGAGCTCATCAAGTCGCTCACGCGGCTTGCCAACTCGGCCCGTCAGGCCGAGATCACCCAGGAAATCAGCGAGATCGTCGGCGGTGCCAACGCCCTCGCCGACGCTAGCCGCGGGAGCGAATGAGTATGACCACCACTGTTGAGCCGACCACGGCGACGGGCCGCGTCGCGCGGGTCATCGGCCCGGTCGTCGACGTGGAGTTCCCCGTCGACGCTATTCCGGAGATGTTCAACGCCCTGCACGTCGAGGTGGACAACCCCGACGGCTCGGGCAAGAAGACCCTCACCCTCGAGGTCGCCCAGCACCTCGGCGACGGCCTGGTCCGCGGCATCTCGATGCAGCCGACCGACGGCCTGGTCCGTGGCGCTCAGGTCTCCGACACGGGTGCCGCCATCTCGGTGCCGGTCGGCCAGATCACCAAGGGCAAGGTCTTCAACGCCCTCGGCGAGGTGCTGAACGTCGACAAGGCCGAGTTCGACTCGCAGGTCGAGGTCCGGTGGCCCATCCACCGCAAGGCCCCGAACTTCGCCGAGCTCGAGTCGAAGACCGAGATGTTCGAGACCGGCATCAAGGTCATCGACCTTCTCACCCCGTACGTCCAGGGTGGCAAGATCGGTCTGTTCGGTGGTGCCGGTGTCGGCAAGACCGTTCTGATCCAGGAGATGATCTACCGCGTCGCCGAGAACTTCGGTGGTGTGTCGGTGTTCGCCGGCGTCGGCGAGCGCACCCGTGAGGGCAACGACCTCATCCACGAGATGGTCGACTCGGGCGTCCTGGACAAGACCGCGCTGGTCTTCGGCCAGATGGACGAGCCGCCGGGCACCCGTCTGCGCGTCGCGCTCTCCGCGCTGACCATGGCGGAGTACTTCCGTGACGTCGAGAAGCAGGACGTGCTCCTCTTCATCGACAACATCTTCCGGTTCACCCAGGCCGGTTCCGAGGTGTCGACCCTGCTCGGCCGCATGCCCTCCGCGGTGGGTTACCAGCCGAACCTGGCCGACGAGATGGGCCTCCTGCAGGAGCGCATCACCTCGACCCGCGGTCACTCGATCACCTCGATGCAGGCGATCTACGTCCCCGCGGACGACCTGACCGACCCGGCCCCGGCCACCACCTTCGCCCACCTGGACGCGACCACCGTTCTGTCGCGCCCGATCTCGGAGAAGGGCATCTACCCGGCCGTCGACCCGCTGGACTCCACGTCCCGCATCCTCGACCCGCGGTACATCGCGCAGAACCACTACGACACGGCCGTCCGCGTCAAGGGGATCCTGCAGAAGTACAAGGACCTGCAGGACATCATCGCCATCCTCGGTATGGACGAGCTGTCCGAGGAAGACAAGATCACGGTGCACCGCGCCCGTCGCATCGAGCGCTTCCTCTCGCAGAACACCTACGTGGCGAAGCAGTTCACCGGCGTCGACGGCTCGACCGTTCCGCTGTCGGAGACCATCGAGGCGTTCAACGCGATCGCGGACGGCAAGTACGACACCGTCCCGGAGCAGGCCTTCTTCATGTGCGGTGGCATCGAGGACCTCGAGAAGAACGCCGCCGAGCTGGCGAAGAAGTAATCGCGGCCGGTAGCAGCAGAGTGACCGTGAGGGGTGGCCCCCGAGCCTGGGGCCCACCCCTCACGTCGCATCGGCTGTGATTCCGGTCAAATCCGTGCCGCCGGTTTCATGCCGGGGGCGCGGGGCCGTTATTCTTACCGAAACTCCCGAGTGATCGGGGGTTGCATGAGCCTAGGAGCCCACGTTGGCTGAGCTGCACGTCGAGCTGGTCGCAGCCGACCGCAAGGTGTGGTCCGGTGCGGCCACCATCGTCGTCGCCCGTACGGCCTCCGGTGACACCGGCATCATGCCGGGTCACACCCCGGTGCTGAGCGTGCTGGAGACCGGCCCGGTCACCATCCGCACGGTGGACGGCGGCACCGTCGTCGCCGCGGTGCACGGCGGCTTCATCTCCTTCGCCGACAACAAGCTGTCTCTGCTCGCGGAGATCGCCGAGCTGGCGGACGAGATCGACGTCGCCCGCGCCGAGCGCGCGCTGGAGCAGGCCAAGTCCGACCTGGACGCGCACGCCGAGCGTCGCGCCGAGGTGCGCCTGTTCGCGGCGCGCGGCCTCAAGGCGCACGTCTGAGTACGCCGGACCCCGCCTCGGCGGGGTCGACCGACTGTCCCGGGGACGCGCGAGCGTGACCCCGGGACTGTCGTCTCAGTTGGTAGGTCAACGCGGTCGCCTTGTACGACCGATACGGGGAACGCGGGTAGCGAGGAGGTAGGTGAGCATGGTCCTCGCCCTCGTGGTGTGTGCGGCGGTCGTGGCACTCGGTGTGATCGGCCTGGTCGCGTTCGCGGTACGGCGCCGCCTCATCCAGCGGGTGGGCGGCACGTTCGACTGCAGCTACCGGCTCAAAATGCCCGCCGACGCCTCGACGCAGCCCGACCTCGACGAGAACGGCAAACCCACCTCGGCCCCGGTCCCCCAGACCGACGGCAAGGGGTGGGTTTTTGGTATCGGCCGGTACAGCGGCGACTCGATCGAGTGGTTCCGGGTCTTCTCGTACGCCCCGCGCCCGCGCAAGGTGCTCCCGCGCCGGGAGATCGAGGTGCTCGGCCGGCGCTACCCGGAGGGCCAGGAGGAGCTCGCCCTGCTCTCCGGCTCGGTGGTGCTGCGCTGCCTGCACAACGGGGCCCCGCTGGAGCTCGCGATGAGCGAGGACGCGCTCACCGGCTTCCTGGCCTGGCTGGAGGCGGCCCCGCCCGGACAGCGGGTCAACGTCGCCTGACCGGCCCGGTTAGTCTGGCCGCATGGTCAATCTGACGCGCATCTACACCCGTACCGGCGACGACGGCACCACCGCGCTCGGCGACATGAGCCGGACCACCAAGACCGACCCGCGCCTGGTCGCGTACGCCGACACCAACGAGGCGAACGCGGCGATCGGCGTGGCCATTGCCGCGGGGGCGCTGGCGCAGGACGTCGTCACCGTGCTCACCCGGATCCAGAACGACCTGTTCGACGTCGGCGCGGACCTCGCGACGCCCGTCGTCGAGAACCCCGAGTACCCGCCGCTGCGGGTCCTGCAGTCCTACATCGACCGGCTCGAAGGCGACTGCGACCACTACCTGGAGCAGCTGGAGAAGCTGCGCAGCTTCATCCTCCCCGGCGGCACGCCCGGCGCGGCCTACCTGCACCTGGCCTGCACGGTGGTGCGGCGGGCCGAGCGGGCCACCTGGGCGGCGATCGAGACGCACGGGGACACCGTCAACCCGCTGACCGCCAAGTACCTCAACCGGCTCTCGGACCTGCTGTTCATCCTGGCCCGGGCGGCCAACAAGGAGCGCGGCGACGTCCTGTGGGTGCCGGGGGAGAACCGCTAGCGCCGATCAGGGCAGCGGGGCCTTCTCCGGGGCGGGCCGCTCGACCGGCCGGCCGTCGACGACCGTCACGCCGGCCGGCGCCTCCTTGGGCCAGATCGAGTAGCAGCCGGCCACGACGAGGTTGACGACGGCGGCGATGCCCAGCTTCCAGTACCACTGGGCGAAGGTCCCGAAGTGGGCGCTGCCGCCGGAGAGCGGGACGAGGAGGCCGATCAGGCTCAGGGTGATCGCGGCCGAGACGACCGTGCGCCGGGCGATCCGCCACTCGTGCGCGGTCCGCTCCGGGCCGTACTCGGGGGCGGGCAGCGGCTTGGGGCCGCCGGCGAAGCGGTGCAGGAAGTGCCGGTCGGCCCAGGCGACCAGCGAGGGCCCGTAGCCGACCGAGAAGCCGACGTAGCTCGCCGCCAGCGCGTGCATCCAGCTCGCCTCGGCGCCGCCCCGCAGGTTCAGGACGGTCAGCGCGTACAGCGCGAGGTCCACCACCGGCAGGCCGATCAGCAGCACGGTGCTGGTGCGGCGCCACCGCAGGAGGTAGCGGGCGCCGAGACCGAGGCCGAGCACCAGCCACCAGGAGATCTCGGCCGCGACGATGAGGGTGACGATCACGTTCTTCTCCCGGACTGTTCGGCGGTGGTTCCAGCCTCGTGCGCGTCCGCGTCCGCGTCGTCGTCGTGGAGTGCCGTCCCCGCGTGCATCTTTCGATGTAGCCGGATCCTCCGCGCACCGGATCAGGACGGTCCGCCGGGGATGGTGAGATGGGAGCGTGCTCCGTCCGTCCCTGCCACCGCGCGCGCTGGACCGCCTGATCGCCCTCTGCGGGCTGCTCGGCGGTGCGGTGCTGATCGTCTTCAAGGTGTACGACCGGCCCGACGACATCCCGCTGCCGGCGGTGGTGGCGCCGTTGCTGGTGATGTCCGCGCTGGAACTCGTCCGGCGGACCAGGCCGGTCCTGGCGGTCTCCCTCGGCGGGCTCGCCTTCGCGGGCGGGATCCTCGCGGGCAGCCTGCTGGCGACGACCATCATGTACACCGATCTGCTGTACGCGGCGGTGATCTACGGCACCGCCCGGATGTCGCGCGTGCTGCACCTGACCGGTGGGGTCACCGTGCTGGTGCTCTCGACCCTGGCGCTGATCTACGGCGGCACGCCGTCCGGGCTATTGGTGGTGGTGGTCAGTTCGCTGGTCTTCCTGGCGCCGGTGTGGACCGGGGACGTGGTGCGCAAGCACCGGCAGGAGGCGGAGACCGAGCGGCTGCGCGCCGAACAGACCGCGCTGCTGTCCGAGATGGACCGACGCGAGGCCGTCGTCGCCGAACGGTCCAGGATGGCAAGGGAGTTGCATGACGTCGTGGCCAACCACCTGTCGGCGATCGCGATCCACGCGACCGGCGCGCAGTCCGTCGCCCGGCGCCAGCGGCGGGCCGAGGACGACCCGCTGGTCGAGGTGCTCGCGGTGATCCGGGAGAACAGCGTCCAAGGATTGGCCGAAATGCGTCGCATGATCGGACTGCTCCGGGACAGCGGCGGGGGAGAGGCCGACGAGTCCTACGCGGCGCCCGACCTCGCGGCGGTGGACGCGCTGCTGACGAAGGCCCGCGCGGCCGGCCGGGACGTCGGACTGGAGTTCGAGCTGAGCGAGCACGGCGAGCGCGTCGAGGTGCCGGTGCCGGTCGGCCTGGCCGCGTACCGGATCGTGCAGGAGTCGCTGACCAACGCGCTCAAGCACGCCGGGCCCGGCCTGGTGCGGCTGCGGCTGGACTTCGGGGCGCAGGAGCTGCGGATCGCCGTCGACAGCCCGTACCGCGCCGAG
Source organism: Streptomyces sp. SP17BM10 (assembly GCF_036322405.1). Lineage (NCBI taxonomy): Bacteria > Bacillati > Actinomycetota > Actinomycetes > Kitasatosporales > Streptomycetaceae > Streptomyces > Streptomyces sp. SP17BM10. The sequence goes on along the minus strand of NZ_JAQYXB010000577.1, from coordinate 151,075 downwards.
GAGGGCCGCGGGCTGCCCGGGGCGCGGGCCGGGCTGGTGGGCATGTCGGAGCGGGCCGGGCTGCTCGGCGGCAGCTTCGAGGCGGGGCCGCAGGACGGGAACTGGAGCGTGCGCGCGGTGCTGCCGCACGCGCAGGGGAGCGAAGGGAACGAGGGGCGCGCGTGACGATTCGGGTGCTGGTGGCCGAGGACCAGGCCGCGGTGCGGGCGGCGCTGGTGATGATCCTGCGGGCCGAGCCGGACGTCGAGGTGGTCGGGCAGGCCGCCGACGGCGAGGAGGCCGTCCGGCTGGCCCTGGAGCTGCGGCCGGACGTGGTGCTGATGGACGTGCAGATGCCGCGCCTGGACGGGGTCTCGGCGACCCGCGAGGTGGTGGCCGCCGGGGCGGCCCAGGTGCTCGTGCTGACCACCTTCGACCTGGACGAGTACGTGTACGGCGCGCTGCGGGCCGGCGCGGCCGGGTTCCTGCTCAAGGACCTGGAGGCGGACACCCTCGTCGAGGGAATCCGGACGGTGGCGCGCGGGGACGGCATGCTGGCGCCCTCGGTGACCAGGCGGCTGATCGGCACCTTCGCCCGGCCCGACCGGGCGGTGGGGCCGGACACCCGGGAGGCGGTGGCCGGGCTCACCCCGCGCGAGCGCGAGGTGCTGGCCTGCATCGGCGCCGGGCTGTCGAACGGGGAGATCTCCGCCCGGCTCGCGATGGCGGAGGCGACCACGAAGACGCACGTCAGCCGGATCCTCGCCAAGCTGCGGCTGCGCAGCCGGGTGCAGGCGGCGATCCTGGCGCAGGACCTCGGATTGGCGATCTGACCATCAGACGTGTCGGTGCCGGTCGGTGCCCGTGGGTGCCGTGGGCGAATTGGTTCACCTGACCAGGTCAGTTGCAGATCACACTCCCGATTGCTATTGCACGGACGAAATGGGCATTAGAGTCCCCGCGTGAACGAGCGGAGCGAGTGAACCGATCAGGGGGCGCGCTTCGCCGGAGCGACCGTCGAGCGCGAGCGAGGCGGGAGAATGAGCGACGCGGCTCTTGGCGGTGACCCCTGCCCCGAGCCGCTTTCAGGGCCCGCCCGCGAGGCGGCGACGGCATCGGGAGACCCGCCATGAGCAATGCGTCCAGCAAGCAGATCGCCGTGATCGGTGCCGGCCTGATGGGCGCCGGCATCGCCCAGGTGTCGGCCCAGGCCGGCCACCCGGTGGTGCTGCGGGACGTCACCGACGAGGCGCTGCAGCGCGGCCTCGCCGGCATCCGCTCCTCGTACGAGAAGTTCGTCGCCAAGGGCCGGATGAGCGCGGAGGACGCCGAGGCCGCCCTCGGCCGGATCACCACCACCACCGACCTGGGCGCCGTCGCCGGGGCCGACATCGTGGTCGAGGCCGTGTTCGAGAAGCTGGAAGTCAAGGAGGCCGTCTTCCGCGAGCTCGACAAGCTCGCCAAGGACGGCGCCGTGCTCGCCTCGAACACCTCCGCCATCCCGATCACCCGGATCGCCGCCGCCACCCAGCGTCCGGAGTCCGTCATCGGCGTGCACTTCTTCTCGCCGGTGCCGCTGATGAAGCTGGTCGAGCTGGTCCGCGGCTACAAGACCAGCGACGAGACGCTGGCCACCGCCCGCGCCTTCGCCGAGGGCGTCGGCAAGGAGGTCGTGGTGGTCAACCGCGACGTGGCCGGCTTCGTCACCACCCGGCTGATCACCGCCCTGGTCGTCGAGGCCGCCAAGCTGTACGAGACGGGCGTGGCGACCGCGGAGGACATCGACAAGGCCTGCCGCCTCGGCTTCGGCCACCCGATGGGCCCGCTGGAGACCGCCGACCTGACCGGCGTCGACATCCTGCTGCACGCCGCCCGCAACATCTACGAGGAGACCCAGGACGAGAAGTTCGCCGCCCCGGAGGTCATGGCCCGCATGGTCACCGCCGGCGACCTCGGCCGCAAGAGCGGCCGCGGCTTCTACGGCCACGAGGGCAAGTAACCCACGAGGCCGTCGGGACGGGCGGGCCGGGCGATCGGAGCATCGTACGGCCGCCCCGCCCGGGGCGGGTGAGTTTCCTCACGCCGGGTGCCGCAGACGGGTGATTTGGGCGGTAATCGAGCGTAGGTGTGGAGACTACCTGCGTATATTCCCTCGGACGAGTGAAGTTGCTTCAGATCTGACCGCAACCAGCAACCTGCGGTGCTGGTTCGCCGTCAGATGAGGGGCCCAGGTTCGAACGAGGAGTGGCCGGCCCCGGGCGCGTCGACGCCGAGGCCGACCCCGGGCGAGGGGCCACGGCCCGCCCGGGCGGCACCCCGCTCCCCGGCCCGGCGCGGCCGGGGCGGACCCACACCCCCGACACCACGACCGGCCGGGCGAAGGAGGAGGAGAGCATGCGCATCACCGGCGACCACAGGGCGCTGGCCATCGAGGGCCGCCTCGACGTGCGCACCGCCGCCGACGCGCGGGTCCGGCTCCACCAGGCCGTGGACACCGGCCTCGGCGACCTCGTGCTCGACCTCGCCCGGCTGGAGTTCTGGGACGCCACCGGCCTCGGCGTCATCATGGGCACCCACCGCCGGGCCGGCCGGATCGGCCGCCGGCTCGTGCTGCGCTCCGTCCCGGCCCAGCTCCAGCGCCTGCTGGTGGCCACCAAGCTGCACCGCATCCTCGCGGTGGACGGCGGCGTCGCCGAGGCGCACGGGGTCGGTCTCTGAGCGCACGCCGCACGCCGCACGGCGTTCCGCGCGACCGCTCCGGGGGCGCACGAAGCCCCCGTGCGGCGCGTGTGACCGGACCGTGCTGCACGCGCGCGGCCGGATGTGCGAGAGTCTGCCCGTCAGAAGACGGCCGTCGGCGCCGGGCCATGCCCGCCCGGTCCCGCGCACGGCCGCGACCGAGACGTCAGCCGGCCGGCGCGGCACGCCGGCGGCCGAGCACGATGCGGAGCAGAACGTGGCACAGCCATCCGGTGAGTTCCGGCAGGAGGCCGTCCGCGCCCGCAGTGGCGAGCTGGTCTCCGGCGCTCTGCTGGTGGGCGTCGGCGCACCGGACGGCTCCGAGGCCCGGCCCTGCCCCGAGGAGTGGCGCCCGCGCCCCCGCCGGGTGCTGCGCAGCGAGCCCGCCCGCGGACCCGTCGGCGGCGTCGAGCGGGCGGTCGGCCCGCTCGCCCTCGGCGCCGGCCCGGCCGACCTGCCGCTGCTCGACCGCGAGGCGGACGTCGCCGAACTCCTCGGCCTGCTCGCCGAGGGCCGCTCGATACGCCTGGTCGGCCAGGCCGGCTCCGGTCGCAGCGCCCTGCTGTCGGCCGTCGCCGAGGCCGCCGCCGACCTCGCCCCCGGCGGCGTCGTCCAGCTCTGCGGCCACCGCCGCACCGCCGCCGACGTGCTCCAGGAGCTGTTCGCCGCCACCCACCACGCCCCCGGCTACCGCCCCGACCCGGGCCAGCTGGCCGCGCACCTCGCCGACGTCGGCGCGATCGTCGTGATCGACGGCGCCGAACCCTCCGGCACCGAGCTGGAGGACCTGCTCTCCGCCGCCCCCCGCTGCGCCTTCCTGATCTCCGTCGACTCCGCCGCCCCGCCGCTGCCGGCCGGCTCCCGGCTCCAGGACCACCCCGTCGCCGGACTCTCCCGCGCCGCCTGCCTGGCGCTCGCCGCCCGGCTGGCCGGGCGGCCGCTGGACGTCGCCGAGAAGGCCTGGGCGGTCGACCTCTGGTTCGAGTCCGAGGGACTGCCGCTGCGCTTCGTCCAGGCGGCCGCGCTGCTGCGCCAGCGGGACGTCGCGGTGGACGCGCTGGTCGCCGCCGAGGAGGACCGACTGGACGTCTTCGGCGCGGTCGAGGGGCCCGTCACCGACCCCGACCCGGCCGTCCGCGAGGGCGCGCTGCGCCGGACCGTGCCGCTGCCGTCCGTCGCCGAGACCGCCTCGCCCGCGGTCCGCCTCGCGGAGGGGCTGAGCGAGCCCGCGCAGGCCGTGCTGCGGCTCGCCGTGGCGCTCGGCGGCGAGTGCCCGACGGCGCCGCACCTGCCCGCGCTGATCGACGTCGGCCAGGGCGAGAGCGCGCTCGCCGAACTAGCCGACGCCGGGCTCGCGGTGTCGATCGGCGGCCACCACCGGCTGACCGCCGGGGCGCTCGAACTCCTCCTCCCGCACTGGCCGGCGCGCGGCAGCGTCGACGGCGCGGCGCAGCACTTCGCCTGGTGGGTCGGGCACAGCTCGGTGTCGCTCGGGCAGATCGCGGCCGAGGCGGAGGTGGTGATCGGCGTCCTGCTGGCCGACCGCACCGCCGGACGCCACGAGGCCGTCGTCCGGCTGGCCAGGGCCGCCGCTCCGGCACTGGCGCTGTCGCTGCGCTGGGGGGCCTGGGAGCGGGCGCTGCAGCTCGGTCTGGAGGCCGCCCGGCGGACCGCCTCCAAGGCCGACGAGGCCTGGTTCCACCACGAGTTGGGCGTCTACGCGATCTGCGCGCAGGAACCGTCCCAGGCGATCGCCGAGTTGGAGACCGCGCTCACCCTGCGGGCCGTCGTCGGCGAGCAGCGGGGCGTCGCGGCGGCGCGCCGGATGCTCGACCTGCTGCGGGCCGAGGGCCGCCAACTGCCGGGCGCCCAGCCCGCGGCGGCGCCCGCGCGCGGTCCGGTGATCCGCAAGATCGCGGCCAGGGTGCCGTCCGGGCTGCGTTCGGGCAGGCGGCGGCGGGTGGTCGTCGCGTCGGCGGCGGTGCTCACGCTCGGGGTGCTCAGCACGGCGGTGGCGATGAGCGTCACCGGGCCGGGGGAGCAGCGGACCAACGACCCGCACACCCGGCTCGACCAGGACGACACCGGCACCGGGGGGCAGGTCCCGCTGCCGCGCTCCAGCTCCGGCGCCGCCACGCCCGCGGGCGCGGACGCCGCGGGCGCCAGTCCGGCGGCGAACGGGACCAGCTCGGAGCCCTCGGCGAGCGGCAGTGCGACGCATTCGCCGTCCGCGTCGGCGTCCGCCTCGGCGACGGCGTCGAAGAAGCCGAGCCGCTCGCCCGGTGCGACCGAGTCGGGCGCCCCGCAGCAGCCGCAGCCGCCCGCTCCGGGGGACCCGCAGCCGCCGGCGCAGCCGGGGCCGCAGCAGCCGTCCGTGACGCACTCGAGTCAGCCGTCGGCGCCGAGCAGTTCGCCGACGACCTCGACCCCGAGCCCGTCGTCCTCGTCCCAGCCGACGACGCCGGCACCGACGGGATCGGGCAGCCCGACGGCGAAGCCGACGGGCTGAGGCGTCAGAACAGCTTCAGCTTGTCGTCGTCGATGCCGCGCAGCTCGTCGTAGTCCAGGACCACGCAGCCGATGCCCCGGTCGGTGGCCAGCACGCGGGCCTGGGGCTTGATCTCCTGCGCGGCGAAGACGCCCTTGACCGGGGCCAGCAGCGGGTCCCGGTTGAGGAGTTCGAGGTAGCGGGTGAGCTGCTCGACGCCGTCGATCTCGCCGCGGCGCTTGATCTCGACGGCGACCGTCGCCCCGTCGGAGTCGCGGCACAGGATGTCGACCGGGCCGATCGCCGTCGGGTACTCGCGGCGGATCAGCGACCAGCCGGCGCCGAGCACCTCCATGCGGTCCGCCAGCAACTCCTGGAGGTGCGCCTCGACGCCGTCCTTGATCAGGCCCGGGTCGACCCCGAGCTCGTGGGACGAGTCGTGCAGCACCTCCTCCAGGGTGATGATGAGCTTCTCGCCGGCCTTGTTCTCCACCGTCCAGACCCCGTCGGCCACCTTGAGGGCGCACGGCGGGGACATCCAGTTGAGCGGCTTGTAGGCGCGGTCGTCGGCGTGGATGCTGACGCTGCCGTCGGCCTTGACCAGGATGAGCCTGGTGGCGGAGGGCAGATGGGCGGAGAGCCGACCGGCATAGTCGACTGAGCAGCGGGCAATTACGAGACGCACGGTCGACCACGCTAGCCCACCGGGGCCAGTTGATGCGATTCCGCGACGACGGGGTGAAGGAAGCGCGAACCCCGCGACCATGGAGGTTCGGCGGTTCCGGGGATGTCCCCCCGCGGTCTGGCGCCCCTACGCTGAGGTCGCTACCGTGTGTGACGGCATGCGTGCGGAGCCGCTGTCAACGGGGATGGAGACTTCAGATGAACGATCCGACAGGATCCGGCCATTCTGGTGCACCACGGCGTATTTACGGAGCAATCCCCAGGAACCACCGGCCTGGCCCGCCGTTGACTGCCACGCTGTTCTGAGCGCGGTCGGTGTCCGGGACGTTACGTCCAGTGGCGCCGCCGCACCTTCGCACGGTGCCGGAAACGGTGCCGGAAACAGCCGTTCCGTCGCTGTTCCGGACATCCCGTGCGATGTCGCCCACCCTCACTGTGAGCTTCGGACCACGCACCACCACCCGCGCGCCGCGCGCGGGTGGTCCGCGAGAGGAGAATCCATGTCGCTCGACGTCTCACCGGCCCTGCTCGAAAAGGCCGAGCGGGGCGAGGTCGACGAGCGGGAATTCGTCGACTGCGTCCGCGTCTCGCTGCCGTACGCCTGGAACCTGATCAGCTCGCTGGTCGCCCAGGCCAAGGTCGACGGCACCGACTTCGCAGACAATCAGGTACCGCCGCCCAGCGAGCAGGCCCGCGGCCAGCTCCTGCGGGCGCTCGCCAGCGACGCCATCCGGGGTGCCCTTCAGCGGCACTTCGGGGTCCGGCTGGCCTTCCAGAACTGTCACCGGGTGGCGGTGTTCCTGCCGTCCGACGCCAACGAGGCGCGGTTCGACCGTTTCACGTCCGTCCGGGAGCAGCTGCTGAACCAGTCCGAGGAACTCCGGGACTGCTGATCGACCCGCTCACGGCGGCGCCGGAACGCCGTCGGTCCCTCCCCCGGTGCGGGGGGAGGGGGCGGCGCGGTTCGGCTCAGCCCAGGTGCGGGAGCACCTCCGAACCGAGCCGGGCGATGTTGTGCAGGGTCGCCTCGTGGTCGCCGCTGCCCTCGGCGAGCAGCGCGAAGCGGCGGATGCCGGTCCGCTCGGCGGTGGCCAGCAGACGGTCGGCGCACTGCTTCGGGGTGCCCACCGCGTGCAGGTCGCACAGGAGCTCCGTGTACTGGTGCGGGTCGCGCATCTTGCGCTCCCGGCCGTCCACGGTGCGGTGGGCGCCGAGCCCGTACTCGAACCAGCCCGGCATCGCGCTCAGCAGTGTGGCCCGCGCCGTCGAGGTGCGGTCGTCGACCTGGGCCACGCCGGCCGCGACGTGCCGGCGGTTGATCCGGCGCAGCTGCTCCTCGTCCCGTCCGGCGGCCAGCCAGGCGCTGCGGTACAGCTGCAGCATGTTCAGCTTGTCGTCGTCGCCCGAGTGCATGCCCAGCAACATCGGCAGGCCGCGCTCGGCGGCGAGCCTGACCCCGGCCGGGGACGTGCACGCGACGACCACCGGCGGGCCGGCCACCGGCCGTCCGGCGGCGGTGAGTTCCTCGCCCGCGCCCGCACCGGCCCCCTCGACGTCCTGGCGCTGACGCGGCAGGCGCACCCGGCCGCCGGGCTCGCCCAGGCCCAGCCAGGCACCCAGCCCGGGCCGGCGCAGCGGCTCGGTCGCCCGTGGGACGACGGCGACCTCGGGGAAGGTGAACTGCGGCCCGTCCGCGCCGACCCGGGAGCCGCGCAGCCAGCGCAGCAGCAGGTCCAGCCGCTCCGGGAAGCCGCTCTCGAAGGCGTCCACGCCGCTGCCGAACACGTCCAGGTCGATCCACGGGCCGCCGCGGCCCACCCCGAGCGTGAAGCGTCCGCCGGAGGTGAGGTGCAGCAGCGCGGCCTGCTCGCCGAGTGCCACCGGGTGGGCGGTGGACAGCACGCTGACGGCGGTGCCGACGCCGATCCGGCGGGTGCGGCCGAGCAGCAGCGCGGCGAGCGTGGCGGCGTTCGGGCAGACCCCGTACGGGACGAAGTGGTGTTCGGCCAGCCAGACGCTGTCCAGGCCCGCGCGTTCGGCCTCGACGGCGGCGCGCACGGTGCGGTCGAGCACCTCCCCGTGGCTCTGTCCGGGGAACTGCGCGGAGAGCATGAAGGCGCCGACCCGGATCGGCGCGGTGTCCGCGGAGAACGCCGCGGCCCGCTGCGCGGCGGGCAGCGGATCGCCGGCGGCGGCCGTCACGGGGGGGACGGAGCTCAGCGCGGGCCCGGGGGCGGGCGGCCGGACCCCGACGGGCCGACGGGTCTCGGCGCGGGCGGTGGTCTTGGACATCGGTGGGCCTCCTCGGGTGCGCGCAGGGTCTGCGGGCCCCGCCTGTTCCCCTTGTGGGTATCGGATGTCATGTGCCAATGGCACGCCGAACCACGAATTTCGGGGAAGATCGGGTGGATCTCGCCGGAAACCCCGAACCGGCGCGTGATGCCGTGATAGAGGCTTTCGGAGGTCGTGCCCGGCCGTAGGCTGGAACGGTCCCGAGCCACCGGAGAGAGGTAGTCGCCGTGTCGCCCCGCCGCAACCGGATCAAGAGCGCCGCCGACCGGGCGGACGAACCGGCCGCCCCGCTGGGCGGTTCGCTGCGCCGCACCGAGAGCTACCAGGGCGACGACTGGGTGGTCCAGACGGTCGCCGGGACGGCCGGGCGCAACTACCGCTGCCCGGGCTGCGACCAGGAGATCCCGTCCGGGGTCGGCCACGTGGTGGCCTGGCCGATGCACGGCGCCGGGGTGGACGACCGGCGGCACTGGCACCGCGCGTGCTGGGGAGCGCGGGAGCGCCGGGCCTCCAACCTGCTGCGGGGCCGCGGCGCTCCGCGGTACTGAGTCCGACGCTCCCGGCGGGCGACAGCCCTACGCGTCGCGGTTCTTGAGCACGAGCGCGCCGCCGGCCAGCGCGGCCAGCGTCCAGGCCAGGCAGATCGCGAATCCCGCCCACGGGCCGTACGGCTGGCCGTGCTGCTCGTACACCAGCAGCATCCGCGAGCCCGCGTAGTCCGGGAAGTAGTGCGCGAGCGTCTTGACCTTCGGCACCGCCGAGAGGATCGGCGAGAGCAGGAAGAAGAACGGCACCAGCACGCCCAGCGCGAGCGTCTGGTTGTGCAGCATCGTCGTGACGCCGGCCGAGAACAGGCAGAGCATCGTCAGGTAGAGCGCGGCGCCGAGCACCGCGCGCAGCACGTTCGGCTCGCCGATGGTGGTGGAGTGCGAGCCGAGCAGTGCCTGGCCGATGAAGAAGGTGACGAAGGCCGTCACGATCGACACGGCCAGGGCGAGCGTGCCGAGGACGACCGCCTTGCCGGTGAGCAGGGTGCCGCGCTGCGGGACGGCGGCCAGGCTGACCCGGACCATGCCGGTGCTGTACTCGTTGCCGATGGCCAGCACGCCGAAGACGATGATGGCGAGTTCGCCGAGCATGATGCCGGAGAAGGCCGTACCGGTGGCGTCGAACTGGCTCTCGGCGTTGCGCCGGAACTCGTTGAAGTTGTTGTTGGTCAGCAGGGACAGCAGCGCGCCGATGCCGACCGTGACGACGAAGGTCAGCGCGAGGGTCCAGATCGTCGAGCGGACGCTGCGGATCTTCGTCCACTCGGAGCGCAGGATCGCCGGGAAGGACGCCATCTCAGTTCTCCTCCTGTCCGGCCGTGGCGGCCGTCCGTTCGCCGACGGGCTGCCAGCCGGCGCCCCACACGCCGGGCGCCCCGACCGCGTCCCGGCCCGGCCCGTCACCGGCGTGGTACTCCACCGAGTCGGCCGTCATCTGCATGAAGGCCTCCTCCAACGAGGCCTGCTGGGGGCTGAGTTCGTGCAGGACGACGCCGTTGGCGGCCGCCAGGTCGCCGAGCCCGGCGAGGTCGCCGTCGACCACCTCGTAGGAGCCGTCCGGCCCGGGCTCGTGGCGGATCCCGGCGCCGGCCAGGACGTCGAGCAGCCGCTCGGGGTGCGGGGTGCGCAGGCGCACGGCGGAGCGGGAGTTGCGCCGGATGAACTCGGGCATCGGCAGGTCGGCGAGGAGCCGGCCCCGGCCGATGACGACGAGGTGGTCGGCGGTGACGGCCATCTCGCTCATCAGGTGGGAGGAGACGAAGACGGTGCGCCCCTCGGCGGCGAGCCGCTTCATGAGGTTGCGGATCCAGAGGATGCCCTCCGGGTCCAGGCCGTTGACCGGTTCGTCGAACATGACGATCTCCGGGTCGCCGAGCAACGCCGAGGCGATGCCCAGGCGCTGGCCCATGCCGAGCGAGAAGCCGCGGGCGCGCTTGCGGGCGACCGGGGTGAGGCCGACCAGGGAGAGCACCTCGTCGACCCGGCGCTCGGGGATCCGGTTGCTCTGGGCGAGCCAGAGCAGGTGGTCGCGGGCGGTGCGCCCGGGGTGGACGGCCTTGGCCTCCAGCAGGGCGCCGATGTACTTGAGCGGTTCGCTGAGCTGTCCGTACCTCCGGCCGTCGATGGTGACCCGGCCGGAGGTGGGTCTGTCGAGGTCGAGGATCATGCGCATGGTGGTGGACTTGCCCGCGCCGTTGGGGCCGAGGAAGCCGGTGACGACCCCCTGGGGCACCCGGAAGCTGAGCCGGTCCACCGCGAGGGTCTTGCCGTAACGTTTTGTCAGGTCGTGCAACTCGATCATTCGCGCTCCCTTACTCTCTGTCAGGCTAGGACAAAGCGGATATCGCGGCCCGCTGAGTGGGCCCGCCGGGCGCACCGGAATACGGTGGCCCCATGACCCAGCTCCCCTCAGCATTGTCGGTGCGCGAGAGCGGCACCGGAACGCCCCTCGTGCTCCTGCACGCCTTCCCGCTGAACGCAGCGATGTGGTCCGCCCAACTGGACGCGCTGCCCGGACTGACCGGGGACGAAACCCGGGTGCTCGCCCCCGACCAACGGGGGTTCGGCGGCACTGCGCTGGGCACCGACGAGCCCTCGCTGGACCTGGTCGCGGACGACCTCGCGCTCCTGCTGGACGCGGCCGGCATCGACCGCGCGGTGGTCGGCGGACTCTCCATGGGCGGCTACGTGGCGCTGGCCTTCGCCCGCCGCCACCCGGACCGGCTCGCCGGGCTGCTGCTGGCCAACACCCGCGCGACGGCCGACGCCGACGCCGTCCGCGCCAACCGGGAGCGCATCGCCGCCGCCGTCCTCGCCCGGGACAGCGTCCAGTTGCTGCTCGACGAGGAGGTGGCGGCCGGCCAGCTCGGGCCGGACTCGCGGCACCTGGTCGAGCGGGTGCAGGCGCTGGTGGCCGCCGCCCCGCCGGCCGCCGTCGCGTGGGCGCAGCGGGCCATGGCGGCCCGGCCGGACTCCCGGGAGGTGCTCGCCGGGCTGCGGGTGCCGACCGCGCTCGTCGCGGGCGCGGAGGACGCCCTGGTGGCCGTCGAGGAGGCCGAGCTGATGGCGCGGCTGCGGCCGGACGCCGAGCTGACCGTCATCCCCGGGGTGGGCCACCTGAGCGCCCTGGAGGCTCCGGAGGCGTTCGACGACGCCGTGCGCAAGCTGCTCGCCCGGGTGGCCGCCGGATGACCGAGGAGGAGGCCGGCTGGGACTTCTCGGCCCTGGAGGTGACCGGCCGGATGCCGCTGACCAACCGCGGCGAGGGGCTGCTGGAGCTGACGCTGGAGCCGCTCGGCGAGGACTACTGGATGCGCCCGGGGGAGACCTTCATCGTCACCTCGTACGGCGACCACGGCTCGGGGCATCCGTTCGAGGTGCAGTACTGGCCGGACTCGGTCTCGGTGTGGTGCACGTCGTGGTTCGGCACCGTCTCGGACGACGAGGGCAACCAGCTCAGCAGCGGCCACCAGCGGCCGGACGGGGCCTACCCGAGATGATGAGGCCTTGAACGACGGCGGGCCCTCACCCGGGAGGGTGAGGGCCCGCCGTGCTGCTGCGTCAGCGGCCCTGCTGGGCGGGCACGCCGATGGTGTCGTCGTTCGGCAGCGAGGCGGCGGCCACGGCCGCGCCGGTCAGCGTCGCCAGCATCTCGCGGACGTTGGTCAGCTGGGCGTTGATGCTGTCGCGGCGGTTGGTGAGCGCCGCCAGCTCGCGCTCGGATTCGCTGCGGATCCGGTCGGCCTTGGCGTTCGCGTCGGCCACGATGTCCTCGGACTGGCGCTGGGCCGTCTCGACGGTCTGGCGGGCGCGGCGCTCGGCGTCGGTGCGCAGCTTCTCGGCCTCCAGGCGCAGCTGCTCGGCCCGGTGCTCGATCTCGGCGAGGCGCTTCTCGGCCTTGGCCTGGCGGGCGGCCAGGTCGCGCTCGGACTGCTCGCGGCGCTTGGCCAGGTTGGTCTCGAACTCCAGCGCGGCCTGGGCGGCCTTGGTGCGGGTCTCCTCGAAGAGGGCGTCCGCCTCCTCGCGCTTGTTCTGCGCGTCCTTGTTGGCCTCGGCGCGCAGCTGGGCCGCGTCGCTCTTGGCCTTGTCGACGATCCGCATGCCCTCGTCCTCCGCCTTGGCCTTGCGGTCCTTGGCGTAGTTCTCGGCCTCGGTGCGGACCTGCTGGGCGGCGGCCTCGGCGAGCTCGCGGTGCTGCTCGGCGGCGCGGTGCGCCTCGTCGCGCAGGTCCTTGGCCTCCTCCTCGGCGAGGCGCAGGATCTTCTCGACCCGGGCGCCGAGACCGGCGTACGACGGCTCCTGCTCGGCGACCGCCGCCTGGGCGGTCTGGGTCTCCAGGTGGAGCTCCTCGATGCGCTTCTCCAGCGCACTGATCCGGGTCAAGGCACTGTCACGGTCGGCCACCAGCTTGGTGATCCGCTCGTCGACCTGGGCACGCTCGTACCCACGGCGCACCAGGTCGAAGCCGTGAGGGGAGTGACTGTCGCTCATGGGGTTCTGGGCTTCCTGTCGTCAAACCGCTGAGGTGGTTGAGGGAATCCTGACACGGTACCGGAGTGTCGACGGCGAAATGCCGTCGTCCCGCGGACAATGTCCGCTCAATCGGGTGGTGCGTTCTTGGAGCGATTGCCACCCGACCGGGGGGAGCCAACTCCGGCACCGGCCTTGGCACCCCCGTCCTTCTTGCTGTTTCCCCCGTTGGTCTGTGCGACCGGTGACGGTGCCTCAAAGGCCTCCAGGGCGGACAGGACGTCCTGGACCCGGGAGATCTCGGTGTTGATGTCCTTGCGACGGCGCACCAGCTCGTCGAGCTCGCGACGGCCCTCGGCGGTGACGCGCTCGGCCTCGGCGCGCGCCTCCTCCAGCAGGCGTTCGGCCTCGGCCTTGGCCAGTTCGACCTGCTCGTCCGCCGCGCGGTCGGCGGCCTGCAGCCGCTTCTCCGCCTCGGCCGACGCCTTCTCCACCCGCTCCTCGGCCTCCTCCTGGGAGGACCGCAGCTTGGCCTCGGCCTTCTCGATCAGCGCCTCGGCCCGCTCGGTGGAGGTGGCGAGCTTGGTCTCCGCCTCCTTGAGCAGGCCCTCGGCCTTGCGGACCGCCGACAGCCGGACCTTGCTCGCCTCGGCGGACGCCTGCGAGGTGAGCTCCGCGGCCCGCTCCTCGGCGGCGGCGACCAGGGCCGCCGCGCGGTCCTCGGCCTCGGCGACAGTGGCGACCGCCTGCTCCTCGGCCTCGGTGAGCTGCTCCTGGGCGGCGGTCACCAGCGCGTCGACGCGCTCGCCGGCCGACTTCATGGCCGCCGCGTTCTCCTTGCGGGCGCGCTCGTGCAGCGCCTCGACCTCGGCGTCCGTGCGCTCGCGCAGCTCCTCGGCGCGCTCGCGGATCGCGGTGGCGTCCCGGCGGGCCTCGGCGAGCAGCGCGTCGGCGTCGGCGCGGCCCTTCTCCACCTCGCCCTGGCCGGCCGCCTCGCCGGCGGCGACCAGCCGGTCGGCTTCCTTGCGGGCGGCGGCGACCATGGCGTCGGCCTGTTCCTCGGCGGCCGCGGTGGTGGCCAGCGCGGTGGTCTGGGCGTCCTCGCCGAGCGACTCGGCGTCCGCGAAGGCCCGCTCCAGGACGGACTTCGCCTGGTCGCGGGTGGCCTTGTCGAACTGCTCGGCGGCCTCCCGGGTGTCCGCGTCGTAGGCGTCGGCGCGGGCGCGGGTGGCGGCGTCGTACTCGTCGGCCAGGGTGCGGGTGGCGAGCGCGTACTCCTCGGCCTCCGAGCGCAGCGCGGCGGCCAGCTCCTCGGCGTCGGCGACCAGGCCGGCGGCGTGCTCCTCGGCGGCGGCGACCGTCCGGGCGGCCTGCGCCTCGGCGTCGGCGCGCAGCTGGTCGGCGGCCTCCTGGGCGGTGCGCAGCTCGTGGTCGGCCTCGGCACGCAGCTGCTCGTCGTAGGCCTGGGCCTCGGCGCGCCGGCGGGCGAGCTCGGCCTCGGCGGCCTCGCGCTCGGCGGTGAGCTCCAGCTCGGTCTGCTCGCGCAGGGCGGCCGTCTCGGCCTCGGTGCGGGCGCGTAGGTCGGCGGTCTCGCGGTCGGCGAGCTCGCGCTGCTCGGTGGTCTCCCGGTCGGTCAGTTCGCGCAGCTCGGCGGTCTCCCGTTCGGCGTCGGCGCGCAGGTCGGCGGCGGCCTGCTCGGCCTGCTCGCGGACCTCGGCGGCCTCGCGCTCGGCGGTGGCCGTCAGCTCGGCGATCTGCTGGGAGGCGGCCTCGTGCAGGCCGGCCACCGACTGGCGGACCTCGGCGGCCTCGTCCTCGGCGGTCTCGACCAGCGCGGCGCACTCCGCCTTGGCGGCGGCGATCAGCTCGTCGCCGTCGGCGCGGGCCTGCTCCAGCACGGCGCCGGCCTCGGCGCGGATGGAGTCGGCGGTGGCGCGGGCCTCGGACAGCTCGCGGCCGGCCTCGGCGCGGACCGTCTCGGCCTGCTCGGCGGCCAGCGCCAGGTCGGCGGCGGCCTTCTCGCGGACCTCCTTGGCGGCCTGGGCGGCCTCGGCCTTGCGCTGCTCGGCGGAGACGCGGGCGGCCTCGAGCAGTTCCTCGGCCTCGGCGCGCTGGGCGGCCGCCTCGGTGGCGGTGCGCTCGGTGAGCTCGGCGGCGGCCTGCTCGGCCTCCGTACGGACGCGCTCGGCGTAGCCCTCCGCGTCGGCGCGCTGGGCGGCCGTTTCGGTGGCGGTGCGCTCGGTGAGTTCGGTGGCGGTGTGCTCGGCCTCGGTGCGGACGCGGTCGGCGTACGCTTCGGCGGCCTCGCGGACGGCGGCCGTCTCGGCGGCCGTGCGCCTGGTCAGCTCGTCCGCGGCCTGTTCGGCGGCGGTGCGCTGGGCGGCGGTCTCGGCGGCGGTGCGCTCGGTGAGTTCGGCGGCGGTGTGCTCGGCCTCGCTGCGGACGCGGTCGGCGTACGCTTCGGCGGCCTCGCGGAGGGCGGCCGTCTCGGCGGCCGTGCGCTTCGTCAGCTCTTCGGCGCCCTGTTCGGCCTGCTCGCGCGCGGCCCGGGCGGCGGCCAGCTGCTCCGCGGTCTCCTCGCGCTCGCGCTGGAGTCCGGCGGCGGCCTCCTCGTGCTCGCGCCGGCTCTCCTCGCGCAGCGCGGTGGCGACCGTCTCGGCCTCGCCCCGGGTGCGGGCGGCCTCGGCGTCGGCCTCGGTGCGCACGCGCTCGGCGTCGGCCACCGCGGCGTCCCGGACGGCCTTCGCCGCGGCCTCGGCCTCGGCCCGCAGGGCCTCCGCGACGGTGCCTGCCTCGGCGCGCACCCGCTGGTCGAACTCGGCGGCCTCGCGCCGGAGTTCGGCGGTCTCGCGCTCGGCGGCGGTGCGGTTCTCGGCGGCTGCCGCGCGGGCGGCGGCGAGCGCGTCCTGGCCCTGCTGCTCGGCGGCGGCGGTGATCTTCCCGGCCTCGGCGCGGGCCCGGGACAGGGTCTGCTCGGCCCGGCCCTGGGTCTCGGCGGCCTGCTCCTGGGCCTGCTCGCGCAGCCGCTCGATCTCCGCGGCGGCGCCGGCGCGCAGTTCGTCCGCGTCGGCCTTGGCCCTGGTGAGCAGGTCCTCGGCGTTCTTCGCCGACTCCTCGATCTGCAGCACGGCCTGGCGGCGGGCCTCGCCCCGGAGCTTGTCGGCCTCGGCGGCGGCCTGGGCGCGCAGTTCCTCGGCCTCGGCGCGCAGCCGGGCGGCCTCGTCCTGCATCTGCTCGATCCGCTCGCGGATCGCGGCGGCGTCGTCCAGGGCGGCGTTCTGGGCCTGCTCGACGGCGGCCTGGGCCTGCTCGCGCAGGAGCTGGGCCTCCGCGGCGGCCTCGGCGCGGATCCGCTCGGCCTCCGCGGCGGCCTCGCCGCGCGCCGCCTCGGCGTCCCGGTTGGCCCGGTCGAGGACCTCCTCGGCCGTCTTGGCCGCCTTGGCGAGGTGGACGGTGGCGTCCTTGGCGCCGGCCGCGCGGCCCTCCTCCTCGGCCTCGCTGCGCAGGCGCAGCGCGTCGGCCTCGGCCTGCGCGCGCAGGTCGGCGAGGTCGCGCTCGGTGCGGGCGCGCAGGTCGGCGATCGCCGCCTCGGCCTCGGCCTTCAGCTCGGCGGCGACGGACTCGGCGGTGGCCCGCAGCCGCTCGCTCTCCTCGGCCGCGGCGGCCTTCGCGGCGTCCGCCTCGGCCTGCCGGGTGGCGGCTTCGGCCCGGATCGCCTCGGCCTCGGCGCGGATGGCCTCGGACTCCTTGGTGGCCTTGGCGACCAGGCGGGCGATCTCGGCCCGCGCGGTCTGGGAGCGCTGCTCGTTGGCGGCGTCGCCGTCGGCGACCCGGCGCTCGACGGCGGCCTCGGCGTCGGCCTGGAGCTGCTCGGCGGCCCGCTCGGCCTGGGCGCGCAGCTCGGCGGCCTCCCGGCGGGTGCGCTCGGCCTCGGCGATCGCCTCGGCGCGCAGCCGCTCTATCTCGGCCTGCGCGTGGGCCAGCTCCTGTTCGGTGCGGGCCCGCTCGGCGGCGGCGTGCTCCTTCAGCCGGCCGATCTCGCTCTGCGCGGCGGCGAGCTGCTGCTCGGCGGCCGCGTGGGCGGCGGCCAGCCGCTGCTGGGCCTCGCCGCGGGCGGCGTCCACGTCGGCGGCGGCCTGGGCGCCGGCCTGCTGGGCCTGCTCGGAGGCGGCGCGCAGGAGGCGCTCGGCATCGTTCTGGGCCCTGTGCAGGGCGGCCTCGGCGGCGGCCTGGGCCTCGCCGCGGGCGGCGTCCACGTCGGCGGCGGTCTGCGCGCGGGCCTGGTCGGCCAGGGCGACGGCCTCGGCGCGGGCGGCGGCCATCATCCGCTCGGCCTCGGCGCGGGCCTCCTGGAGCAGGCGGTGGGCCTCCTGCTCGCTGCCGGTCCTGGTCTGCTCGGCCCAGCCGTTCAGATGCTGCTCGGCGTTGCGGCGCAGCTCGGCGAGCTCGTCCTCCAGCTGGCGGCGGCGGGCGGTGAGCTCGGCCTCCAGGCGGGCGGTGCGCTCGGCGGCCTCGGCCATGATCCGCTGGGTCGCGGCCTGGGAGTCCCGCAGCTGGCGCTCGGCGTCCGCGCGCATCTGCTGGGCCTGCATCTCGGCGGTGCGGAGCATCTGCTCGGCCTGGCCGGAGACGGCGTCGAAGGCACGCGGCTGGGCGAGCATGCGACGGGATTCGTGCAGCTTGGCCCGGAGCACCTCCACCTGGTAGGCGAGGTCCTCGGCGTGCTCGACTGCCTTGTCCCGCTCCTTTCGAGTCCGACCCATCTCGGCCTCGAACTGGGAGAGGTGATCGTCAGCCTCGTAGCGGTCGTTGCCCCGCACTCCGCGGTCCCATCCATCTCCTGGTCGCGTCCTCGACCCGGCCGGTGCGAGGCCCCCGTGGTTCCGGGTGCCGCTCCGACTGGTCCTTGCATCCGCGCCGATGGGCCCCCACGTTCAAGCCGGGGCCGCCCGCCGCGGTCGTCGGAGCCCTCGGTGTGGGAGCGCGGTGATGCCGCGTTCCCCCGTCCGGGTGGACTCCTGGGCGAACTCTTGCCTTGTGGAGAATGGTGACAGATCCGACTTGCGACTGTTCAGCCGTGCCCGCGTAGTGGACTCCCCTGCGACGGGCCGCCGCCGGAGGGCGGACGGGCCTGTCATCGGCCGTGCCCGTCCCCTCCGTCCCCCGGAGTCTTCGCGCACCTGGGCATTGTAGTGGGAGCGCAGTGCGGGGGAATGGCCGCGTGGGGGTTTTCCCGGGTACCGGGTCAGGTTACTGACGGGTCACTGGGCCCGAGCGGAGCGAGGGCCCCGTCGAAAGGTGCGTGCTGCGCCCGGCGCCTGCCGGGCGCAGCGGGGGAGGAGTGGGGTGCCGCCCGGGGCAGGGGCGGCACCGTCGGGGGGGTCTCAGTGCTCGTCGTGGGCGGCCGGTTCGGCCGAGGTGACCAGCTCGGTCAGGACGCCGCCGCAGTCCTTGGGGTGCAGGAACGTGATCCGCGAGCCCATCGAGCCGATCCGCGGCTGGTCGTACAGGACCCGGACGCCCTTGCCCCGGATCGCCTCCGCGTCGCCGTCGACGTCGGCGGTGCCGAAGGCGATGTGGTGGACGCCCTCGCCGTTCTTCTCCAGCCACTTGGCGACGGTCGAGTCGGGGCGGGTGGGCTCCAGCAGCTGGAGGTAGGAGGCGCCGCCGTCGCCGGTGTCGTTGATCTTGAGCATGGCCTCGCGGACGCCCTGCTCCTCGTTGACCTCGCTGTGGAACACCTCGAAGCCGTACGTGGCGCGGTAGAACTCGACCGTCTTGTCGAGGTCTCGGCAGGCGATGCCGATGTGGTCGATACGGGTCAGCACGGCGGCCTCCGGTGGCGGGTCGCGGAACAGGTGGCCACCAGTGCAGCGCATCGCGCTTAACCGGCGCCAGCGCCGGACGTGCGAGCCTGCTCACACGCCCGGGGTTCACCCGGACCGCGTTGACACGGTGTTGACTGGATGGTGCCAGTGCGCTCGATCACACCGTAGCTCCGGTGACGGGCGGGTGACTGGTCAGTACATTGAGCGGCATCCTCACCTGGCCACGACGTGCGAAGGGGCCCGTCCCATGACCAACACCACCTCTGTGATCGTTGCCGGTGCGCGGACCCCCATGGGGCGCCTGCTCGGCTCGCTCAAGGGCTTCTCCGGCGCCGACCTCGGCGGCTTCGCGATCAAGGGCGCGCTGGAGCGGGCCGGGATCACGGGAGAGCAGGTCCAGTACGTGATCATGGGCCAGGTGCTCCAGGCCGGCGCCGGCCAGATCCCGGCCCGCCAGGCCGCCGTCAAGGCCGGCATCCCGATGAACGTCCCGGCGCTGACCATCAACAAGGTCTGCCTCTCCGGCCTCGACGCGATCGCCCTGGCCGACCAGCTGATCCGGGCGGGCGAGTTCGACGTCGTCGTGGCCGGCGGCCAGGAGTCGATGACCAACGCCCCGCACCTGCTGCCGAAGTCCCGCGAGGGCTACAAGTACGGCGCGGTCGAGGTGCTGGACGCCATGGCGTACGACGGCCTCACCGACGCCTACGAGAACATCCCGATGGGCGAGTCCACCGAGAAGCACAACACCCGCCTCGGCATCGGCCGCGAGGTCCAGGACGAGATCGCCGCCGCCTCGCACCAGCGCGCCGCCAAGGCCCAGGCCGACGGCCTCTTCGACGCCGAGATCGTCCCGGTGGCGATCCCGCAGCGCAAGGGCGAGCCGGTCCTGTTCGGCCAGGACGAGGGCATCCGCGCGGACACCACCGTCGAGAGCCTCGCCAAGCTGCGTCCGGCCTTCGCCAAGGACGGCACGATCACCGCCGGCTCCGCCTCGCAGATCTCCGACGGCGCCGCCGCCGTGGTCGTGATGAGCAAGGCCAAGGCCGAGGAGCTGGGCCTGACCTGGATCGCCGAGATCGGCGCCCACGGCAACGTGGCCGGCCCGGACAACTCGCTGCAGTCCCAGCCGTCCAACGCGATCAAGCACGCGCTGGCCAAGGACGGCCTGACCGTCGCCGACCTCGACCTGATCGAGATCAACGAGGCCTTCGCGGCCGTCGCCCACCAGTCGATGAAGGACCTCGGGGTCTCCTCGGACATCGTCAACGTCAACGGCGGCGCGATCGCCCTCGGCCACCCGATCGGCATGTCCGGCGCCCGCGTGGTGCTGCACCTGGCCCTGGAGCTCCAGCGGCGCGGCGGCGGCGTCGGCGCGGCCGCCCTGTGCGGCGGCGGCGGCCAGGGCGACGCCCTGATCGTCCGCGTTCCGAAGGCCTGATCAACCTCGACCTGTCCGGGGCTGCGGACCGCCACGAGCGGGCCGCGGCCCCGTCGGCATCCGCCAAGGAGCACCCGATGATCGATGTCGCCACGCTGGTCGAACAGGCCCGGCACGGCCGACCGCGCGCCGTCGCCCGGCTCATCACGCTGGTCGAGAACGCCGCCCCGGAGCTGCGCGAGGTCATGGCCGCGCTGGCCCCGCACACCGGACGCGCCTACACCGTGGGCCTCACCGGCTCCCCCGGCGTGGGCAAGTCCACCTCCACCTCGGCCCTGGTCTCCGCCTACCGGCGGCTCGGCAAGCGGGTCGGGGTGCTGGCCGTCGACCCGTCCTCGCCGTTCTCCGGCGGCGCGCTGCTCGGCGACCGGGTCCGCATGCAGGAGCACGCCACCGACCCCGAGGTCTTCATCCGCTCGATGGCCACCCGCGGCCACCTCGGCGGCCTGTCCTGGGCCGCCCCGCAGGCCCTGCGGGTGCTGGACGCGGCCGGTTGCGACGTGATCCTGGTGGAGACCGTCGGCGTCGGCCAGTCCGAGGTGGAGATCGCCGCTCAGGCCGACACCACCGTGGTGCTGCTCGCCCCGGGGATGGGCGACGGGATCCAGGCCGCCAAGGCCGGGATCCTGGAGATCGGCGACCTCTTCGTGGTCAACAAGGCGGACCGGGACGGCGCCGACGCCACCGCCCGGGAGCTCAACCACATGCTCGGCCTCGGCGAGGCCCGCGAGGCCGGCGACTGGCGCCCGCCGATCGTCAAGACCGTCGCGGCGCGCGGCGAGGGCGTGGACGAGGTCGTCGAGGCGCTGGAGAAGCACCGTGCCTGGCTGGAGGAGCACGGCGAGCTGGCGGTGCGCCGCCGTCGGCGGGCCGCCGAAGAGATCGAGGCGATCGCACTGGCCGAGCTGCGCGCCCGGATCGGCGACCTGCGCGGCGACCGGCAGCTGGCCGGGCTCGCCGAGCGCGTCGTCACGGGCGAGCTGGACCCGTACGGCGCCGCCGACGCCCTGGTGGCGGGCCTGACGCAGCGTTGATGTCCTGAGCGGCTTCCGCCGCTGCCCGTCCGCCCTTCTGCGCAGGAAGTCGGCCGGACCGCCTTCCTGCACACGAAGCGGCCGGCCGAGCTCGAAGCGTCGCCTCACGATCGCGGCAGGGCAAGAGCCCCCGGTGCGCGCTAGGAGCGGCCGCGCAGGCCGCGCAGGTGCTCGGCGATGGGCGCGAGGGCGTCGTACATCGCGTCCAGCTGCTCCGGGGTGAGGCGGTCGATGAAGTGGCTGCGGACGCTGCGCACGTGGTCCGGGGCGACGCGCTGCATCGTCTCCCAGCCCTCCTCGGTGAGGTGCGCGAACAGGCCGCGGCGGTCGCCCGGACACTCCTGGCGCAGGACCAGGCCGGCCGTCTCCATGCGGGTGATCTGGTGCGAGAGCCGGCTCTTGGACTGCAGGGTGGCCGTCGCGAGGTCGGTCATCCGCATCCGGCGGTCGGGCGCCTCGGAGAGGACGACCAGGATCTCGTAGTCGTTGATCGCCAGGTTGTGCGGCTGGAGCTCGCGGCCGAGCTGGTAGTCCAGCAGCTTGGCGACCTCCAGATGGGCGCGCCACATCCGCTGCTCCCGGGCGGTCAGCCAGGGCGTCTCGTCCTCGGGCTGCGACGCGGGGGCGTCCGCGGTGTCGGTGGGGTGCGTGTCCATGGCGCCAGCATACCCCGATTAGTTAAATCTTGTACGAGTTTACCTGGCGAAACGTCGTCCCGCTCAGGGTAGCGACCCCTCGGCGCCCACGAGACCGACCGGCCGCGCGGCCATCACGCGCTCGGTGGACTGCAGCAGCACCTGGCCGGCGCCGACGAACTCGAACTGGTGCTCCTCGCCGGACACTCCGCCGATGCCGGTCAGCCGCCGCAGGCCGCCGACCACGCCGTGCAGGTAGTCGTGGTCGTAGTGGTGGCAGGGTGCCGGGCAGTCCGCCCAGCCGACCAGCGCCTGCGGGTCCACCCGGATCGGCGGGTCGACGAAGTGCACCGGGCCGTTGGAGGCGGCGACGAACCGGCCGGTGCCGAGCAGGGTCAGGAAACCCGGGACGATCGACTGCTTGAGCCGCAGCGCCGGGTCGAAGGCGAGCAAATTGCCGGCGCGGACGGTCAGGTTGCCGTCGTCCAGGTCGTAGGAGTTGAGGTCGTAGGCGCGGTCCGCCAGCAACAGCTTGCCGCGGCCCCGGGCGACGACCCAATCGGCCGCGTGCAGGGGCGAGTTGAAGTGCAGGCTGAGCATCCGGTCGAGCGCGCCGGCGCCGACGCCCTGGAAGGAGATGTCGCCGTAGTAGGCGATCATCTTGCCCTTCTGCAGGAAGTACGAGCCGTTGAGGTCGACCGAGAACGCGTACGGGTTGACGTTGTCGTCGACCGGCAGGGTGTACGCGTCGTGGACCACCGGGCCGGCGCCGTCCCGCGGCTCCGGGAGGGGCACCGAGAGGTCGTACTGGGTGGGCATCGGGATCGCGAGGCCGGGCTGCGTCGGCTGGTCGTAGGGCGACTGCCCGTAGGAGGGCTGCTCGTAGGACGGCCGGCCGTACGGCGGCTGGGGCGGATGGGACATCAGAGCTTCTCCTCGCTCGCCTGGACGTACACCGCGCCGTGCCCCTCCAGCTCCAGCTGGAACGCCTCGCCGGAGCCGCGGCCGATGAACTCGCGCCAACCCAGCGCGGTGGACAGCCGGTTGCGCACCTCGCCCCGGTGGGCGACGTAGGCCTGCGGGTCGACGTGCACCGGCTGCCCGGGGACGATCGGCAGCTCGAAGACGCCGCCGTGCGCCATCACCGCCACCGCGCCGTGCCCGTCCAGCCGGGTGGTGAACAGCCCCTGGCCGGTGGCCTGGCCGCGGACCACGCCCATCACCCCGCCCTGCGCGCCGAGGAACGCGGTGGACTGGCGCAGCGAGCCCTCGAAGGCCAGCAGCCGGTCCGCCTCGACGAACAGGGTGTCCCCGGTCATGTCGATCACGTGCACGTGGTGGCCGCCGTGGCCGAACATGACGGTGCCCTGACCCTCGACGGTCATCAGCGGGGTGTCCTCGTTCGCCACGCGGCGGCCGATCATCGACAGCACGCCGCCCTGCCCGCCGGTGATGTTCGGCGTGAAGCGGACGTCCCCGGTGTAGGCGATCATCGCGCCGCGCTGGCTGAACAGCCGCTGTCCGGGGACCACCCGGGCCTCGACCAGCTTGCCGTTGAGCTGCCGGAAGGCCATCAGACGTCACCCCCGAGGGTGTGCTTCTCGGAGGGCTGGACGTACACCAGGCCCTCGCCGGTGAACTCCACCTGGACGGCCTCGCCGCCGCCCTCGCCGATCGCCGTCGTCCACCCCGCGCCGGACCTGAGGCTGCGGTGCAGGCTGCCGGTGTGCGCGACGTACGCGCCCGGGTCCACCCGCAGGGGCATGTCCTTGCCGACCCGCAGGACGACGGCGGGGCCGTTCGAGGTGACGGCGGCCCAGCCGTGGCCCTCCACCTTGGTGGTGAACAGGCCGTTGCCGGAGGAGACGCCGTTGAGTCCGGTGAAGGTGGTGCCGGTGCGCAGGGCGGCCTCGGTGCAGAGCAGGTTGTCCGCCTCGACGAACAGCGCCTCGCCGGTCAACCGGACCAGGTTGATCTCGGTGGCCCGGTCGGCGAAGTAGCAGGTGCCCTGCCCCTTGACCTCCATCACTTCCATCTGTTCGCCGGTCAGCCGTCTGGCGACCATGCCGCGCAGGCCGTCACCGCCGCCGGTGAGCTTCTTGAAGGCCATCTGCCCGGTGTAGGCGACCATCGAGCCGTTCCTGGCCTTCACGGCGTCGCCCGCCAGCTCGACGGCGAGCACCCGGGACCCCTGGAGTCTGAACTGTGCCACGGCCGCAATGTAACCGCAGCGGCCGTGGTCGGGGGAGGGCGCCTCGCGCGTCGGGGGTCATGTGCGGGCGTGCGCGCCCCGGGACGGCGGCACCGTGCCGGCCGACTCCTCGACCTCCAGCAGCGACGCCGAGTGGCGCTCCGCCTCGAAGGCGACCACGCCGCCGCGCAGGCCGAACAGCCGCTTGGAGAGCATGATCCAGACCACTGCCGCGATGTTCAGCAGCAGCGTGCAGATCTTCAGCACGCTGACCTTCTCGTGCAGTTCGTAGCCCTCCAGCGGGAGGAAGGCGGCGGTCGCGATGACGGTCAGGTACTCGGCCCAGCGCTTGCCCAGCCAGAGGCCGAACGCCTCGACGATCTCGATCAGCGCGTAGGCGACCAGCGCGCCCGCGACGATCACCAGGGTGCTCTTCTTGTAGTCGAACGTCTTGCGGATCGTGTCGACGATCGGGGAGTGCTCGATGTCCCAGTTGAAGTGGTCGGTGACCGGCTTGAAGACCGTGAGGTCCTGGTCGAAGACCCGGTGCACGGCGTCCTGGCTGTTGGAGAACTTCCAGACGCCGAACGCGACGATCAGGATCAGCACGCCGCGCAGGATCCGCTCGACGGCCAGGAAGCGCAGGATGAAGAGGTCGCGCAGGGCCTTGCCGCGCGGCACCAGCGGGGCGTCCCCGGCGGGGCCGGAGCCGTGCGGGGCGCCGAGGGCGAAGTCCCCGCAGCGCAGGCAGCGCCAGGCGTCGCCGAGGGCGGTCTCGGTGTGCAGCCGGGCGGCGAGCTCGGGCTCGGCCGGCGCGTAGGTGACGTGCCCGCGCTTGGCGCAGGTCCTGCGGTCCCAGTCCCGCTTGAACATCGGTGGCTACCCCCGTCGTGCGATGCGTACGGCGCCCGGTTCGCCGGGCGTGCGGGCAGCAGGATAGGGGCAGCGGGCCGCACGGTGCTCCGGGCGGCGCCGTTCTGGGGCCCGGTTGTGACATCGGGCACCCCGGGCGGGCTGCCGGGCACCCCGGGGGCCGGTTCGGACGTGTGCTCGGTGATAATGGCCGGGAGGCTTGTGAGCAGGTTCACAAGCGACCTCCGACCCCCGCATTGAGGTATCCATCGTGAACAGCAGCGCCGTCCACCGCCTGCGCCTGGTCTCCGGCCCCGAAGGGGTCTCGTTCATCCTGCTGCTGATCTGCTCGGTGCTGAAGCGGACCACCAGCTTCGACGCCGTCCCGGTGATGGGGATGGTCCACGGGATCCTGTTCATCCTGTACGTGGTCTTCTGGATCCAGGCGTGGCAGGCGCAGAAGTGGGACGCCAAGCGCGGCGTGCTTCTGTTCGTCCTCGCGGTGCTGCCGACCGGCGGCTTCTTCGCGGAGCGGATGCTCGGCAAGGAGGAGCGCGGGGAGCTGCGGCCGGCGACCGCCTGAGCGCACGTGCACCCGGTCGACAGGCTGTCGCGGCCTCCTCTCCCAAGGGCCGCGACAGCCTGTCGCCGTTTCCGGGGGTGGCTCCGACAGAAGCATGACAAGTCGGGGTGGGGAAGAACAGGACGCCTCGGGGGATTGGCCGGGAAAGGGCCCTGCGGACGTCGGGACGTCCGCAGGGCCCGCGCCCCGAGCTGTCCGGGCGTCAGTTGACGTTGACGCCGCTCCACGCGGCCGCGACCGCCTTGTACTCGGCGCTGGTGGCGCCGTACAGGTCCGCCGCCGCCTTGAGGGTGCCGGTGCGGGCGCCCGCGTAGTTGGTGGTGGACGTGAAGTAGACGGTCAGCGCGCGGTACCAGATCTGCGCGGCCTTGTCCCGGCCGATGCCGGTGACCGTCGAGCCGTTGGACGTCGGGCTGTTGTAGTTGAAGCCGTTGATGCTCTTCGCGCCGCTGCCCTCGGACAGCAGGTAGAAGAAGTGGTTCGCGACGCCCGAGGAGTAGTGGACGTCCAGGTTGCCGACCCCGGAGGACCAGGAGTCCGCCGAGGAGCCGTCCTTGCTGGGCTTGTCCATGTAGCGCAGCGGGGTGCCGTCGCCGTTGAGGTTGATCAGCTCGCCGATCCAGTAGTTCGGCGGGTTGGAGGGCAGGTTGGCGGAGAACTCGACCATCGTGCCGAGGATGTCGGAGGTGGCCTCGTTGAGGCCACCGGACTCGCCCGAGTAGTTGAGGCCCGCGGTGGCCGAGGTCACGCCGTGGGTCATCTCGTGGCCGGCGACGTCTATCTCGGTGAGCGGGTGGGTGTTGCTCGCGCCGTCGCCGTAGGACATGCAGAAGCAGGTGTCGCTCCAGAAGGCGTTGACGTAGTTGCTGCCGTAGTGGACCCGGCTGGTCGCGCCGACGCCGTTGTTCTTGATGCCGTTGCGGCCGAACGTGTTCTTGTAGAAGTCCCAGGTGGCCGCCGCGCCGAACTGGGCGTCCACGGCGGCGGACTCGCCGTTGGAGGCGGTGCCGTCGCCCCAGGTGTTGGTCGACTTGGCGTAGAGGGTGCCCGAACCCGAGGTCCGGTTCTTCATGTTGACGGTGGACTGCCCGCCGCGCGTGGCGTCCTTCAGCGAGTACCCGCTGGTGGTCTGCGTCGTGGTGAGCGGGACCTTGCCGACGAAGACGCCGGTGCCGCTGCCGGCCGCGGTCTGCACCTGCTCGTGCGAGGACAGCACCTCGCCGCTCGCCGCGTCGGTCACCAGCAGCTGGCTGCTCGGGGTGCCGTCGGCGCGGACGCCCTCGACGGTGGTGCGGTACGCGAGCCGCGGGTTGCCGTCGGAGGCCCACACCACCAGCTCGGCCTTGCCGGTCTGGTGGACGGCCGCCAGCGGGGACTCGTCCTTGTCGGCGGCGATGCCGACGGTCGACTGCACGGCGCTGCCGGCCTGCGCGGCGGCCTGGTCCGCGGGGATCGCCGGGCTCAGGCTGGGCACCGCGATCGGAGCGGTCACCGCCTTGTCGACCGACTCGACGACGCCGCCGGCGCTCTGGTGGACCACCAGGTCGCCGCCGAGCACCGGCAGGCCGGCGAAGGTGCGCTCGAAGCGCAGGTGGCGGGTGCCGTCGGCGTCCACCACCGCGTCCTTGGCGACGAGCTGCTCCTGGCCGCCGAGGGCCAGGGCCTTGCCGAGCGGCCCCGCCTGACCGCCGGCCAGCGCGAGCGCGGCGGCGTACTGCTGGGCGGCCTGCGCCTGGAGCGCGGGCGCGGGGGCCGCCACGGCGGCGGTGCCCACCTGGACGACGCCGGTCAGGAGGGCGGTGGCGGAGAGTACGGCGACGGCTGCGAGCTTTCGCTTCACGTGCGAGTCCTTCCGGGAAACCGCGGGTGCGCGGTCGCGCCGCGTCCCGGGGGCCGGGGTCGGCACCTTGGGGGCGGAACGGGCGCTGACGTGCTGGGCAACCCCGTGCGGCAGCGGGCGGCGCACCGATGGGTGGGGGTGGTGGCCGCTGAACGGGGTTGGCCGAAAGCATGACAATCGAGCAAACGAAATGACAGGTCTGGTTCATGAATTGGCCAAGTCCCGCCAGGGCGCAGGATTGTGAACGGGCCGACAAAACCGGCGAATGACCCCGCCTTTCAGCGGGTTACCGCCCGAACCGAGGCCTGATAGTGGGCCGGACCGCCGATCGGCCGTCAACGACCGTGCCGTGAACGCGCGTTGGCGGGCCGACACATCGCCGCAATGTCCTGGTATGGACCTGCCCGCCCGATTGGCGGGTTCCCGCCACGCGCCGTCGCTTGTCCACCATCAGGACAGCTGGTAGCACACGTCCGTTCCGCCGGTACGGTAAGGAGGTGGCCAAGCCCCTCGCACTCGACTTCGACCCGATCGCCCGCGCCGACGAGCTGTGGACGCGTCGCTGGGGCGGCGCCCCCTCGATGGCGGCGATCACCTCGATCATGCGCGCCCACCAGATCCTGCTCTCGCGGGTCGACGCGGTGCTCAAGCCGTACGGGCTGACGTTCGCCCGTTACGAGGCGCTGGTGCTCCTCACCTTCAGCCGGACCGGCGAGCTGTCCCTCTCCAAGATCGGCGAGCGGCTCATGGTCCACCCGACCAGCGTCACCAACACCGTCGACCGGCTGGAGCGGGCCGGCCTGGTCGCCCGCCGTCCCAATCCGCTGGACGGCCGAGGGGTGCTCGCGTCGATCACCCCGCGCGGCCGCGAGGTGGTCGAGGAGGCCACCCGGGAGCTCATGGCGATGGAGTTCGGGCTGGAGGAGTACGACGCCGGGCAGTGCCGCCAGGTGTTCGAGCTGCTCCGGCCGCTGCGGGTCGCGGCCGGGGACTTCACCGACGAGGGTGACGAAGCCGACGAGGGGCCTGCGCCGGCGCGGCCGTGAGGGCGGCTACCCTCGTTCGGAGCGGTGCGCGGATCCGGGCGCACCGGCCGATCCAGCCGAGCGAGGCGATGTAGAAGATGAAGGCGACCCCCCTGCTGGGCTGGTACCGGGCCCTGGCCGTCGCGACCGGTGTGGCACTGCTGGTGTTCTGCGGCTTCATGGTCGCGAAGTACGGCTTCCAGACCGGCGAGGACGTGACGACGTACGTCGCGATGCTGCACGGCTACCTGTACATCGGGTACTTCGTGGTGACCTTCCTGCTGGGCCAGAAGCTGAAGTGGCCGCTCGGCCGGCTGGTGCTGACCCTGGCGGCCGGCTGCATCCCGTTCCTCTCCTTCGTCTTCGAGCGCCGGGTGGCCCGCGAGGCCGCCGCGAGCCTCCCGGCCGGGTCTGACGCCCGCCAGCCGGCCGGCGTCTGAGCGAACAGGCCCCCGAGGGCCCTCTTCCCCCGCGCGGGGGAAGAGGGCCCTCCGCCGTTCCCCGGGAGTTCCCCGCGACGTGCACCGGCTCGACCCGGTGCGTCCATCGACAAGTACTAGGACGTCCGAGTAAATTAGTAGGACGTCCTAATAGCTGTGCCGCCCCGATGCCGTGGCGGCCGTACGGAGCGGAGTTCGGCCCATGGACGCCGAGGAGATCGAGCGCGGACGGCAGCGCTGGCAGCAGCGGTACGACGCGGCCCGCAAGCGCGACGCCGACTTCACCACCCTCTCCGGCGACGAGGTCGCGCCGGTCTACGGCCCGCCGACCGGGCAGCCGTACGAGGGCTTCGAGCGGATCGGCTGGCCGGGCGAGTACCCGTTCACCCGCGGGCTGCACCCCACCGGCTACCGCGGGCGCACCTGGACCATCCGCCAGTTCGCCGGCTTCGGCAACGCGCGGCAGACCAACGAGCGCTACCGGATGATCCTGGAGGCGGGCGGCGGCGGCCTCTCCGTCGCCTTCGACATGCCGACCCTCATGGGCTACGACTCCGACGACGCCAAGTCGCTCGGCGAGGTCGGCCACTGCGGCGTGGCCATCGACTCGGCCGCCGACATGGAGGTGCTGTTCGACGGCATCCCGCTCGGCGAGGTCACCACCTCGATGACGATCAGCGGCCCGGCCGTCCCGATCTTCTGCATGTACCTCGTCGCCGCCGAGCGCCAGGGCGTGGACCCGGCGGTGCTCAACGGGACCCTGCAGACGGACATCTTCAAGGAGTACATCGCCCAGAAGGAGTGGCTCTTCGCGCCCGAGCCGCACCTGCGCCTGATCGGCGACCTGATGGCGTACTGCGCCGAGGGCATCCCCGCGTACAAGCCGCTGTCCGTCTCCGGATACCACATCCGCGAGGCCGGCGCGACGGCCGCGCAGGAGCTCGCGTACACGCTCGCCGACGGCTTCGCGTACGTCGAGCTGGGCCTGTCCCGCGGGCTGGACGTGGACGTGTTCGCGCCGGGCCTGTCGTTCTTCTTCGACGCGCACCTCGACTTCTTCGAGGAGATCGCCAAGTTCCGTGCCGCGCGCCGGATCTGGGCCCGCTGGATGCGCGACCGCTTCGGCGCCAAGACCGACAAGGCGCAGTGGCTGCGCTTCCACACCCAGACCGCCGGCGTCTCGCTCACCGCGCAGCAGCCGTACAACAACGTGGTCCGCACCGCCGTCGAGGCGCTGTCCGCGGTGCTCGGCGGCACCAACTCGCTGCACACGAACGCCCTGGACGAGACGCTGGCGCTGCCCTCCGAGCAGGCCGCCGAGATCGCCCTGCGCACGCAGCAGGTGCTGATGGAGGAGACCGGCGTCGCCAACGTGGCCGACCCGCTGGGCGGTTCGTGGTACGTCGAGGCGCTGACCGACCGGATCGAGCAGCAGGCCGAGGCGATCTTCCAGCAGATCCTGGACAAGGCACGTCTCGACAAGGGCCGTGAGGGCCACGAGATCGGCCCGATCACCGCGGGCATCCTGCGCGGGATCGAGGAGGGCTGGTTCACCGGCGAGATCGCCGAGGCCGCCTTCCAGTACCAGCAGGGCGTGGAGAAGGGCGAGAAGCGCGTGGTCGGCGTCAACTGCCACCCGCGCAGCGTCACCCCCGAGCTGGAGATCCTGCGGGTCAGCCACGAGGTCGAGCGCGAGCAGGTGCGCGCCTTGCGCGAGCGCAAGGCGGCCCGGGACGAGGCGGCGGTGCGGGCCGGGCTGGACGCCATGCTCGCGGCGGCGCGGTCGGGCGAGTCGATGATCCCGCCGATGCTGGACGCGGTCCGCGCCGAGGCGACGCTGGGCGAGATCTGCAACGCGCTGCGCCAGGAGTGGGGCACCTACCAGGAGACGGCGGCCTTCTAGCAGGCCTTCCGGTCGGCCTTCCGGTCGGCCGTTTCCGGAGCCGTCCCGCGCGCCACCGGGCGCGGGGCGGCTCCGTCATGCCCGCCGTCAGTCGGTGACGAGGCTGGGGAACGGGCCCAGCAGGAGGCTGGTGAAGCGCCGGGTCCACTCCGGGGTGATCGGCTCGCCGCTGACCAGGACGCGGTGCTCGACCGTCCCCGCGATGGTGTCGAAGATGATGTCGATCTCCTCGCGGGCCGTCGCCGGGTCCGTGTCCGGGGCGAGTTCGCCGCGCGCCTGGGCGGCCGCCCGGCCCTGGCGGACCAGCCGCTTCTGCGGGTCGACGATCGCCTCCCGGATCCGTCGGCGCAGCTGCCGGTCGCGGGTGCCCTCGGCGAACAGGGCGAGCAGCGCGGCCTGCGTCTCGGGCCGGGCCAGCAGATCGGCGAACTGGGCCACCACGGCCTCGATGTCGGCACCCAGGCTGCCGAGGTCGGGCATCACGAGCTCGTCGAAGAGGCTGGCGACGGCGTCCACGACGAGCTCGTTCTTCGACGGCCAGCGGCGGTACAGGGTGGTCTTGGCGACCTTGGCGCGGGTGGCGACGTGGCCCATGGTGAGCCCGCCCCAGCCGAGTTCGGCGAGCGCCTCGCGGGTGGCGTCGAGGATGGCGAGGTCGGCGGCGGCGCTGCGTGGGCGCCCCTTGGCCCGGACCGCGACGGCCTCCGCCGGGGCGCCCGGGGCCGCCGGCAGCGCCGCGGCGGACGGGTTCGCGGCGGTCGGCTGGCTCACGGGGGGCTGGGCGGCCGGCACCGGGCCTCCTTGCACTTTACTGGTAAGTAACTTGGGTGGGGCTGGTAACGGTAGCGATTGTCCGGCCGTTCGGACAGCCGGGCGGTCCGCGAAAGTGGGGCAGGTCACGTCACGGAACCGCGAGTGGGGGTTGCGGGCGGGGCACTCGCTCCAGTTACGCTACGACTCGTAGCGAAAGCAGTGACAACCGGGCGCCGGATCCCGTGGGACGGGAACGGCGCGGGTGCGGGTGGGGATCCGCACCGCAGGACGCAGGCTACTGGGGGGAGCGCACGACGCTCCGGGGAGAGGCGCCGCGCGGCCCGCGCGGGACGACTTTCCCGAGGTTGGTGCTCGCAGGCGGCGCGGACGGGGGAGGATGGTGCCATGCAGCCACGGAATTCGCGTCAGAACAGCTCCGCCCTGCGTGGTGCGGTCGACCTCGCCGCCGTGAAGGCGGCCGGTGAGGCAGCCCAGAAGGCCGAGCAGGCGCGGGCCGAGCGGGCCCGCCAGGCCGCCGCCGCCGAGGCGGCCGGCACCGCCCCCGCCGAACCCGCTTACGAGCTCGTCATCGACGTCACCGAGGACACCTTCGAGACCGAGGTCGTCCAGCGCTCCGCCGAGGTGCCGGTCGTCATCGACTTCTGGGCCGAGTGGTGCGGGCCCTGCAAGCAGCTCAGCCCGATCCTGGAGGGCCTGGCCGAGGAGTACGCCGGCCGGTTCGTCCTCGTCAAGATCGACGTCGACGCCAACCAGATGCTGGCCCAGCAGTTCGGCATCCAGGGCATCCCGGCCGTGATGGCCGTCGTGGCCGGCCAGCTGGTGCCGCTCTTCCAGGGCGCGGAGAGCGCGGCCAACGTCCGCAAGGTCCTCGACCAGCTGATCCTCGTCGCCGAGCAGCGCTTCGGCATCGTCGGCGGCCAGGGCGCCCCCGTCGGCGCGGACGGCGAGGCCGGGCCGGCCGGCCCCCCGCAGCGCTTCGAGGACCCGGCGCTCGCCGCCGCGCACGACGCGCTCGACCGCGGCGACCTCGCGGGCGCGATCCAGGCCTACCGGAACGTGCTCTCCGACCAGCCCGGCAACACCGAGGCCAAGCTGGGCCTGGCCCAGGCCGAACTCCTGCACCGCGTCGAGGGGCTGGACCTCCAGGCCGTCCGGGCCGCCGCCGCGGCCGACCCGAAGAACGTCGAGGCGCAGCTCCAGGCGGCCGACCTGGACCTGGTCGGCGGCCACGTCGAGGACGCCTTCGCGCGCCTGGTCGACACCGTCGGCAGGACCTTCGGCGCGGACCGGGACACCGCCCGGCTGCGCCTGCTCGAACTCTTCGAGGTCATCGGCGCGGAGGACCCGCGCGTCGTGGTGGCCCGGGCCGGGCTGGCGCGCGTGCTCTTCTGAGCGCGCCCCCTTCCCGGGCGCGCGTGCTCGTGAGCGCGTGTGCCGGGCGGCGCGTCTGGCACGGTGGGTGACCTGCGGTGTCGCTGGTGATTTGGCGACAATCCGGTCAACCCGGCCGAGGGTTACCAAATCTTGATTTCACCCGTGGGTGGTCACCAAGTGTGACCACCCACGGGTGTTTCGGCGGTGTTTCCGGGGGATTTCGCCGCCATGATTCCTGCACGACGTCACGCACGGTGCGGATCTGGCCGATTTCATGATCGACGCCACCGACTGTTGCATTACCCGTCAGTAAGGCACCTCTTGTGCTTCGCCCGGGATTCAAGCACGATCGGCCACGCCCGGTCCCAGACTCCTTCCCCCGACAGCCGGTCGGCCACGGGGAGCGCGGGATCCCCACCGGGTGATCCGCCGGCCGTGGCCGGCGGTAGGGAGGGCAGGGGGGTATCCGCGGTCCCACGGCGGTTCCTGTCCTTCGACCGGCCGTGCGCCCTGCGCGGTCGCTGGTTGTCGCTCGGGGGTGATCGCCGATGTCGCCGGTCCTGCCCGCCGCCCCACAAGGACGGCCGGTCCAGGGACGGGAGTGCCGCTCCACGCAGGCCGCTCCCGCGTCCGACGACGCCCAAGGCGCTCTCCGCTACCGAGGACGTAGCTCTCTCCCATCCCAGGCCCCCACCGGCGCGGGAGCCGCCGCCGGGGAGCCGGAGATGTACGTCCCAGAAGGAGGACTCGCATGTCCAAGACCTACGGCAAGACCCGCTGGAAGCGCTTCGCCCTGGTGATGGTGCCGAGCATCGCGGCCACCGCCGCGGTGGGCTTCTCCATTGCCAACAGCGCGCTCGCCGCCTCGTTCAGCATCTCCGGCCAGCAGTTCAAGGTGCACACCGACCACCTTGAGGGCACCAACTTCGCCCAGTTCGGCACCGTCGACATCGAGGCCAGCGGCAAGCCGCACCCCGTCGCGGTCTCGGCCTTCGACAAGGCCGACATCACCAACCTGTGCCAGTCGGTGGTCACCGACCTGTCCACCTTCGGCCTGGGCAAGATCACCCTCCAGCTGAAGGCCGGCGGCCCGGGCAGCAAGCCGGTGCACGCTGACAACCTGCTCATCGACCTGGAGCAGCTGAAGGCCGACGCGACCTTCACCAACATCAGCATCGGTCAGGACGCGTCCACCCTCAAGGGCACCGCCACCCAGGGCTGGACCCCGCACCCGGGTGTCACGGCGGCGGGTGGCGGCAAGGGCCTGCCGACCGGTCCGACCGGTTTCGCGCAGTCCGCGGACAAGGCCGTCCTGGACAACGTCGAGCAGACCGCGCGCGCCACCTCGGCGGGCAACTTCGTGCTCAGTGGCCTGAACCTGTCGCTCAAGCAGGGCGACGGCCCGGGCAACGAGTGCTTCTGAGCCCTTCCTGACGGCGTGCCGACGGGCGCGCCGGCCTGACGGGTCCTCGCGGGCCGGGGCGGCGGGCGACCGCCGTTCCCGGCCCCACGCCAATCGTTCTTCCCTCGTAGCGATGTCGAGGAGCTGCACCATGTCCAGCGCAACGGTCGAAACCCGGACCGGCCAGCAGAGTCCGCTCAGGTGGCTCTGGCGGAACTTCCGCACGTTCCGTCGTACCAGGCCCTTCTGGGGCGGCCTGCTGGCCATGATCGCCGGCGTCCCGATCCTGTACTTCCCCTACGCCCACCTCGCGCTCGGCAGCGTGACCATCGCGATGTCGACCACGGCCGGCGCCGGCTCGATGATCATCGGCATCCTGATGATGATCCTCGGACTCACCGGCTGGTTCCAGCCGGCCGTCCGCTTCTTCGCGGGCATCGCGACCATCCTGCTGACGCTGGTCTCGATCCCGGTCTCCAATCTGGCCGGCTTCGGCATGGCGCTGCTGCCCGGTCTGATCGGCGGCGGGCTGATGGTCTCCTGGGCTCCGCTGCCGGAGCCCGACGCGGCCGAGGCCGCGGTGACGGAGTCGGGCGCGGCCACGAGCGCCGTCGCGAAGAGCGTGGCCCCCGAGGAGGCCGCCCCGGCGTCCGCCGAGGCACCCACCGCCAAGCTGCCCGCCCAGGCCGGGCCGGGGGAGCAGCCTGCCACGGCGGACCCCGGGGAGGCGCGGTGAGCACGGGCGACGACCAACCGAAGCGCTCCGGGCGCCACGCCGCGCGCCGGACGCCCGTCCGGGTGCGGCTGCGGGGCCGGGCGCTGGCGATGGCCGCGGTGCCGACGGCGCTGCTGATGGCCGCCGCCTACACGCCGAATCCGGCGTCGGCCGAGTCCACGGCGGGCAAGGCGTGCCCCACCGCACCCGTGGCGGTGCCGGACGTCTCGCCGATCGAGGAGACGCCGGTGCCCAAGAGCGAGCTGCCGGCGCCGCCGCCCGGTCCGTCCGCGACGCCCTCCGTGGGTGCCGGTGCGACGAGCGTCCCCACGCAGGCCCCGACGGCGGCGCCCACCCCGCAGCCGTCCGCGCCGGTGAAGACGCCGGCCGCCGCCCCGACGGCGACGGCGACCACCACCGCGCCGGCCGTCCGGTCCGCCGCCAGCGGCGGCGCGGGGGCGGTGAGCGCGGTCTACCAGGGCGACGCGAACGGGACGGCCAAGGCGTCCCAGGCCGGGCTGATCGACGACATCCTCGGCGGCATCAACAACCTTCTGAACCCGGGCGGTTCGGCATCCCCGTCGCCCTCCGCGTCGCCGACCGCCACCCCGGCCCCGGCGACCACGGCGGCGCCCGCCGCCCCCGCCCCGAGGGTCGGCGCCCCGGTCCAGCCGGGACAGCCGCAGCCCCCGACCCAGCCGTCCGCACAGGTGCCCGGTGCCGGCACGGTGACCCAGGCCCCGAAGCCGCCCGCGGCCGGCAAGGCGCCCACCAAGCCGGCGCCGTCGGCCAGCGCCTCGTCCGGTGCCTCAGCCGCGCCGTCCGGGTCCGCCGCGCCGTCCGCCTCCGCCTCGGCGCCGTCCGCCTCGGCGTCCCCGTCGGCCTCCGGCTCCCCGACCGTGAACCCGAACTGCGCGGTGGACGCCCGCGGCCTGACCGCCGCCGCGGCGCCCGGCGAGCAGGTCGTCCCGGAGCAGAACTGGACGCTGCAGACCAGCCGCCTGGGCCTGCACGGCGCAGCCTTCCACGGCGTCTACGACGTCAAGACGCCGACCGGCACCAAGCGGGTGCTGAAGTTCGTGGTGTCGAGCGTCGACATCGAGAACCTCGACATGTCGACGCTGGAGGGCAACGGCGTGACGTTCCACGTCCAGGGCGCCCCCGGCTCGACCTCGACCATGCGCGACGGCCAGGTCACCATGTACGTGGAGCGTCTGTCCGGCCACCTGTCCAAGGTGCTCGGCCTGCCGATCCCGATCGACCTGGGCGAGATCACCCTCACCCCGGACACCCTGCCGCGCTGGCTGTACGACCTGATCGGCTCCGTCCCGATCCCGCTGGACCTGGAGCTGACCGGGGTCACCGCCAAGCAGGCCGGCCAGTTCGGCGGCACGCTGCACATCCCCGGGATGCACATGTTCAACGACAACGCCCCCTACAGCGACAAGTAGGCGGGAACGCACGACGCCCGTGGGGCGGCCCTCCGGCGAGGAGGAGCCGCCCCACGGGCGTTCGGCGCTGCCGGCGGGTACTACTCGCCGTGCGAGCCCAGGCGGTGCACCTGCACCATGTTGGTGGTGCCGGGGATGCCGACCGGGACACCGGCGGTGACGATGACGGTGTCGCCCTCGGACAGCTCGCCCAGCTTCAGCAGCTCGCGGTCGACCTGCGCGACCATCGCGTCGGTGGTGGCCACCTGCTCGGTGACGTACGACTCGACGCCCCAGCTCAGCGAGAGCTGGTTGCGGGTGGCCGCGTCCGGGGTGAACGCGATCACCGGGATCGGCGAGCGGTAGCGGGACAGTCGGCGCGCGGTGTCGCCGGACTTGGTGAACGCGATCAGCGCCCTGCCGTTCAGGAAGTCACCCAGCTCGCACGCGGCGCGGGCGACGGAGCCGCCCTGGGTGCGCGGCTTGCGGCCCGGGTTGAGCGGCTGCAGGCCCTGGGAGACGAGCTCCTCCTCGGCCTTCTCGCAGATCCGGCTCATGGTGCGAACGGTCTCCACCGGGTACTTGCCGACGCTCGACTCGGCCGACAGCATGACCGCGTCGGCGCCGTCCAGGATGGCGTTGGCGACGTCGGAGACCTCGGCGCGGGTCGGGCGCGAGGCGTGGATCATCGACTCCATCATCTGGGTGGCGACGATGACCGGCTTGGCGTTGCGGCGCGCCAGCGTGATCAGGCGCTTCTGGACCAGCGGCACCCGCTCCAGCGGGTACTCCACGGCCAGGTCGCCGCGGGCGACCATGATGGCGTCGAAGGCGAGGACGATCTCCTCCATGGCCTCGACGGCCTGCGGCTTCTCGATCTTGGCGATGACCGGCACACGGATGCCGACCTCGTCCATGACCTCGTGGACGTCCTTGATGTCGTCCGCGTTGCGGACGAAGGACAGGGCGATCATGTCGACGCCCAGGCGGAGCGCGAAACGCAGGTCGTCCTTGTCCTTCTCGGACAGGGCGGGCACGTTCACGGCCGCGCCGGGCAGGTTGATGCCCTTGTTGTTCGAGAGCACGCCGCCCTCGACCACCACGGTCCTCACCCGCGGGCCGTCGACGCTGACGACCTCCAGGGCGATGACGCCGTCGTTGATCAGGATCGGGTCGCCGGGCTTCACGTCGCCGGGCAGGCCCTTGTAGGTGGTGCCGCAGATGTGCTGGTCACCGGGGACGTCCTCGGTGGTGATGGTGAACTCGTCGCCGTTGTCGACGGTCACCGGGCCGTTGGCGAAGGTCGCCAGACGGATCTTGGGACCCTGGAGGTCGGCCAGGACGCCGATGGCCTTGCCGGTGTCCTCCGAGACCTGGCGGACCTTTCGGTACCGCTCCTCGTGGTCCGCGTGGGTGCCGTGGCTCATGTTCAGTCGGGCGACGTTCATGCCCGCCTCGACGATGGCCTTCAGCTGTTCGTAGGAGTCCGTCGCCGGACCCAGGGTGCAGACAATTTTCGCTCGGCGCATATGGATCAGTCTATCCGTTCGTGTTATGGGTGCATTCGGCACGAATCGTGAGGAATCGCCGACGAAGGATTCCGCGGACCGAGACGACGGGGAGTCAGTCCTCGGACCCCCGGCTTCCCTGCGCCTCCTGGTCCCGGCGGTGCACGAGGGCGAAGGCCTGCCGGGCGATCTCCAGTTCCTCGTCCGTCGGCACCACCGCGACCGTCACCCGCGCGTACTGCGGCGAGATGATCCTGGGCTCGCCGGAGCGCACGGAGTTCAGCTCGGGGTCCACGGCGATGCCCAGCTCCTCCAGGCCCGCCGTGGCCGCCGCGCGCACCGGCGCGGCGTTCTCGCCGACGCCCGCGGTGAACGCGATCGCGTCCACCCGGCCGAGCACGGCGTAGTAAGCGCCGATGTACTTGCGGAGCCGGTGGACGTAGGAGTCGAAGGCGAGCTTTGCGTCAGCGTCCCCCTCGTCCGCGCGGCGCATGATCTCGCGCATGTCGTTGTCCCCGCACAGGCCGCGCAGGCCGCTGCGGCGGTTGAGCAGGTCGTCGATCTCGTCGACCGACAGGCCGCCGACCCGGTGCAGGTGGAACACCACGCCCGCGTCGATGTCACCCGAACGGGTGCCCATGACGAGGCCCTCCAGCGGGGTCAGCCCCATCGAGGTGTCCACGCACCGGCCGCCGCTGACCGCCGACGCGGAGGCGCCGTTGCCCAGGTGCAGCACGATGACGTTCACCTCGGCCGGGTCCTTGCCGAGCAGCCGGGCGGTGGCCCGCGAGACGTACTGGTGCGAGGTGCCGTGGAAGCCGTAGCGGCGCACCCGGTGCTCGTCCGCGACGGCCCTGTCGATCGCGTACCGGGCGGCCGGCTCGGGCATGGAGGCGTGGAAGGCGGTGTCGAAGACGGCCACCTGGGGCAGGTCCGGGCGCAGCGCGCGGGCCACCTCGATGCCGGTGATGTTGGCCGGGTTGTGCAGCGGCGCGACCGGGATCAGCCGGCGGACCTCCCGGAGCACCTCGTCGGTGAGCACGGTCGGCTCGGTGAACCGCTTGCCGCCGTGCACCACGCGGTGGCCGATGGCGGCGAGCTCGGGGGAGTCCAGCCCGACGCCGTCGGCGGCGAGTTCCTCGGCGACGGCCTTGAGCGCGGCCGAGTGGTCCGGGAAGGTCTGCAGGCTCTCGCGGCGCTCTCCGGAGCGGGGGGTGTGCACCAGCCGGCCGCTCGGCTCGCCGATCCGCTCGACCAGCCCGGAGGCGAGCCGGGCGCCGTCGAGCATGTCGATCAGCTGGTACTTGACCGACGAGGAGCCGGCGTTCAGGACGAGAACGCGGGTGCCTTCACTCATGCGGCCACCTCGCCGCGCTCGGCGGTCGCTTCGCGAGCCACGCACCCTTCGATGACTCGCTCGCTGCGCTCGCTCATGCCTGCGCCTCCTTGCGCTCCTGGGACTGGATCGCGGTGATCGCGACGGTGTTGACGATGTCCTGCACGAGCGCGCCGCGCGAGAGGTCGTTGACCGGCTTGCGCAGGCCCTGGAGGACCGGACCGACGGCGACCGCGCCGGCCGAGCGCTGCACGGCCTTGTAGGTGTTGTTGCCGGTGTTGAGGTCCGGGAAGATCAGCACGGTCGCCCGGCCGGCCACCGCGGAGCCCGGCAGCTTGGTGGCCGCGACGTGCGCGTCCACCGCGGCGTCGTACTGGATCGGCCCCTCGACCAGGATGTCCGGCCGCAGCTCGCGGACCAGCTCGGTGGCCTTGCGGACCTTGTCGACGTCCGCGCCGGAGCCGGACGTGCCGGTCGAGTAGGAGAGCATCGCGACCCGCGGCTCGACGCCGAACTGGGCGGCGGTGGCGGCGGCCTGGATCGCGATGTCGGCCAGCTGCTGGGCGTCCGGGTCCGGGTTGACGGCGCAGTCGCCGTACACGAGGACCTTGTCGGCCAGGCACATGAAGAAGACGCTCGACACGATGGACGCGCCCGGCGAGGTCTTGATGACCTCGAAGGCGGGCCGGATGGTGGCGGCGGTGGAGTGCACCGCGCCGGAGACCATCCCGTCGGCGATGCCCTCCTGGACCATCAGGGTGCCGAAGTAGGAGACGTCGGTGACGACGTCCAGCGCGAGTTCGACGGTCATGCCCTTGTGGGCGCGCAGCCGCGCGTACAGCTCGGCGAACTGGCGGCGCAGCGGGCTGGTGGTCGGGTCGACGATCCGGACCTGGGCGCGGTCGGCGCCGGGCTCCTCCTGCGGTATCGCGATGCCGAGGCCCGCGGCCTTGCGGCGCACCGCGTCGGCGTCGCCGAGGAGGGTGAGGTCGCAGATGTTGCGGCGCAGCAGGACCTCGGCGGCGCGCAGCACGCGCTCCTCGGTGCCCTCGGGGAGGACGACGTGCCGGCGCTCGGCGCGGGCGCGCTCCAGGAGCTCGTGCTCGAACATCATCGGGGTGACCCGTTCGGACCGGCCGACCTCGATCCGGTTGGTCAACTCGGCGGTGTCGACGTGCAGTTCGAACAGGCCGAGGGCGATCTCGGCCTTCCGCGGGCTGGCTGCGCTGAGCTTGCCCTCCAGGTGGGTCAGGGTGGCGGCGGTCGGCCAGCTGCCCTCGGGGACCACCGCGACCGGGGTGCCGGGGGCGAGCCGGGCGGCCAGCGTCATGACGTTCGGGCCGGGGTGCTGGCCGAGCGTCAGCAGCACGCCGGCGATCGGCGGGGCGCCGGCGGCGTGCGCGGCGAGCGAGCCGATGACCAGGTCGGCGCGGTCCCCGGGGGTGACGACGAGGGCGCCGTCGGTCAGCGCGTCGAGGAAGGTCGGCAGCATGGCACCGCCGAAGACGAAGCCGCGCACGTCCCGGGCGAGCCCGGCGGCGTCCCCGAGCAGCACCTCGGCGCCGGTCGCCTCGACCAGCTGGGCGACGGTGGGCGCGGCCAGCGCCGGCTCCTCCGGGATGACGTAGGCGGGGATCGGCAGCTTCTCGGTGAGCTTGCGCTGGATCCGCTGCTTGGAGGCGGGGGCGACCCGGTTGGCGATCATCGCGAGGGTCTCGCAGCCGAGGTCGGTGTACGCCCGGTGGGCGTTGCGGACCTCGGCGGTCACGGCCTCCGCCTCCTTGCCCTGCCCGCCGATCACCGGCAGCACGGCGGCGCCGAACTCGTTGGCCAGACGGGCGTTGAAGGCCAGCTCGTCCGGGATGTTGGTGTCCGCGAAGTCGGTGCCGAGCACCAGTACGACCTCGCACCGCCGCTCCACCGCCCGGAACCGGTCGACGAGGGCCGACACCAGCTCGTCCTGCCCCTGCGCGGCCTGCAGGGCGGCGGCCTCCTCGTAGGTGAGCCCGTAGAGGTCGGCGGCGGGCAGGTCGATCCGGTACCGGCCGCGCAGCAGCTCGACCACGTGGTCCGACCCGGACGTCCCCGGCGCGTGCGCGTGCACCAGCGGCCGGAACACCCCGACCCGGTCCACCTGCCGGGTGAGCAGCTCCATGACCCCGAGCTCGACCGCCTGGCGTCCGTCCCCCCGGTCGATCCCGGTCACGTACACGCTGCGCGCCACGCGCTCTTCTCCGTCCCGTCGCCTCGGAAGGTGGTCATATCGACCCTACCTTCGCACCCCCCGCGGGTGCCCGCGAGCAGAACGACCCTGGGGGAGGCAAGGGACGAAGGTCACGAGGTCGTGGAGGGCCCCCGGAGCGTGCGCTCCGGGGGCTCGTGATGCGGGACGGGGTCAGGCCGGGCGGAGCCAGATGGTGGCCAGCGGGGGGAGGGTCAGGTCGGCGGAGCGGGGCTGGCCGTTCCATTCGACGGGGTCGGCCTTGATGGGGGTGGAGTTGCCGGTGCCGGTGCCGCCGTAGGTTTCGGCGTCGGTGTTGAGGACTTCCTCCCACAGCTGGTCGCGGCCGTCGAGGGCGGGCAGGCCGACGCGGTGGCCGTGGCGGACGACGGGGGAGAAGTTGCAGACGGCGACGAGGGGCGTGCCGTCGGCGGCGTGGCGGACGTAGGAGAGCAGGTTGTCGTCGGCGGAGCCGCCGTCGAGCCACTGGAAGCCCTCGGGGGAGGTGTCGAGCTCCCAGAGGGCGGGGGTGTCGCGGTAGAGGCGGTTGAGGTCGCGGACGAGGCGGCGCACGCCCTGGTGGTCCGGGTGGGCCGGCCACTGCTCGTCGAGCACCCACCACTGCGGGCCGGTCTCGTGGTCCCATTCCGCGCCCTGGGCGAACTCCTGTCCCATGAAGAGGAGTTGCTTGCCGGGGTGGGACCACATGAAGCCGAGGTAGGCGCGGTGGTTGGCGCGCTGCTGCCACCAGTCGCCGGGCATCTTGGAGACGAGCGCCTGCTTGCCGTGCACGACCTCGTCGTGGGAGATCGGCAGGACGTAGTTCTCGGAGTAGGCGTAGACCATCGAGAAGGTGATCTCGTTGTGGTGGTACTTGCGGTGCACCGGCTCCTTGGACATGTAGACGAGCGAGTCGTGCATCCAGCCCATGTTCCACTTGAGGCCGAAGCCGAGGCCGCCGCTGTCGGTCGGGCGGGTCACGCCGTCCCAGGCGGTCGACTCCTCGGCGATGGTCACGACGCCCGGGCAGCGCCGGTAGACGGTCGCGTTCATCTCCTGGAGGAAGGAGGCGGCGTCGAGGTTCTCCCGGCCGCCGAACTGGTTGGGCGTCCAGGCGCCGCCCTCGCGGGAGTAGTCGAGGTAGAGCATCGAGGCGACGGCGTCCACCCGCAGCCCGTCGATGTGGAACTCCTCGCACCAGTAGACCGCGTTGGCGACGAGGAAGTTGCGCACCTCCTTGCGCCCGTAGTCGAACTCCAGCGTGCCCCAGTCGGGGTGTTCGGCACGCAGCGGGTCGGCCGGCTCGTAGAGCGGCTCGCCGTCGAAGCGGGCGAGGGCGAAGGCGTCCTTGGGGAAGTGCGCGGGCACCCAGTCGACGATCACGCCGATCCCGTGCTGGTGCAGCGTGTCGACGAGGTGGCGGAAGTCGTCCGGGGTGCCGAGGCGGGCGGTGGGCGCGTAGTAGCCGGACACCTGATAGCCCCAGGAGCCGCCGAACGGGTGTTCCATGACCGGCATGAACTCCACGTGGGTGAAGTTCAACTCCTTGAGGTAGCCGGGGAGTTCCTCGGCGATCGCGCGGTAGTCGGTGAGGTCGGGCCGCCAGGACGGCAGGTGCAGCTCGTACACCGACATCGGCGCCCGGTGGTGCGCGGTGCGCGCCCGGCGGGCCATCCACTCGCCGTCCTCCCACCGGTGGGCGGAGGAGGTGACGACGGACGCGGTGCCGGGCGGGCACTGGGCGGCGCGGGCCAGCGGGTCGGCCTTGTCGAGCACCCAGCCCTGCCGGGTGTGGATCTCGTACTTGTACGTGGTGCCCTCGGCGAGCCCGGGGACGAACAGTTCCCACACGCCGGAGGAGCCGAGCGAGCGCATCGGGTGCCCGGTGCCGTCCCAGTGGTTGAAGTCGCCGATCAGGCGGACCCCGGCGGCGTTCGGCGCCCACACGGCGAACGCGGTGCCGGCGACGCCGTCCACCGTGCGCACGTGCGAGCCCAGCACCTGCCACAGCTGCTCGTGCCGGCCCTCGGAGATGAGGTGCAGGTCGAGCTCGCCGAGGGTGGGCGGGGTGCGGTAGCCGTCCTGCTGGACGAGCGGTTCGCCGCCCGGGTACGTCACCAGCAGCCGGTAGTCGGGCGGTGCGCCGCCGGCGAGCAGGCCGGTGAACAACCCGCCCTGCTGGTGGGTGAGTTCGGCCGGCCCCTGGGCGGTCTCGACCACGACCCGCTCGGCGAAGGGCCGCAGCACCCGGATCGCGGTGCCGCCGTGCACGGGGTGGGCGCCGAGCAGCGCGTGCGGATCGTGGTGCTGCCCGCCGACCAGCCGGTCCACCTCGGCGGGCGGCAGCGGCGCCTCGGGCAGCCTGAGCGCTCCGGCCGACAGCGGTCCGGCCGGTGGGGCCCCGGCCGACGGCGGTTCGGGCGCGGGACCGGAGGCGGAGGCGGCGGCCGGGGCAGGAGCGGGTGTCCCCGTACCGGCCAGGAACGTGGCCGGTACGGGACGGGTGGTGCGGCCGGGCGGATCGAGCGGCGTCACGGCGGGGCCTCCTGCGGCGGGGGTGTGGGCGAACTCCTGCGGGCGGTACGAGCGGGGGATCACACGGTCAGGGCGAGCCGGTTGATCGCGGCCAGCGGGATCGGCAGCCAGCTCGGGCGGTGCCGGGCCTCGTACACCACCTCGTAGACCGCCTTGTCGATCTCCAGCGCGCGCATCAGCTCGGGCGAGGCCGCCGGATCGACGCCGCCCCCGGCGGTGTACCCGGCGCTGAAGGCGGTGCGGTTGCGCTGTGCCCAGGCGGCGGCGAGGTGGGCGAGCTCGGGGTCGACCGGGCCGCCGGCGAGGAGGTGGGCCGCCGCGTAGTCGAAGGAGCGCAGCATCGCGGCGACGTCGCGCAGGGCG
This sequence comes from Streptomyces sp. SP17BM10, assembly GCF_036322405.1. Lineage (NCBI taxonomy): Bacteria > Bacillati > Actinomycetota > Actinomycetes > Kitasatosporales > Streptomycetaceae > Streptomyces > Streptomyces sp. SP17BM10. The sequence continues at coordinate 106,946 of NZ_JAQYXB010000577.1, read as the reverse complement.
GGCTGCGGTTCGCGGCGCTCGTTGACGGACTTGGCGGGCTCGCCCTCGAAGTCGAGCAGGACCCAGCCGTGCGGGGTGCGCATGGCCTGGCCGAGGTGCAGGTCGCCGTGGATGCGCTGGACCGGCAGGCCGTCCGGGTGGGCGTCGGCGAGCTGCTGGAAGGCGTTGCGCAGCGCGGCCCGGTAGCGCATCAGGCCGGGCACGGCGGCGACGGCGCTGTCGAGCCGGTCGGCCATGGCGGTGGCGAGCTGGCGGGTCTGGGTGCGGTCGAGGCGGGCGACGGGCATGGAGCGGGCGAGCACCCGGTGCACCTCGGCGGTGGCCCGGCCGAGCCGGTGGGCCTCGATCGCGAAGTTGCCGGGGGAGGGGTCGCCCTTGAGCCGGCCGACCTGGTCGAGGGCCAGCTCCCAGCCGTCCTCGGCGTCCGGCAGGTAGCGCTGGAGCAGGCCGAGGGTGGCGGGTTCGGCGCGTTCCATCCGGCTCTCGAACCAGGCCGCGACGCGCGGGATGCGGGTGGAGCCGGCCCGGGAGAGGGCGAGGGAGAGTTCGAGGTCGGGGTTGGTGCCGGGGTGGACGCGGCGGAAGAGCTTGAGGATGTACGAGGTGCCGTAGATGACCGAGCTGTTGGACTGCTCGGCGGTGGAGGCGCGGCCGGGGATGGTGGTGGGCAGGCCGGAGCCGGGGGTGCGGCGGAAGGAGAGCGAGCCGAAGCGGTCGCCGGTGGCCAGGTGTTCCAGCAGGCGCCCGGTGAGCTCCGGGTCGTGGACGGCGTCGTAGAGCGTCGCGCCGTCGTACGGGCCGTGGGTGAGCCGGCCGAGCACGGCGCCGGGCTCGATGTCGGCGGGGCGTTCGGAGCGGACGCCGAGGAGGAGTTGGTAGACGTCCCCGTGCGGGGCGCCGGCCGTGGTGGCGTGCTCGACCCGCAGCAGGAGGTGCAGCAGGGCGGGGTCGCCGACCTGCAGCGGGGTTCCGACCACCAGGGTGAGTCCGGTGATGGGCCGTCCCTTCCCGGCGTACCAGCGCTGGGTGGGGAGCCACTCGGAGATCAGCGGCAGCGCCGCCTGGACGAGTTCGCTGACCCCCAGGGTGGTTCTCCGGAGCCCGGTGCTCCGCGCGCCCGCCGACGCGGCGGGGCCGGCCGGGGTGTCGTGCTGCACATGGGCTTGAGAACGGGAGGTTTCGGACATGACTCCCTTTCCCCGGAAGCGGGCCGACTGCCCGACGGGTCTGGCCGGGTCCGTCAGTCTTCCGGATTTCGGCGGCGCGGCGGTGGCGGCACGCGAGCGGGGCTCAGGTGTCACGCCTTCGTGTGGGTGGCCGTTGGGCTGTTCTCCGTACGCGGCGCCCGGGGGCGCAGCGGAGCGGAGGACCCCGGGGCGCGCGGGTGCAACTCGCGCCCCCCGAGGGTCTGGTGGTGCGGTCGGGGCCGGTGCGGCGGATCGTTACTTCGACCGCCTGGTCCCGCTCAGTCGCGGGGGCTGCCGGAGCTGGAACCAGTAGAAGCCGTGGCCGGCCAGGGTGAGCAGGTACGGCCACTCGCCGATCGAGGGGAAGCGCACCCCGCCGATCAGCTCGACCGGGTAGCGTCCGCCGTACTGCCGCAGGTCCAGTTCGGTCGGTTGTGCGAACCGCGAGAAGTTGTTCACGCACATGACCAGGTCCCCCTCGTGCTCCCGCACGAAGGCCAGCACCGCGGGGTTGCTGGAGGGCAGTTCGGTGTACGTGCCCAGGCCGAACGCCGGGTTGAGCTTGCGGATCTCGATCATGCGACGCGTCCAGTGCAGCAGCGAACTCGAACTGCTCTGCTGCGCCTCGACGTTGGTCACCTGATAGCCGTACACCGGGTCCATGATGGGCGGCAGACTGAGCCTGCCCGGGTCGGCGGAGGAGAAACCCGCGTTGCGGTCCGGGGTCCACTGCATCGGCGTGCGGACGCCGTCCCGGTCGCCGAGCCAGATGTTGTCGCCCATGCCGATCTCGTCCCCGTAGTAGAGCACCGGCGAGCCGGGCAGCGAGAGGAGGAGGGCGGTGAACAGCTCGATCTGGTTGCGGTCGTTCTCCAGCAGCGGGGCGAGCCGGCGCCGGATGCCCACGTTGGCGCGCATCCGGGGGTCCTTGGCGTACTCCGCGTACATGTAGTCGCGCTCCTCGTCGGTGACCATCTCCAGGGTCAGCTCGTCGTGGTTGCGCAGGAAGATGCCCCACTGGCACCCGTACGGGATGTGCGGGGTCTTGGCGAGGATCTCCGAGACGGGGTAGCGGGACTCGCGCCGCACCGCCATGAAGATCCGCGGCATCACCGGGAAGTGGAACGCCATGTGGCACTCGTCGCCGCCCGCCGCGAAGTCGCCGAAGTAGTCGACGACGTCCTCGGGCCACTGGTTGGCCTCGGCGAGCAGCACGGTGTCGGGGTAGTCGGCGTCGATCTCCTTGCGGACCCGGCGGAGGAACTCGTGGGTCTCCGGCAGGTTCTCGCAGTTGGTCCCGTCGCGCGCGAACAGGTAGGGCACCGCGTCCAGCCGGAAGCCGTCGATGCCGAGGTCGAGCCAGAACCGCAGCCCGGCGATCATCTCGTCCTGGACGCGGGGGTTGTCGTAGTTGAGGTCCGGCTGGTGAGAGAAGAACCGGTGCCAGAAGTACTGCTTGCGGACCGGGTCGTACGTCCAGTTGGAGGTCTCGGTGTCGACGAAGATGATGCGGGCGTCCGGGTACCGCTTGTCGTCGTCGGCCCACATGTAGAAGTCGCCGTACGGCCCGTCCGGGTCCGCGCGGGAGGCCTGGAACCACGGGTGCTGGTCGCTGGTGTGGTTCATGACGAAGTCGATGATCACGCGCATGCCGCGGGCGTGCGCGGCGTCCACGAACTCCATGAAGTCGGCGAGGTCGCCGAACTCGGGCAGCACCGACTTGTAGTCGGCCACGTCGTACCCGCCGTCGCGCAGCGGCGAGGCGAAGAACGGCGGGAGCCAGAGGCAGTCGATGCCGAGCCACTGGAGGTAGTCGAGCTTGGCCGTGAGCCCCTTGAGGTCCCCGACCCCGTCGCCGTTGCTGTCCTGGAAGGACCGCACCAGCACCTCGTAGAAGACCGCACGCTTGAACCACTCGGGGTCCAGGTTCTTCTTCGAGGTCTCGGGGAAGGTGTCGGGGACGGGCTCGTTCACTGTCACGCTGGGTTCCTCCGAACCGTGAGGAGGTGAGCCGGCTCGGCTGAGGGATCGAGCCGGACGTAGTTGTGCCGGCCCCAGGTGTAGACGGCGCCGGTGAGCTCGTCGTGCACCGCGAACGGGCCGTCGCCGTCGAGCGTGACGGTGGCCTCCTGGACGTGGTGCGGGTCGAGGTTGACCACGGTGATGACCTGGTCGGTCAGGCCCTCCGGCGTGGTCGCGGTCTTGGAGTAGGCGATCACCTGATCGTTGTCGGTGTGGTGGAAGCGCAGGTCGCGCAGCTGCCGCAGGGCCGGGTGGCGCCGGCGCAGCCGGTTGAGCACGGTGAGCAGCGGGGCGAGGGTGTCGGTGCGGTTCCAGTCGCGCGGGCGCAGCTCGTACTTCTCCGAGTGCAGGTACTCCTCGGAGCCGGGGTGGGCCGGCTCGTTCTCGTACAGCTCGAACCCGGCGTAGATCCCGTAGGTGGGGGAGAGCGTGGCGGCGAGCACGGCGCGGACGGCGAACGCGGCCCGGCCGCCGTGCTGGAGGTAGGCGTGCAGGATGTCGGGGGTGTTGGCGAAGAAGTTGGGCCGCATGTAGGCGGCCGCGTCACCGGTGAGTTCGGTGAGGTAGTCGGTGAGTTCCGGTTTGGTGGTGCGCCAGGTGAAGTACGTGTACGACTGGTGGAAACCGATCTTCCCGAGGGTGTGCATCATCGCGGGGCGGGTGAAGGCCTCCGCCAGGAACAGGACGTCGGGGTCGGTGCGGGCGATGTCGGCGAGCACCTTCTCCCAGAACAGCACCGGCTTGGTGTGCGGGTTGTCGACCCGGAAGATCCGCACGCCGTGGGACATCCAGAAACGCAGGATGCGGACGGTTTCCTTGACGATTCCGTCCATGTCCTGGTCGAAGTTGACCGGATAGATGTCCTGGTACTTCTTCGGCGGGTTCTCGGCGTACGCGATGGTGCCGTCGGCGCGGTGGCTGAACCATTCCGGGTGCTTGTTCACCCACGGGTGGTCGGGGGAGCACTGGAGGGCGAAGTCCAACGCCACCTCCAGGTGCAGCGCCTTGGCCTCGGCGACGAAGTGGTCGAAGTCCTCGATGGTGCCGAGGTCCGGGTGGACCGCGTCGTGGCCGCCCTCGGGGGAGCCGATCGCCCAGGGCGAGCCGACGTCGTGCGGACCGGCCGTCAGGGTGTTGTCCGGGCCCTTGCGGTAGGCGCGGCCGATCGGGTGGACGGGCGGCAGGTAGACCACGTCGAAGTCCATCGCGGCGATCGCGGGCAGCCGCTCGGCCGCGGTGCGCAGGGTGCCCGAACGCGGCGGCTCGACGCCGTTCGGGTCCACCACGGCGCCCTCCGACCGCGGGAAGAACTCGTACCAGGAGCCGAACAGGGCGCGCTCGCGGTCCACCTGGAGCGGCAGCGGGCGGGAGGCGCTCAGCAGCTCGCGCAGCGGGTACCGGGCGAGCAGCTCCAGAACCTCGGGGGCGAGCGCGGCCGCCAGCCGGGACAGCGGCGGCAGGCCGGGGTCGCGCAGCGCTTCGGCGGCGGCGAGCACGTGCGCGCGGCCCTCCTTCTTCGGCACGCCGGCCGCCGCCTGCTCCAGCAGGCGGGCGCCCTCCTCCAGGACGAGCGCGGTGTCCATCCCCGCGGGCAGCTTGACCGACGCCGTCTTGCGCCAGGTCGCGATCGGGTCGCTCCACGCCTCGACCAGGTACGACCAGCGGCCGGGCGCGGTCGGGGTGACTCGTGCGCCCCAGCGGTCGGTGCCCTCGGCGAGCTCGCGCATCGGGGTCCACGGGCCGCTGCGCCCGCGCGGGTCGCGCAGCACGACGTTGGCGTTGACGGCGTCGTGGCCCTCGCGGAACACGGTCGCGGTGACCAGGAAGGTCTCGCCGACGACGGCCTTGGCCGGGCGGCGGCCGGAGTCGACGAGCGGGCTGACGTCCAGGACGGGGATGCGGCCGATCACGGTGTCGCTCTCTGTCGTCTTGCGGGCGGAGGGCTTGCGGGCGGGCGCCTTGCGGGGCGGGGCGTCGGCCTTCGCGGCGCCCGCCTTCGCCGCGCCGGACCGGGCACCGGACTTCGCGGCGGCCGGCGCGGCGGCGGCCGCCGCCGCGGCACCGGCCTTCGGGGTGGCGGACGGTGCGGTGGACCCGGCGGTGGTGGTGCGGCGCGTGGTGGTGGTGCGCCTGCGCGGTGCCGCGGTCCGGCTCTCCGCGGCCCCCGGTTGGAGGGCCGCTGCGGAGGACTCGGGCTCGGGGTGTTCGAGCGGGGCGGGGTGTTCGGACGGGGGCTGCTCGGGTGAGGCGGCCTCGGGTTCGGAGTGCGGGGGACGGGCCGCTCCGGACGCCCTGGGCGCCGGCATCGCCGGATCCGTCCGAGTGTCAGAATCCATCCGTCCGGCGGATTCCGCGACCGCTGCGTCGAGGTTGTCGGCCACCGGTGTGGACTGGTCCCGCGTGTCGCCGTGCATGCCAAGCTCCTGCCCGAGATCGGCGGCAGCTCCCGCGGGCGCCGGGGGTGGGCCGGGGGGAGTACCGGGAGGACTGCTGGGTGGGGAGGACGTGCGACCGAGAGCCTGCCCGCGCCGCCGTCCCCGGCAACCTGCCCGGCGCCCGCCCAGCCCGTGGCGGGACGCCCCGGAGCCCGCGCGCGTCCCGGCGCACGCCTCCGGGGGCACGCCCCTGGGCGACCCGGTCGACCCGTGAACGAGCCGGCCGAGTACGAGGACACGCGTCGGAACGCCGTGGGCGCCGAATGGGCTAAGGATGATGAGGAACGATCAACGCGAAAAGGATTCGGACGTGCTGCTTCGAGGAGGGCGCCACCCGTCGCCGCACTCCCCACAGCATCAACGACCTTGGTTCATACTCGCACCGCGGACCGGACTTTCGCAGCGGTACGACAGTAGTTTCGAGCTTTGTCCGGGTCGGATGCGCGATCGGAAATGGGGTCGTTCCGCAGTGTTCACGCTTTGGTAGCGCGAGCCCCGGGAAAGTGCGCCTCGCGCGCCCCCCGTGCAGCCCAATGCGCCGAATGCGATCTCATCAATAGGCCGAACGGATGCCCAATAGCCCACTTGAGGCACTGTCATGACGGCCGTCGGGGCTACGCTTCACGCCGTGAAGGCAATCCGCAGATTCACCGTCCGCACCGTCCTGCCCGAACAACTCCAGCCGTTGCACGAGCTGGCCCTCAACCTGCGCTGGTCCTGGCACCCCGAGACCAGGGACCTCTTCCGGTCCGTGGAACCGGAGGTCTGGGCCGCGACCGGCGAGGACCCGGTGCGGCTGCTCGGGGAGGTCCCGGCCGCCCGGCTCGCCGCGCTCGCCGCCGACCGGCGTTTCCTGCGCCGCCTCGGCGACCTCGCCGACGACCTGCGCGACTACCTCGCGGGCCCGCGCTGGTACCAGGCCCAGGAGGGTGGCGGCACCCCGCTGCCCGCCGCCGTCGCCTACTTCTCGCCCGAGTACGGCATCGCCGCCGCGCTGCCCCAGTACTCCGGCGGGCTCGGCATCCTGGCCGGCGACCACCTCAAGGCCGCCAGCGACCTCGGCGTCCCGATCATCGGCGTGGGCCTGTTCTACCGGCACGGCTACTTCCGCCAGTCCCTCGACCGGGACGGCTGGCAGCAGGAGCGCTACCCCCTGCTCGACCCGGACGAGCTCGCGGTCAGCCTGCTCCGGGAGGCCGACGGCACCCCCTGCCGGGTCGACCTCGCCCTGCCCGGTGGCCGGACCCTCGCCGCGCACATCTGGAAGGCCCAGGTCGGCCGGGTCCCGCTGCTCCTGCTCGACTCCGACACCGAGGAGAACTCGCCCGCCGAACGCGACGTCACCGACCGCCTCTACGGCGGCGGCAGCGAGCACCGGCTGCTCCAGGAGATGCTCCTCGGCATCGGCGGCGTCCGGGCCGTGCGCGCCTACTGCCGCCTCACCGGCCACCCCGCCCCCGAGGTCTTCCACACCAACGAGGGCCACGCCGGCTTCCTCGGCGTCGAGCGGATCCGCGAACTCGTCGCCGACGGCCCGGCCGGCCCCGACGGCGCCGGACCCGACTTCGCCGCCGCCCTGGAGTCCGTCCGGGCCGGCACCCTCTTCACCACCCACACGCCCGTCCCGGCCGGCATCGACCGCTTCGACCGCGAGCTCGTCGCCCGGCACTTCTCCGGCGACGCCGCCCTGCCCGGCGTCCCGGTCGAGCCGGTGCTCGCGCTCGGCGCCGAGACCTGGCCCGGCGGGGACCCGAAGCTCTTCAACATGGCCGCCATGGGACTGCGGCTCGCCCAGCGCGCCAACGGCGTCTCCACGCTGCACGGCGAGGTCAGCCGGGCCATGTTCAACGGCCTGTGGCCCGGCTTCGACCCCGCCGAGGTCCCGATCACCTCCGTCACCAACGGCGTCCACGCCGCCACCTGGATCGACCCGGCCGTCGTGCGCCTGGGCGCCGCCGAGATCGGCGCCGACCGCGCCGAGGACGCGATGACCAACGGCGACGCCAAGCGCTGGACCGGCCTGGAGCGGATCGGCAACACCGAGATCTGGGACCTGCGCCGCAGCCTGCGCGCCCAGCTGGTCGACGAGGCCCGCCGCCGGCTGCGCACCTCCTGGCGCCAGCGCGGCGCCGGCGAGGCCGAGCTCGGCTGGGTCTCCTCGGTGCTCGACCCGGACGTCCTGACCATCGGCTTCGCCCGCCGGGTGCCCTCCTACAAGCGGCTCACCCTGATGCTGCGCGACCAGGACCGGCTGCGCTCCCTGCTCCTGCACCCGACCCGCCCGGTGCAGATCGTCGTCGCCGGCAAGGCCCACCCGGCCGACGACGGCGGCAAGCGGCTGATCCAGCAGATGGTCGCCTTCGCCGACGACCCGGCCGTCCGCCACCGGATCGTCTTCCTGCCGGACTACGACATGGCGATGGCCCAGCACCTCTATCCGGGCTGCGACGTCTGGCTGAACAACCCGCTGCGCCCGCTGGAGGCCTGCGGGACCTCCGGGATGAAGGCCGCGCTCAACGGCTGCCTCAACCTGTCCGTCCTGGACGGCTGGTGGGACGAGTGGTACGACGGCCAGAACGGCTGGGCGATCCCCACGGCCGACGACGCCGGCGGCGCGCTCGACCCGGAGAGCAGCGAGGCCGAGCGGCGCGACGACATCGAGGCGGCGGCGCTCTACGACCTGATCGAGGAGCAGGTCGCCGCGCGCTTCTACGACCGAGGCGCGGACGGGCTGCCGCACCGCTGGATCGCGATGGTCCGGCACACCCTGGTCACCCTCGGCCCCAAGGTGCTGGCGGGCCGGATGGTCCGCGAGTACGTCGAGCGGCTGTACGCCCCGGCGGCGCTCGCCCAGCGCGAGCTGGCGGCCGGGTCGGGCGCGGGCGCCCGGGAGCTGGCGGTCTGGAAGGCGAAGGTCCGCGAGGCCTGGCCGGCCGTCCGGGTCGAGCACGTCGAGGCGGACTGCCCGGCCGAGGCGCAGGAGCTCGGCAGCTCGCTGGCGCTGCGGGTGCAGGTCGCGCTCGGCGCGCTGGAGCCGGGCGACGTCGAGGTGCAGGTGGTGTCCGGCCGGGTGGACGAGACGGACGGCATCTCGGACGCCGGCCTGCTCGCCCTCAAGCCGGTCGGCGGCCCGGACCTGGACGGGCGGACCCGGTACGAGGGCTCGCTGGAGCTGTCCAGGACCGGCCCGTTCGGTTACACCGTCCGGGTGCTGCCGTCCCACCCGCGGCTGGCCTCCCCGGCGGAGCTGGGGCTGGTCGCCCTGCCCGCCGAGTCGGCCGGGATGGACGCGGGCCTGCTCCGATAGGCGCCCGCTCGCCTCCGGGCGCGCCCTCCGGGTTCCCGGCGCGCCCTTCGGCTCGGGGCGGGCAACGGCGGCTCTGCGGCGGGACGGCTCACACCAGGCTGTCCCGCCAGGCCCGGTGCAGTTCGGCGAAGCGGCCGGCGCCGGCGATGAGCTCCTGCGGGGTGCCGTCCTCGACGATCCGGCCCTGGTCCATCACCAGGACGCGGTCGGCGATCTCCACGGTGGAGAGGCGGTGCGCGATGATCACGGCCGTCCGGCCCGCCAGCACCGTGCGCATGGCCCGCTGGACGGCCTGCTCGCCCGGGACGTCCAGCGAGCTGGTCGCCTCGTCCAGGATCAGCACCGCCGGGTCGGCCAGCAGGGCGCGGGCGAAGGCGACCAGCTGGCGCTGCCCGGCGGAGATCCGGCCGCCGCGCTTGCGCACGTCGGTGTCGAAGCCGTCCGGGAGCGCGGCGACGAACTCGTACGCGCCGATGTCCCGGGCGGCCTGCTCGACCTCCGCGCGGGTGGCGCCGGGGCGGCCGATCGCGATGTTCTCGGCGACGGTGCCGGAGAACAGGAAGGACTCCTGGGTCACCACGACCACCCCGCGCCGCAGTTCGGGGGTGGCGAGGTCGCGCAGGTCGACGCCGTCCAGCCCGACCCGGCCCTCGGTCGGGTCGTAGAAGCGGGCCAGCAGCTTGGCGAGCGTCGACTTGCCCGCGCCGGTCGCGCCGACCACGGCCACCGTCTGCCCGGCCGGGATCACCAGGTCGAAGGGCGGCAGCACCTCCTTGCCGGTGCGGTAGGCGAAGCGCGTCCCCTCGAAGGAGACCTCGCGGCCCTTGCCGGTCGCCTGCGGCAGTCCGGAGGGCTCGGCCGGCTCGGCGACGGTCGGCTCGTGGGCGAGCAGGCCGGCGATCTTCTCCAGCGCGGCGGCGGCCGACTGGTAGCTGTTGAGGAACATCGCGAGCTGGTCGATCGGGTCGAACAGGCGGCGCAGGTAGAGCACGAAGGCGGTGAGGACGCCGAGTTCCAGCGTGTCGTCGACGACCAGCCAGCCGCCGAGCAGCACGACGCCGGTCGTCCAGACGTTGGCCGTGGCGCGGGAGAGGCCGACGTAGCGGGCGAGCTCCAGGAAGCCGTCGGCGGTGGCGGTGGCCGAGCGTCCGTTGACCACGGCGAAGGCGGCGTCGTTGGCCTTCTCGCGGCGGAAGGCCTGCACCGGGCGGATGCCGTTCATGGTCTCGGTGAAGCGGACGATCATCGAGGCCGCGGAGGTGCGCGAGCGGCGGTAGACCCGGCGCGAGCGGGTGCGGAAGGAGCGGGCGATCAGGCCGAGCGGCACCAGCGCGGCCAGCGAGGCCAGTCCGAGGCGCCAGTCCAGCACCACGAGCAGCACCGAGATGTAGCAGACCGACAGGAAGACGGTCAGCAGCTCCTGGAGGCCCTCGGAGAGCAGCTCGCGCAGCGCGTCGATGTCGCTGGTGGCGCGGGAGATGATCCGGCCCGAGGTGTAGCGCTCGTGGAAGTCGAGGCTGAGCCGTTGGGCGTGGCGGAAGATCCGGCCGCGAAGGTCCAGCAGGACGTCCTGGTTGACCCGGGCGCTGATCTTGATGAACACCCATTGCAGCAGCGGACTGAGCAGGGCGAAGCACAGGTAGGCGGCGATCACCGCGACCAGCGGTCCGGCGTCGTCCTCGCGCAGTGCCGGGATGCCGCGGTCCATCGCGACCGCGACGAGCAGCGGGCCGGACTGAAGGGCGGCCTGCTGGACCAGGATCACCAGCATCGCGGCGGTGATCCGGGCGCGGTGCGGGCCGAGCAGCGAGCGCAGCAGCGCCCGGGGCGCGCCGGGCGGGACGGGAATGTCCTCCTCGTCCTCCGGCGGGCGCGGCAGCTCCTCCTCGGAGGCGGGGCCGTCGGGGTCGGCCGGTTCGACGGCGGGTTCGGCGGTGGTGGTCACCGGGAGGTGCTCCCCTCGGGGATCAGGGCGGCCTCGCCCGTCATCAGTTCGCGGTAGCGCGTGGAGGTGCGCAGCAGTTCCTGGTGGGTGCCGACCGCCTCGATCCGGCCGTCCGCGAGCACCGCGACCCGGTCGGCGAGCAGCACGGTGCTGGGGCGGTGGGCGACCACCAGGGCGGTGGTGCCGGCGAGGACCTCGCGCAGGGCGCGTTCGACCAGGGCCTCGGTGTGCACGTCGAGGGCGGACAGCGGGTCGTCGAGGACGAGGAAGGCCGGGTCGCCGACGACCGCGCGGGCCAGGGCGAGCCGCTGGCGCTGGCCGCCGGAGAGGCTGAGGCCCTGCTCCCCGACCTCGGTGTCCGCCCCCGCCGGGAGCTTGTCGACGAAGCCGGCCTGGGCGGTCGCGAGCGCCGAGCGCAGCCGGTCCTCGCCCGCGCCGGGGGCGCCCATCAGGACGTTCTCCCGGACGGTCGCCGAGAACAGGGTGGGCTCCTCGAAGGCCACCGCGACGAGCTCGCGCAGCCGCTCCCGGGGCAGGTCGCGGATGTCACGGCCGTCCAGGGTGATGGTGCCGGCGGTGGCCTCGTACAGGCGGGGGAGCAGGGCGGTGAGGGTGGTCTTGCCGCTGCCGGTGGCGCCGACCAGGGCCATCGTCTCGCCGCTGCGCACGTGCAGGTCGATGCCGCGGAGCAGGTCGGGGGTGCCGTCGGGGGCGTCGGGGTAGCGGAAGCGGACGCCGGTGAGGCGGATGCCGTCCCGGGTGGCGCCGAGCCCGGTGGCGGTGCCCGGGTCGTCCTCCTCCGGTTCGTCGAGGACCTCGAAGAAGCGGTCGGTGGCGGTGGCGGCCTCGTTGGCGTAGGCGAGCAGCCAGCCGAGGGACTCGACCGGCCAGCGCAGCGCGAGCGCGGTGGAGAGGAAGGCGACCAGGGTGCCGGCGCTGAGCTGGTCGTGGGCGACCAGGTAGGCGCCGACGGCGAGGGCGCAGCCGAGGGCGAGCTCCGGCAGGCCGACGATCACCGCCCACAGGTTGGCCAGCAGGTGGGCCTTGCGCAGCTCGGTGCGGCGCAGCAGCCGGGACTGGGCGCGGAAGCGCTCGTGCATCGAGCGGTGGCGGCCGAAGGCCTTGAGGATGCGGATGCCGAGGACGGACTCCTCGACCACGGTCGCGAGGTCGCCGTTCTGGTCCTGGGCGAGCCGGGAGGCGCCGGAGTAGCCGGACTCGAAGCGCCGGGTGAGCACGAACAGCGGTGCGGCGGGCAGCACGACGATCAGGGCGAGCCGCCAGTCCTGGGTGAACATGACCACCGTGCCGGCCAGGAACATCACCGAGTTGACGATGAGGAAGACCAGCGGGAAGGCCAGGAACAGCCGCATGGTGTACATGTCCGCGGTGGCCCGGGAGAGCAACTGGCCGGATCCCCAGCGTTCGTGGAAGGAGACCGGCAGCCGCTGGAGCTTGGCGAAGAGCTCGCCGCGCATGGTCGTCTCCAGCGCGGCCAGCGGGCGGGCCAGGACCACCCGGCGGGTGTAGAACAGGGCGGACTCGACCAGGCCGAGGATCAGCAGCAGGCCGACCAGCGGCCAGAGACCGGTGAGGTCGTGCCGGGCCAGCGGGCCGTCCACGATCCGGCCGAGCACGATCGGCACGCCGAGGACGCTCATCATGGCGAGCACGGCGGCCGTCACGGAGGTGGCGAGTTGTCGGCGGACAGCCCGGGCGTAGGGCCACAGGCGCAGCAGGGAGCGGACCGTGGAGCGGTGGGCGGTCCCGGGGGCGTCGGGTTGTCGGTTCTCGGCCATCGTCGTGAGGGTAGGCAGACCTTCCGTCATTTCTCATCAGGTTTTTCGCCCCTGTCGGCCCGGTGCGGCGAGAACCGGCCACCCGTACGGGCGGGATGGAGGCGTTCGACGGGGCGCGCGTGTCGGTTCGTGCAGGGATGAGTGCGTCCGGCGCCTCTTGTGAGCCCCTGCCGATCGGCCGATGACATCGCCTGACGGGTGGTCACTGATGCGTCAGCGATGGGAGATGCGCCATACCGGTCGAGACCGGGCCGGCCCCTCGCGGGCGATCGCGGCGTTCGGACGCGAGTGCAACAAGCGCGGCATCCACCCCGGAACCGTCGACGTCGCGGGCACGCACCGGCCGACCTGGCGCGGGGTGCCGATCCTCCCGTGCGACAAGATCCCGGTCGCCGACACCGGCACCACGTCCTTCCTCGCGATGCGCGTGGGCGAGGACAACCAGGGCGTCATCGGCCTGAACCAGGTCGGCATCCCGGACGAGTACGAGCCCGGGCCGAACGTCCGGTTCATGGGCATCGACGAGAAGGCGATCGCGTCCTACCTGGTCAGCGCCTCCTACTCGGCGGCGGTGCTGGTGCCGGACGCGATCGGCGTGCTGGAGAACGTCGAGGTCGGCCGCGCGCGCGGCTGACGCGCGCCGGATCACTCCGGGGCGGGCGCGCGCAGCAGCTGGAGCGAGCGCCCGCCCAGCACGACGGCCCCCCGCGGGTGCGGTTCGCCCGTGCCCGGTGCCGCCGTGTCGACGACCGTCCCGTACGCGGCCTCCGGCGCGGCCCAGGGCTCGCCGGGGAGGGTGAAGACGACCGGTTCGTGGCCGGCGTTGAGGAGCAGCAGGAAGCTGTCGTCGCGCAACGGCCGCCCGGCGCCGTCCCGCTCGGACATCGCGGCGCCGGAGAGCAGCATGCCGAGGCAGGCCGTCGGGGCGAACCAGTCGGCCTCGGTCATCTCCTTGCCGAGCGGTGTGAACCAGGCGAGGTCCGGCAGGCCGCCAGGGGTGGCGGCCCGACCGGAGAAGAACGCCCGCTGCCGCAGCACCGGGTGGGCGCGGCGCAGCCGCACCAGGCGGGCGGTCAGGTCGCAGAGGTCCCGCCAGCCGGGCTCGCGCAGCAGGGACCAGTCCAGCCAGCTGACCTCGTTGTCCTGGCAGTAGGCGTTGTTGTTGCCGCCCTGGGTGCGGCCGAACTCGTCGCCGGCGGTGAGCATCGGCACGCCGGTGGAGAGCAGCAGCGTGGCCAGCAGGTTGCGCAGCTGGCGCAGCCGCAGGGCGGTGACGTCCGGGTCGGCGGTCTCGCCCTCGACGCCGTGGTTCCAGGAGCGGTTGTCGTCGGTGCCGTCCCGGTTGGCCTCGCCGTTGGCCTCGTTGTGCTTGCGGTCGTAGCTGACGAGGTCGCGCAGGGTGAAGCCGTCGTGCGCGGTGACGAAGTTGACGGAGGCGTACGGGCGCCGGCCGCCGCGCTGGTAGAGGTCGGAGGAGCCGGAGAGCCGGTAGCCGAGCTCGCGGACGTCCGGACGGGCGCCGCGCCAGAAGTCCCGGACGGTGTCGCGGTACTTGTCGTTCCACTCGGCCCACAGCGGGGGGAAGCCGCCGACCTGGTAGCCGCCGGGGCCGACGTCCCACGGCTCGGCGATCAGCTTGACCCGGCTGAGGAGGGGGTCCTGGGAGACGGCGGCGAGGAACGGGTGCTCCATGTCGACGCCGTCGCCGGCCCGGGCGAGGGCGGCGGCGAGGTCGAAGCGGAAGCCGTCCACGCCCATCTCGGTGACCCAGTACCGCAGCGAGTCGGTGATCAGCCGGATCACCTGCGGGCGCCGGGTGTCCAGGGTGTTTCCGCAACCGGTGTAGTCGGCGTAGCCGCGCGGGCGGTGCGGGGCGAGGCGGTAGTAGGCGGCGTTGTCGATGCCGCGCAGGGAGAGCGTGGGACCGAGTTCGGCGCCCTCGGCGGTGTGGTTGAACACGACGTCGAGGATCACCTCGATCCCGGCGGCGTGCAGGGCGCGGACCATCCGCTTGAACTCGCCGACCTGGCCGCCGCGCGAGCCGGAGGAGGAGTAGCCGGCGTGCGGGGCGAAGTAGCCGACGGTGTTGTAGCCCCAGTAGTTGACGAGGCCGCGGGCCTGGAGGTGGTCCTCGCTCGCGTGCTGGTGGACCGGCAGCAGTTCGACGGCGGTGACGCCGAGGCGGGTCAGGTGGGCGACGGCGGCGGGGTGGGCCAGGCCCGCGTAGGTGCCGCGCAGGTGGGGTGGGACGTCGGGGTGGCGCATGGTGAAGCCGCGGACGTGCAGTTCGTAGAGGACGGTCTCGGCCCACGGGGTCTTCGGGCGGTGGTCGTCGTACCAGTCGTCGTCGTCGTGGACGACGACGGATCTGGGCACGTAGCGGGCGGAGTCGCGGTTGTCCCGGACGGTGTCGGCGACGTCCGCCTCGGGCCAGTTGCGGACGGCGCCGCTGGCCGCGTCGTGGGAGGTGTAGCAGCCGTCGACGGCGCGGGCGTACGGGTCGAGCAGCAGTTTGGCCGGGTTCCACCGGGCGCCGGTCCACGGGTCCCAGCGGCCGTGCACGCGGAAGCCGTAGCGCGTGCCGGGGCGCACGCCGGGCAGGAAGCCGTGCCAGATCTGGAAGTCCTGTTCGGTCAGGCGGTGCCGGCTCTCCCGGCCGTCCTCGTCGAACAGGCAGAGGTCCACGGCCTCGGCGCCGGCCGCCCAGAGCGCGAAGTTGGTGCCGGGGCCGCCGAGCCGGTCGGTGCGGAAGCGGGCGCCGAGCGGCTGCCAGTCGCCGGGCCACGGTGGCTCGGCGGTCCGCCCGCCGCGCGTGCGCACACCGGCTTCCAGCTCCTGCCCTGACGCCATGGCCGTGCCCTCCCTGGCCGGGGTGTCCCGGACCCCGTGCACTTCCTCATTCCCGGTTTGCACTGATCGGAAGCGGCTGAACGGGGGCTTACCGGCGGATGGCGGGAGAGGGGTGCCGCCGCGGGGTGCCCGGGGTCGGCGCGGGGCGCCCACGCGGCCCGGGGGCGGGCGCCGGCCGGTCCGCGCCGCCGTGTCCGGCCCCGGGGCTCCTCGTTGTTCCGGATGTCGGAACGAGACGGCTGGAGGCCTCCGGAATGCGGCGCCGAGGACGGGTGTGGGCGCGGCGGGCGGTGGCGGCGCTGTGGTGCCTCGCCGCGCTCACGGGCTGCGGCAGTGGCGGCTCCCCGGCCGCGCCCGCGGGCGACGCGGCCCCGCCCGGGGTCCACACGCCGCCCCCGCCGCCGTCCCGGGCGGTGCTCGCCGCCCTCCCCGCCGACGGAGCCCAGGACGTGCCGTCGGACGGGCCGGTGCGGGTGACGGTGGCGCAGGGCCGGCTGGTCTCCGTCCGGCTCGCCGACGGCAGGGGCACCGAGGTGCCCGGCACCGTCAGTCCGGACGGCGCCGCGTGGACGCCGGACGGCCCGCTGCCGCTCGGCACGGCGTACACCCTGGACGCCGTCGCCGAGGACGGGCAGGGCCAGAAGGCGGCCCAGCACTCCGCGTTCTCGACCGTGGCCCGTGCGCACACCTTCGTCGCCTTCCTCACCCCGGAGGACGGCTCCACGGTGGGCGTCGGGATGCCCGTCTCGCTGCGCTTCAGCCGTCCGATCACCGACCGGGCGGCGGTGGAGCGGGCCGTGCGGGTGAGCGCGGACCCGCCCGTCCCGGTGGCCGCGCACTGGTTCGGCGGCCAGCGGCTGGACTTCCGTCCGCAGCAGTACTGGGCGGCCGGGACGAAGGTCGCGGTGGCGCTGCGGCTGAAGGACGTGCAGGGCGCGCCGGGGGAGTTCGGCACCCAGACCAAGGACCTGCGCTTCACGGTCGGCCGGGCCCAGGTGTCCACGGTCGACCTCGACGCCCACACCCTGACCGTCCGCTCCGGCCCGGGCGGCAGGGTGCTCCGGGTGCTGAAGGTGTCCGGCGGCAGCCCCGACCACTCCACCTACCGGGGGGTGCTGGTGGTGTCGGAGAAGTACAAGGAGACCCGGATGAACTCGCAGACCGTCGGCATGGGCGACGAGTACGACATCAAGGACGTCCCGCACGCGATGCGGCTGACCACCTCCGGGACCTTCATCCACGGCAACTACTGGGCGGACCCCGGGGTGTTCGGCACCGCGAACACCAGCCACGGCTGCATCGGCCTCGCCGACACCAAGGGCGGGACGAGCAAGGACACCCCGGCGGGCTGGCTCTTCGAACACACCATCCCCGGGGACGTGCTCGAGGTGAAGGCCTCCGCCGGGGACTTCGTGCCGCCGCAGAACGGGCTGGGCGACTGGAACGTCCCGTGGGCGCAGTGGGTGGCCGCCAGCGCGCCGCCCCCGGCCCGGTAGGCCCTGGCGCCTTCACGGCTGCTTCACCCCCGCTCCACCCCCTCCCCCGGAGTTCACCCGGACGGCCCGGCTATCCTGCTCCGGCGCGCCGGGCCCCGGCGCGAAAGATCGGCGCCCGGTGCAACTTGCGGGGGCACTTGCCGCGTCAAGTGAGTGAATACCGGGAGGGGAGAAACCGTGAAGACGGGTACGACGGCCGGCGCCGCGATACGAACCGCGGGCCGCTACGGGCGCAGGGGAGCGCTGGCGCTGGCCATGGGCGGGGTGCTGCTGCTCACCGCGGCGTGCAACGACGACACCAGCGGGGGCACGAAGGCGTCCGGCGACAGCACGGCCGCGGCGGCGGCCGACGGCTCCGCGGCGCCCGCGGCCTCGCAGGCCGCGCCGAAGACCTCGGCCGCGGTGCTGGCCGTGGAGCCGAAGGACGGCGCCCAGGACGTCGCGCCGAGCAACGCGCTGCAGGTGGGGGTCTCCAACGGCAAGCTGACGTCGGTCGAGGTGACCGACAAGAACGGCAAGCCGGTCGAGGGCGCGATCACGCCGGACGGCACCGGCTGGAAGCCCGCGGCGGCACTCGCCGTCGGCATGGCGTACAAGGTGAACGCGCAGGCCAAGGACGCCGACGGCCTGGTGGCCGCGTCCACCACGACGTTCACGACGCTGACGCCGGAGAAGAAGGTCTCCACCAACGACAACATCAGCGACGGCGCCACCTACGGCGTCGGCATGATCGTCTCGGTGAACTTCACGAAGGACGTCAAGAACAAGGACGCCGTCGTCAAGGGCATCACCTTCGAGAGCAGCAACGGCACCGAGGTGAAGGGCCACTGGTTCGGCGACCGCCGGGTGGACTTCCGCCCGGCCGAGTACTGGAAGCCGGGCACCAAGGTCACCATCAAGTACCGGCTGAAGAACGTCGAGGTGTCCCCGGGCGTCTACGGCGACGTGGACAAGGACGAGCCGTTCACCGTCGGCCGCTCGATGATCTCCACCGCGGACGCCAAGGCGCACCAGATGACCGTCGAGCGGGACGGCAGGAGCACCACGGTGCCGGTCACGCTGGGCGCGGACGCGACGCCGTCCTGGGGCGGCACCATGGTGATCATGTCCAAGGAGAAGGTCACCCGGATGAACTCGCAGACCGTCGGCCTCGGCGGCGAGTACGACATCCAGGACGTGCCGCACGCGATGCGGCTGACCACCTCCGGCACCTTCGTGCACGGCAACTACTGGGCCGACCCGGCGCCGTTCGGCAAGTCCAACGCGAGCCACGGCTGCATCTCGATGGCCGACGAGAAGGGCGGCAGCGACTCCTCGAACGCCGGGAAGTTCTTCAACGACTCGATGGTCGGCGACGTCGTCAAGATCGTGAACTCGAAGGAGAAGACCGTCTCGCCCTCGAACGGGCTGGGCGGCTGGAACGTGGCCTGGGCCAACTGGTAGGACCTACCCGGCGGTAGGCCCGGGTAGTCCCGGTTCGTCACCGCTTTCGCACCGCGCGGCCCGATCCTCACCCGTTGGGGTCGGGCCGCCGGTGATTTCCGAGCGCGAAGCCCCTCGAATGGCGCAACCTTTCCGGTGGCCAGCGCGTGTATTGGTCGAGCCCGCTGGGTTCGAACGGGGTGTTTGAGGGAGGGATCGACGTGAAGTCGATACGCAGGGTGATGGCCGTCGGTCTGGTCGGCGGGATGATGGTCCTGACGGCAGCGTGCAACAACGACGACGCCGGCGGCAGCGCGGCCAAGGCGGACCTCGGCGGCGCGGCCTCCGCGGTGCCCTCGGCGGCCGCCACGAGCGCGGCGCCGAAGGTGTCGCAGGCCGTGGTGTCCATCGAGCCGAAGACCGGCTCGGTCGACGTCGCGCCGGGCGCGCTCAAGGTCGGGGCGACCGGCGGCAAGCTCACCACCGTCAAGGTGAGCGACAAGACCGGCAAGGAGGTGCCCGGCACGATCGCCGCCGACGGCACCAGCTGGACCCCGACCGGCGGGCTCGCGGTCGGCACCGCCTACCAGGTGAGCGCGATGGCCGCGGACGCCAACGGCGTGGTCGCGCAGGCCGACAGCAGCTTCACCACGCTGACCCCGACCGCGCTGGCCAAGGCCGCGGACAACGTCGACGACAACGCCACCTACGGCGTCGGCATGATCGTCTCGGTGAACTTCAGCAAGGACGTCAAGAACAAGGACGCGGTCCTCAAGGGCATCACCTTCGAGACCGACAACGGCACCGCCGTGAAGGGCCACTGGTTCGGCGACCGCCGGCTGGACTTCCGCCCGGCCGAGTACTGGAAGCCCGGCACCAAGGTGAGCGTCCACTACCGCCTGGGCAGCGTCGAGATCGCCCCCGGCGTCTACGGCAGCGACCGCGACGAGCCCTTCACCATCGGGCGCTCGCAGGTGTCCACCGTCGACGCCAAGACCCACAGGATGACGGTCGTGCGGGACGGCCAGTCCTCCGACATCGACATCACCTCGGGCTCGGACGCGCACCCGACCTGGAACGGCACCATGGTCATCGAGTCCAAGGAGGGCGTGGTGCGGATGCAGTCCAGCACCCTGCCCGGCATGACCGGCGCGCCGTACGACCTCCAGGTGCCGCACTCGATGCGCCTCACCGACTCGGGCACCTACATCCACGGCAACTACTGGTCGGACGCCTTCGGCGAGGACAACGTCAGCCACGGCTGCGTCGGCCTCAAGGACGTCAAGGGCGGCGGCGACTCCACCTCGATGGGCAAGTTCTACGACGGCTCGATCGTCGGCGACGTCGTGATCGTCAAGAACTCCAGCAAGAGCGAGACCCTCGACCCGTCGAACGGCCTGAGCGGCTGGAGCCTGCCCTGGGCCTCCTGGTAACCACCGGGATCCACGCGCCGTGAGGTCAACCCGGGCTTGACGAACACAGGCCCGGGTTGTCGCTTTCCTGCCCCGGGCATATGCCGGATCGGACGTGATCGTTTGCTCATTGTCCGTACGCGGCTGCTTGCGTTCCGCAATGATGGGTCGCATGGCGGGTTGGGGCGAAACAGATCAGTCATCAGTTCCCGGAGCCGGATTGGTCGCGGAGGCGTCCTGGGTCGACGTCCCGGGCGCGCTGTCGGCGCTGGAGCGGCTCAGCTCCGCGGAGCTGGAGGAGATGTACTTCGGCAGGCTGTGCGACCAGTCCGCACCGGGCGAGGTGCGGCTGCCGTCCCGGGCGGAGTCCGCGCCGGTGGCCCGCCGGCTGGTGCTCTCCGTCCTGGAGTCCTGGGACCTCCACCAGCACCTGGAGGCGGGGGAGTTGCTCACCAGCGAGCTCGTCTCCAACGCCGTGCGGCACGCCGCCGGCCGCACGATCGGGCTCCAGGTGATCCGCAAGCCGGGCTGGCTGCGGGTCGAAGTCCGGGACTCCTCAAGGGCGTTGCCCTGCGTGATCCTCGCCGAGCCGCTGCCCGTCACCGAGCGGGGGCGCGGTCTGAAGGTGGTCGACGACCTCGCCGACCGGTGGGGCGCGGACCTGCTGCCGCGGGGCAAGGGCGTCTGGTTCGAGCTGAGGATCCGCGAGCGCCACTGACGGCGTTCGGTCCGGAGAACACGCAGGGCCCCCGACGTCGCCGTGGTCCGGCGGATGGGGGCCCGTGCAAGTCATCGCGCCGGCCAAGGGGGTGCGTGCCGCGCGATGGGCGTCGACTGTGCCAGGTCGGGCCAGTCGAAGTCCGATGGGTCGACTATGGCATGGATCTCAGCATGTGGGCAAACCGGACGGCTTGGATTGAAAGGTTTGTAACCTACTTCACCTTGGGATTTTGCATAGGTTCACGCTGCCGCCTGTGAATATTCACGATTGCGGGGGTGCTGCCATCGCCGCGCGGGCCCGGGCGGCGTAGGCGCGGACGGCGGCCGGGGAGAGGCTCGGGCGGGGTGGTGGCGCCTTGGGAGTGCCCCGGCAGGAACGGCAGAGGCCGCCGAGGAGGGCTTGGGGGCGGCAGGGAGTGCGGCAGTCCGTGCACTCCAGGACGCGGGCCGCCGGGGCCGGGACTGGGGCCGAGGCTGGGGCTGGGCGCTCCGGGGGCATCTTGTCGAGCAGACGACGGCGGGTGAAGGCCCCTGGGCTGTGGACGCCGTCCGGCGGCAGACCTGCGGTGAGGGCGGCCGTGAAGAGGGCCGGCGTGGCGCCCCGGGCCAGCCACTCGGCGGCCAGCGGTTCGAGGGCCGCGCAGTCGGCGGCGGAGAGCGCGAGGCGGGCGTCCGCGAGGCCGAGGCCGGCGAGGGCCGCGTAGGCGGGGGAGGCCGCGGAGTCAGCCGGAGTGACGGAGGCCCTCGTGGGCGTTCGCTCCTTGGGGGGATCAGGTGCTCCGGGCGTTGACGCCTCGCCCGACATGATGAAACGCGTCCACCAGGCGTCGGAGCGGGGCGTGCGGGAGAAGTACGTGCGGAACACCCAGCGGCACTGGGGGGAGCCGACGCGCTCGCGGACACGACGCAGGTGCCCCGCGGTGGACAGGTTGTTGAGCACCGTGCGGCAGGCCATCTGGCCGTAGTGAGGCTGGAGGGCGGCGAGCGTCTTGACGTCCATGGCGGCGCCGTCGGGCAGGTGGTCGATGAGCGAGGCGATGTACGCCTCGCGCGCCGGGAGGTGCGCGAAATCGGACGCGGAGCGGGGGAGTTGCTCCGGAGCAGACTGCTTTCCGTACCCGGGAGCGGCCATGGCGGTAGAGTCGTGGGTAGCCACAGGATCGAGTCCTTGTCGATCGTGCCGGTCAGACCCCCGTTCGGTGTTCCCGCACCGGCCGGGGGTTGATTCATTGGTGCGCACGCTACACGGAGGATCCGGCTGTGGCGAAGCGGTGACGATAAGTCATATCGGCTGCGTGCAGGGGTGGTTGGAAGGTGGTTACCCGCCCGTTCACCTAAGGGGAAGCTCGGGCTGGGTGGCTTGAGCTTCGGGGGCGAAGGAGACGAAGGCGGCCCAGGCCTCGGGGGAGAAGGCGAGGGCCGGGCCGGCCTTGGCCACGGCCCTGGCCACCGGCCCGGACGGTGGTCACCGTCGACGGTTCGGCCGGATTCGCTGACCTGCCCGGGATCCAGGCGATCGTTCTGGGCTCGACCGACTGAGAGTCTGGGCCCCGCAGGAGGTCGGCCCGGCCGTCTTCCCGCGGGGGCGGCCAGTACCATCGATGCGTGAACTCGTACTGGCACGTCGTGCTGCCACCGCTCTGCGCCTGACCGGGCGCGCGTAGGTGGCTTGATCCCGCGATCCCCGTCGGCCTTCTCCGCCGCTGGGGTGCGTCACGTGCGCCCGTTCCGAAACCGCTCACCATCACGGTTCTCGACGACGGAGTTCACCATCGTGCGTGCTCGCCCTGCCCTCAACGGGCCTCTCCCGATCCTTGCCGCCGCCCTCCTCTGGGGCACCACCGGCACCGCCAGTTCCCTCGCCCCCGCCGGGGCGTCCCCGACGGGCATCGGCGCCGCCGGGCTCGTTCTCGGCGGCCTGCTCCTCTTCCTCTCCTCCCGCGCCGCCCGCACCCTGCCCCGTGCCTGCACCCGCCGCGAACTCGGGCTCCTCACCCTGGGGGCCGTCGCCGTGGTCGGCTACCCGCTCACGTTCTACCCGGCGGTCACCCGCACCGGTGTGGCCGTCGCCACCGTGATCGCGCTCGGCAGCGCCCCCGTGTTCACCGGGCTCCTCGGCTGGATCGCCGGGCGGCAGCGGCCCGGCGCCCGGTGGACCGCTGCCACCGTCACCGCCGTCCTCGGCTGCGCCGTGCTCGTCCTCGGACCCGAACTCACCGGCGGCGGCACGCCGGTGGACGTCCTCGGCGTCCTGCTGGCCGCCCTCTCCGGGCTCTCGTACGCCGCGTACTCGCTGATCGGCGGCGCGCTGATCGCGCGGGGGCACGTGTCGGGCGGCGTGATGGGCGCGATGTTCGGCGGGGCCGCGCTGCTCGTCCTGCCCGTCCTCCTGCTCGGTGACGGGCACTGGCTGCTGACCTTCCGGGGCTCGGCCGTCGCCCTCCACCTCGCCGTGATCACGACCTTCCTCGCCTACCGCCTCTTCGGCCACGGCCTGCGCCGCACCACGGCCCAGACCGCCACGACGCTGACCCTCGCCGAGCCCGCCGTCGCCGCACTCCTCGGCGTCGTGGTGCTGGCCGAACGGCTGCCGGCGGTCTCCTGGTCGGGCCTCGGCCTCCTGGCCGCCGGGCTGGCGGTCCTCGCCTTCGGGTGATCTCGGCGGGCCGTCGGCGCGGCCCCGGGACGACAGCCGGGCTTCCTCGGCATCTCTTTCCGGGACCTGGAGTCGGTGGGCGAAGCATCCTTTCCTCGCCCACCGACTCCACGGCGCCGGTAGCCGGCGGACAAGCCCAACTCCGGGGATCCAGAAGGGCCTTCTGCCACCCGGGCGCAGCGGGCCCCCGGGGGAATCCCCGTCCGGAGGCCCGCTGTTGTGCCGGGGGAGATCACCACTCGATGACGTCGACCGCGGGGCCGCCGCGGGCGGTCGCCGTGTTCGCGCGCCGCGGGAGACCCACGCGTCGCTGAGGACGGGATCGTCCACGGCTCGTGGCGGCGGTGGTGGTTGTGAAGGTTGCGGCGCCACTGTTGCCAACCGGAGGATCAGGAACCACTGTTGGGGCGGGTCCGGCGGGTCGTGACCTCGGAGACAGGCGGCGTGGGTGTTTGGAATTCAGTATGGCCCGGAGTCGGGGAGCAGACCCGGGCACCGGGGCCTTCGTGATGGCGCATTGCACGAACAGGAAGGGTGCCGCGATGTGCTCGCGTGACGATGCCGATTCGGACCTCCGCATGGGGATCTGCGAAAGCGGGCGTGCGGCGTACCAAGCGGTGCTGGAGACCGGAACCGTCGACGGCCCGGTCCCGGAGTGCGTGTCGGCCGCCGGTCTCGTCCGTCAGGTGCCCGGTTCGCCCGGCATGGTGTACGCGGTCGCGCCGGACACCGCCGCGCAGGACCTGCGTCGACCGATCGAGAGCATGATCGCGCAGGGGCAGGCGGCTCTCGCGCGGATCTCCGACGGACTGGCCCTGGTCCAGCGCACCTACGCCGAGGCCCAGGAGGCCCTGCGCCCGCCGCTACGCGAGTACGACGAGCCGGAGGCCATCAACAGCGCGCTGGAGAAGGCGGTCGGCGACTGCCGGTTCGAACTGCTCACGGCCCAGCCGGGCGGCGGGCGCCCGCCGGAGTACCTGGCGGACGCGCTGCCGCGTGATCTGGCCCTGGCGCAGCGCGGCGTGCGGCAAGCCACCCTCTACCAGCACACCGTACGGTCGCACGAGCCCACACTGGCGTACATCGAGAAGGTGGTGGAGCACGGTGCCGAGGTGCGTACGCTGGAAGAGGTCTTCGAACGGTTGATCATCTGTGACCGCGCGGTGGCCTTCGTGCCGGGATCCGTGGAACGCCGCACCTCGTGCATCGCGATCGACCATCCCGGTCTGGTCCGGTACCTGGTGAAGATGTTCGAGTACATGTGGGAGCGGGCGCAGCCCGTGGCCTACGCCGCGAGCGGCTGTCGGCCGACGCTGATGACCGACTCCATCCGCCTCGAAGTCGTGCGGCTGATGATCACCGGGCACACCGACGAGGCCATCGCCAAGCGGCTCGGCATGAGCACCCGTACGGTCTCCACGCACATCCAGAAGGTGTCCAAGTCGCTCGGCGGACGCAGTCGCGCCCACCTCGGCTTCCTGGTCGCGCAGAGCGGCCTGCTGGACGAGGGGGCTGCCGAGTGGACCGAATCGGCCCGCTTTCAGCCACATGTATGACTATGGTGCAGCCTCGGGTTTCCGCACTGCGTAAAGGTGCATCGCGACCGGTCCGATTTCCGATTGGCGCGAACCTGTTCGCGAGGCAGGATGGCGATCCAGCGCACGGGGCCGGCCCGCCCCCTGTGTGAACCGCCTTCCGCCAGGAAAGGAAACCGCGATGTTCCGTGGACTTCGCTTCCGCGTGACAGCCGTCGCGATGGCCGTGGCCGCGCTGGCCCTCGCCGCGTCGGCGTCGACGACCGGAGCGCACCACGTCGGCGACCCGGACGGGTCCGACACCGTCACGACGATCCTTGCGGCCCCCGGGCCGCACGACTCCGGCTGGGGGCCGTGATCGGTCCGACTCACTGACGTCGACGAACCAACGCCGGCTGGGCAAGTCGGCAGACACATACGGGGTGAAGAGTGTGTTGGTGCTGACGCAGGCTGCGGAGAGCCCGCAGGCCATGAGAACGAAGACGGTGAGCGCTCCGGAGTGGGAGTTCGGCGTGCTGGGCCCACTGCTGGTCCGTCAGGGCCCGAGCGTGGTCCGCATCGGCGCGGAGAAGCAGCGGGCGGTGCTCGCGTTGCTGCTCCTGCGAGCGAACCGGACGGTGACGCTGGCCGAGCTGGAGGACCGGCTCTGGGGTGACCGGCCGCCCAACGGGGCGCGCAACGCCGTGCAGTCCTATGTGTACCGCTTGCGACAACTGATGCCTCCGAAACACGGGCCGGTGCTGCGCACGGAGATCGACGGGTACTCGGTGCGCGTTCCGGAGCAGGCGCTCGATCTGCACCGCTTCGAAGACCTGGCCGAGAAGGGACGACAGGCCGTTCGGGCGGGCTTCCCGGAGGACGGCCACGCCAGGCTGCGCGACGCGCTGGCCCAGTGGCGCGGTCCCGCGGCCCTCGCGGACGTGCCGGTGCCCGCGGTTCAGGCCGAGGCGCACCGCCTCGCCGAGCTCCGCCTGCGCGTCGCCGAGGACGCGATGGACGTCGGCCTCGAACTCGGGCGGCACCGGGAGCTCCTGGAGCAGATCACCGCACTCGCGGAGGCCCAGCCCTACCGTGAGCGCCTGTGGGGCCAGCTGATGCTGGCCCTGGCCCGCAGCGGTCGCCGGGCCGAGGCGCTGGGCGCCTTCAGCAGGCTGAGGGTCCGGCTCCGCGACGACCTGGGGATCGAGCCCACCCGGGAGACCCTGCGGTTGCAGCAGTCGATCCTCGCGGGGACGATTCCGGTGCCGGGCGCCCACGTGCAGACCGTGGTGAGCGCCGGCCTGCCGGCCCCCGCCCCCGCCCCCGCTCCGCCCGCGGCCGGCGGTCCCGGCCCGGCTGCCGCGCCCGCGGGAACCACCGAACTCCCCGCCGAGACCGCCGACTTCGTCGGGCGCGGGGCGGAGTTGGCGGCGATCCGACAGTGGTTGCTGCAGTGGTCCGAACGGCGGGGGCCGCTGCGGCCGGCGGTGCTGAGCGGCCCTCCCGGGGTGGGCAAGTCGGCCCTCGCCGTGCGCGCGGCGCATCAGCTCGCCGAGCACTTCCCGGACGGGCAGCTCTACGCCGACCTGCACCGCGCCGCGGGCGAGCAGGGCGAGGACGTCCCCCTGCAGGTGTTGTCCCGCTGGCTGCGCAGCCTCGGTGCCGATCACGTGCCGCAGCGGCTGGAGGAGGCCTCCGCGCTGTTCCGTTCGATGCTGGTCCGCCGGCGCGTGCTGGTCGTGGTCGACGGCGCCTCGAACGCCGAACAGGTCAGCCCGCTGCTTCCCGGATCCGGCTGGTGCGCGGCGCTGGTCACCAGCCACGTCGCGATGACGGTCCTGGACAACGCGCTGCACGTCCCGATCGGCACGCCGGAGGAGGACGACATGGTCGAACTCCTGCGCCGGCACGTGGGAGCGCAGCGCGTCGACGCCGATCTCACGGCCGCTCGGGCGGTGGTCCGGTTGTGTGACCGGACGCCGCTCGCGGTCCGGATCGCCGCGGCCCGCCTGGCCGCCCGACCCCTGCTGACGCCGCGCATGCTGGCGGCCCGCCTTGAGCCGAGGCCGACGCGTCTGGCCGAACTCTCCATCGGCGGGCGCTCCGTCGGGGACCGCATCGGTGCTGCGGCACGATCGATCACCGGGCAGTTCGGGGCGGAGCTCTTCCGGATCCTGGGACGTCACCCCTGGATCGACACGGTCGGCATGACCGCCGCGGAGGTGGCGGACGCCTGCGACTGGCCCCGCCCGCAGGCCGAGACGGCGTTGGAGGCTCTTGAGGACGTCCATCTGGTGACCCTCCAGGAGGACGGCCGTTACCTGATGCCGACGCTCGCCCGCCTGTGTGCCGCGGAACTCCCGGCGTCCGTGGGGTAGGTCCCGCCCCTCGACTCCCCTTCCTCAGCTGTCCCCTCCTCGGACCGGTCCCGCCTCGGCGGGGCCGGTCCGTCGTCGTTGCGGCGCACCGCCGAACCGCTGGTCCGGCAAGCCCTCGTTGACGCGCGTGAACCGACGTGTCTGCAGCTCCGGGCCGCCTGTTGACGCCTGGGTCAACGCGGTGGAGCGCTCGCGCCAACGAGAGGTCAGCGACGCGCCAGCGCCGAGGAGAAGAGTCGACCTCCGTCGGCCGACGAAGACGGAGGGACTGTGGACAGGGTGCGTTCCAGAGGCGATGAGTGGCTGTGGCGCCCCTCGGCGCGAGATGCGGCCGGGGCTCCCCTGGTCTGCTTTCCGCACGCCGGGGCGAGCGCGGCCGCGTTCCGGGAGTGGTACGAAGCGCTCGCGCCGGGCTTCGAGGTGTGGGCGGCGCTGCTGCCGGGGCGCGGGGCGCGCATGGCCGAGCCGCCGGCGCGGTCGACCGCCGAGCTGGCCGGGCCGATCGCCCGGGCGATCGCCGGGCAGTTCGAGGAGCCGGTGACCTTGTTCGGTCACAGCTTCGGTGGGCTGCTCGCCTTCGACGTGGCCCATGAGCTGGTCGCGCTGGGGCGCGCGCCGCGGCAGGTGTTCGTGTCCGCCACCCGGGCCCCGTCCCGCATCGAGCGGACCCGCGTGCACGCGCTGGACGAGGCGGGCCTGCGGCAGTGGCTGGTCGCTCTCGGCGGCGTACCGGACGAGCTGCTGGCGGACCCGTACCTGCTCGACCTGATCCTGCCCGTGGTCCGGGCGGACACCGAGGCGTGCGAGCTGTACCCGGCGGAGCTGGCCACGCCGCTCCCGGCGCCGATCACCGCGCTGGTCGGCACGGAGGACGAGTTCGCCACCGTGGCGGACGTCGAGTGCTGGGCCGACTACACCACCGAGGCGTTCCACCTCGCCCCGATCAAGGGCGGGCACATGTTTCTGACCGACGACCCAGCGGCCGTCTGGGACGTAGTGAGGGGCGAGACGGCATGAGCACCGAGAACCTGACGCAGCAGATCGCCGCGCTCTCCCCGGAGCAGCGCAAGGTGTTCGAGGCCAGGCTGCGGTCGATGCGGGCCAAACCGGAGAAGCCGCTCTCGTTCACGCAGGAGCAGCTCTGGTTCCTGGACCGTCTGGAGCCGGGCGGCACCGCGTACAACATCCCCTTCGCACTGCGGATCCACGGGCCGCTCGACACGGCCGCGCTGCGTGACGCCGTGGACGCCGTGGTCGCCCGTCACGACGCGCTGCGCGTGGTCTTCTCCCTCAAGGACGACGTGCCGGTGCAGACGGTCCGCGACGAGGTGCGCGTCCCGCTGCTCCGCGACGACGAGCACGACGGGGCTCCCCTCGCCGGGCACAGGTTCGACCTGGAGGCCGGACCGCTGCTCGCGCTGCGGCTGACGGTCGTCGGACCGGACGAGCACCTGCTGACGGTCGTCGCCCACCACATCGTCTTCGACGCCACGTCCGCCACCGTGTTCGCGCGCGACCTCGCGGCCTGCTACGGCGCCGCGGTCGGCGCCGGCTCACCGCCCCCGGCCCTGGTCACGAGCTTCACCGAGCACGTGGCCGAGGAGCGGCGCAGGCTGACGGGCGAGGTGCTCGACCGTCAGCTCGGGTACTGGCGCGAACGGCTGGCGGGCGCTCCGACGCGGTCGACGCTGCCCTCGGACCGCCCGCGGCCGCGGATCCAGACCCACCGCGGCGCGCAGCTCAAGTTCGTCGTCCCGCCGGAGGAGCTGGAGAGCGTCGCCGCCCTGGCCCGCCGGGCGGGGGTGACGCTCAACGCCGTGGTGCTGTCGGCCGTGGCGATGCTGGTCCGACGGGCCACCGGCCAGGAGTCGGTGCTCCTCGGCATGCCGTCCGCGAGCCGTCCGAAGCCCGAGCTCCAGCAGCTGATCGGCTCCCTGGCGAACATGCTGGTCCTGCGCGTCGACGCACCCGGCGCCACCAGCGTGACCGACCTCGTGCGGGCCACCCACCGCCGGATCAGCGAGGCCAACGCCCATCAGGACGCGCCGTACACCCGGGTGGTGGAGGAGGTGGCCCCGCCGCGCGACCCGAGCCAGAACCCGCTGTTCCAGATCATGGTCAGCCTCGCCGAGGGCGACGACGAGCGGTGGACGGCGGCAGGGCTGAGCCTGGCGCTGGAGGACGTCGACACGGACGAGACCGACTTCGACCTCTTCCTCACCATGACCCGGCACGACGGCCAGCTGTCGGTCGTACTCGGGTACAACGCGGACCTCTACCTGGCGGAGACGGCCGAGCAGGCCGCGACCGACCTGCGCGCGATCCTCGCGGATCTCGCGGCGAACCCGTCCGTGGCCGTGGACGAGCTCTCGACGCTGCGCCGCGCTCGCGTGGCCGTCGCCTCGACCTTCACCGTCAAACCGGTCTTCGATCCGCTGCGGATGTGGCTGGAGGTGACCCGCACCCCGGTCGAGCTGGACTCCGCACCCTACGGCCAGGTCGTCCAGCACCTGCTGGGCGGCGGCGCACGGGCGGCGGACGTGCTGCTGGTGCGCTGGCAGGACTGGCTGCGCGGGGTGGAGGGCGACCCCGCGCCGGTGCTGGAACGCGTCATGGGCGACTTCGAGGCGGCTCTCGCCCAGGCCGGGCGACCGGTCCTGGTCGTGGTGTGCCCCGGACCCGAAGAGGAGCTGGGGCACCTCTTCGCGCGGTTCGACGACCGCCTGGCGCTGCTCGCCGCACGGACGCGGAACGTGCACGCCGTCTGGGCCGACACCCGCGACGTGTCCGAGGTCTACGACGAGACGGCCGAGCGGCTCGGTCACGTCCCCTACACCGCCGAGTACTTCGCCGCGCTCGGCACGCTCGTGGCGCAGCGGCTGCGCACCCTGGCCGGGATCGGCGCGGAGCCCGGGCCCGAGCGGGCGGCCTACCTGGGCGAGCACCTGGGATCGCCGGCCGCCGTGCTGGAGCGGGCCACGCCCGCCGGCCCGGGGACCGGTTCCGACGGCGAGGTCGTGGCCCCGCGCACTCCCCTGGAACGGCGGCTGGCCGACCTGTGGCGCGAGCTGCCCGGGCTGCCCGCCGAGATCGGGGTGACCAGCGACTTCTTCGGTCTCGGCGGGCACTCCCTGCTCGCCACCCGGCTGCTGTCCCGGGTGCTGACCGACTTCGGCGCCACCGTCACGCTCTTCGACTTCTTCACCGAGCCGACCGTGGCGGGCCTGGCGAAGCTCGTGGCCGCCGCGGACGGTGGGGCGGGGATCCCGCGCGTGGCCCGGGACGGCGAGCTGCCGGCCTCCTCCACGCAGGAGCGGCTGTGGGCGCTGGGCCGGCTCGGTGACGACCACACCCGGCACAACACCATGTTCGCCGCGGTCCTGCGCGGAGAGCTGGACACCAAGGCGCTGCGCCGGGCCCTCGAAGGCATCGTGGCCCGGCACGAGATCCTGCGCACGGTCTTCGTCGAGCGCGACGGCCGGCCCTTCCTCGACGTCCGCGACAGCATGGACTGCTGGGTGAAGCCGGCCGACCTGTCCGACGAGGAGGACGACGACCGCGCCACCATGCTGCGCAGCCTGCTGCGCCGCCACGCCAGGCACCACTTCGACCTGGAGCAGGGCCCGTTGCTGCGCCTCCAGCTGGTGCGCGCCGGCGACGCCGAGCACCACCTGCTGATCGGCATGCACCACATCATCTGCGACAACTCGTCGTGGGAACTGTTGCTGGGCGAACTGGCTACCCGCTACGCCGACGGCGACGTGGTGCTGCCCGAGCAGGCGATCCAGTTCGCCGACTTCGCCGCCTGGCAGCAGGACCTGCTCGCCGGCCCGGAGCACGAGGCGCACCTGGCCTACTGGCGACGTGCCCTCGGCGACGCGCCCGCGGCCAGCACCCCGCCGCGTGAGCAGATCAAGGCGGGCAAGGGCCGCGCGGCCGGCAAGGCCGGCCGGCTCGACCGGGAGCTGTCGGGCGAGTTGAGCGAGGCGGTCCGGGCGATCGCGCGCACCGAGGGCGTGACCCCGTTCGCCGTCCTGCTCGCGGGATACGCCCTGATGCTGGGGCGGCGGATCGAACGGCCCGACGTCGTCGTGGGCGTGCCGTCGGCCGGTCGAGGTCGCGCCGAGTGCGAGGAGTTGATCGGTTGCTTCACCGACCTCCTGCCGATGCGGGTCGAGCTGACGGGCCGTCCGTCGGTCCGGCAGGTGCTGCGCCGGGTGCACCGTACGGCGATCGACGCCCAGCGCCACGCCGAGGTCCCGTTCGCGCGCATCGTCGAGGCGCTGCGCCTGCCCCGCGACACCGATCGCCACCCGGTGTTCCAGTGCGCGTTCAACCTGGCCGAGCTGTCCGACGAGGCCCTGTCGATGCCCGGCCTGGCGGTGGAGCAGCTTCCGGTGCCGACCGGCGGCGCGGACTTCGACCTGTTCCTCAACGTGTCGACGGCCGAGGACCGGATCGAGGTGGGTCTCGAGTACCGGAGCGACTACTACCGCGCGGCGACCGCCGAGGCGCTGCTGGCGGAGTACGTCGAGGCCCTCGCCGAGCTGACCGCGGACGCGGACGCCCCCGTCGCGCTCGCCGACGCGGGCGCGACCCCGGCGGCCGACGCCGCCGTCGTGCACGTCGCCCTCTCCGGCGAGGCGGCCGGGCTGCGTGAGGCGCTGCGGCTGTGGAGTGATGCGCTGACCGCTCCCGCGCCGGTCGCGGCGCTGGTGGCCGATCCTCCGGGCCGCCTGTTCCGGGCGATCACCGCGACCGCGGGCGAGCCCGTCGTCGCCGTGCTCTGCTGGGCGGACTGGGTGACGCCGGGGCGCTCCCTGATCGGCGCCTCGCTCGACCTGGAGCACCGTCTGCGCGACCTGTGCGCACTGCTGGCGACCCGGGACGCCCCCGTGACGGTGGCGATCCGACCGGCACCGGCGCCGTTCGACGCGCCGGACTGGACCGGCCTCTTCGGCGCTCTCACCGACCGTCTGGCCCTGGCCTGCGCAGCGCTGCCGTCCGTCGACGTCGTCGAACTGCGCGACGGCGACGGCACCTGGGTGGGCGCGTGGGTCGCCGACACGATCGGCGAGCGGCACGCCGTCAGCGCCCCGCACTGGGAGAAGCTGCGGGCCGAGCCGGACCGCCTGCAGGCCCTGCGCGACGCTGTCGCCGGCGGCCGCCGCACGGGAGCCGGCGACGGGCCGCGCACCGACGCCGAGCGCGCCCTCGCGGCGATCGTCGCCGAGCTGCTCGGCGTGGACGGCATCGGCCGGGACGACGACTTCTTCGAGGTCGGAGGCGACTCGCTGAGCGTGATGCGCCTGGTGGCGCGGGCCAATGCCGTGGGGATCGAGCTCACACCGCGGGGTGTGGCGGCCGGACCCACCGTGGCGCAGATGGCGAGCGGTCGGACCGCACCGACCGTCGCCGCCGAGCAGGGCCTGGTCCAGGGCGAGGGGCCGTTGACGCCGGCGCAGACCTGGTTCACCGAACTGATCGCGGCGGACATGTCCCGCCCCGACCACTTCAACCACCCGTACTACCTGAGCCTCAACGAGCCGGTCGAGCCGGCGCGCCTCGCGGAGATCGTGCGGACCCTCGCCGACCATCACGACGCCTTGCGGCTCCGGTTCACCGACCGGGCCGAGGGCCCGTGGCGGCAGCGCCAGGAGCAGGGCGAGTCGGCCGTGCCGTTCGAGAGCCACGACCTGTCCGGGCTGGCCGACGACGAGCGCACCCGCGCCGTGGACGCCCTGGTGGCCGAGCGGCAGCGGTCCCTCGACCTCACCGAAGGGCCGTCGGCGCGCGCCGTCCACCTCAAGCTCGGCCCGGCGGAGCCGGACCGGCTGCTCCTGCTGCCGCACCACCTGGTCACCGACGGCGTCTCCCGGGCGCTGCTCCTGGAGGACCTGGGCACGCTGGTGACCGGTGGGGCGCTGCCCGCCAAGACCACCGCCTACCTGACCTGGGCCGAGCGTCTGGCGGAGCTCGCCCGCGACGGCTCCTGCCGCGACGAGCTCGGCTTCTGGCTGGAGCAGGGCGCGGGGCGGACGCGGCCGGTGCCGGTCGACGCGCCGGGCCGTCCCCGGCTCGGCGCGATCACCGCGCAGGAGGTGGTCCTGACGGTGGAACAGACCGCCGCCGTGCGCCGCCGCGCCCGGAGCTGGCGCGTGACCATGTCGGAGCTGCTGGTGTGGATCGCCGGCCGGATGCTCGCCGACTGGACCGGTCGGCCCGACCACCTGATCGGCACCACCGGCGACGGGCGCGGCGCGATCCTGCCCGACCTGGACGTGTCCCGCACCGTGGGCTGGTTCCAGGTGCTCTACCCGGTCCGGCTGACCCTGCCCGAGGACGGCTCCGACGCCGAGACCGCCACGGCGATCGCCCGGCGGCTGCGCAGTGTGCCGCGCGGCGGCGTGGGCTACGGAGTGCTGCGCTACGCCGACCAGGAGACCCGGGCGCAGCTCGCGGCGCTGCCGGCGCCCGAGGTGACCGTCAACTACATGGGCGCCTTCGGCTTCGACGAGGTGCCCACGGGCGCGGCCGCCTTCGACATCTGCCACGGCCCGCTCGGCTCCGAGCAGGACCCGGACGCGCCCTGGCCGTTCCTGCTGGACGTGGTCGGCACGGTCGTCGCCGACCGCTTGCGCGTCGAGCTGGTCTTCGACCCCGCGATCCACCGGCCGAGCACCGTCGAGCGCCTGGCCGGCCTCGTTCACCGCACTCTGCTCCGGCTCGCCTCCGGCGACTGACGCAGTCCTCGATGGGAGTACTCATGCTCAAACGACGTCCTGACGGCTTCGCCGCGTTCACCGTCATATGGCTCGGACAGCTCTTCTCCGCCGTCGGCACCCGGATGACGAGCTTCGCGCTCGGCATCTGGATGTGGAACGGCACGGGCAGCGCCATGGACAACGCGCTGCTGCTGTTCGCCTCGTTCGGCTCGACGGTGCTGGTGAGCCCGTTGGCCGGCGCCCTGATCGACCGCTGGAACCGCCGCGTGACCATCGTCCTGAGCGATGTCGGCTCGATGGTGGTGACCGCGGGGCTGCTGCTCTGCTTCGAGCTGGGCGCGGCCAAGCCGTGGGAGATCTTCCTCGCGAACGCCCTGACCGGCGCGCTGCTGGCCTTCCAGGGGCCGGCCTACGCGGCCATGATCGCGCAGATGATGGACCGCGGCGCCTGGCCGCGGGCGAACGCGATGATCTCCGTGGTGCGCTTCGCGCCGTCGATCTTCGCGCCCACCGTCGCCGCCGCCCTGCTGACCGTCACCACCATCGGTCCGGTGCTGGTGATCGACGTCCTCAGTTACGTGGTCGCGATCGGCACGGTGTTCCTGGTCGCGGTCCCGCCGACGCCGAAGGCGGCCGAGGCGCAGGCCTCCAGCCTGTGGCAGGACTCCCTCTTCGGCCTGCGCTACATCCGCGGGCGCTCCGCGCTGGTGGGCCTGGAGATCCTGATGTTCATGGTCGGGCTGCTCGCGGCCATGGGTTACGCGGTGCTGATGCCGCTGCTGCTGGTCAAGTCGGACGAGAGCATCACCGGTCTGGCCTTCACCATCGGTGCGGTCGGCGGCGTTCTCGGCGCGGTGCTCATGGGCGTGCTCAAGCCCACGAACAACAAGATGCGCAGGCTCCTGCTGGCCATGTTGGCGTTCAGCGTGGTCGGCCGGATCGTCTTCGGCGTGGCCGACAACCTGTTCCTGTGGGGCATCGCGATGGTGGTCATCCACGGCTGCATCCCGGTCATCGACGGCTACGGCAACGCGATCTGGCAGGAGAAGGTCGCCCCCGAGATCCAGGGTCGTGTCTTCGCGGCCCGCCAGTTCATCGAGGACATGGCCGTGCCGATCGGCCTGATCGGTGCCGCGCCGCTGGCCCAGGACGTCTTCCTGCCCGGGATGGAGCCCGGTCACGCGCTGTCGCGGGCCTTCGGCTGGATGGTGGGCACCGGTCCCGGTTCCGGCATGGGCCTGCTCTGCGTGCTCGTCGGCGTGGTCGGCATCGTCGTGACGGCGGTGGCCTTCGCCGTGCCGGCGGTGCGCGATGTGGAGAAGCTCATCCCCGACTTCGTGCCGGTGGACGCGGACGAGTCCGCCTCCGCCGCCGAGTCCGTCCCGTCCGGAATCGACGCAGCGGCCGCGCCGCACGTCGGCTGACAGGAGGTCAACGATGTCCGACACCGTCTCGACCACGGCCGCCGCAGGGGCGGAGTTCGCCGAGTCGCCGCGCCGCTTCCGGGTGGTCCGCAACGAGGAGGAGCAGTACTCGATCTGGCCGGAGAGCCGGGAGGTACCGGCCGGCTGGCGCGACACCGGCGTCACCGGCGAGCAGCAGGACTGCCTCGACCACATCGAGCGGGTCTGGCAGGACATGCGTCCGCTCAGCCTGCGCCGGACGGAGGGAGCGGCATGAGTGAGCGGAGCGAGCGAGTCATCGAGAGGCGCGCATGGGCGACTGCCCCTGCCGAGCGAAGTGGGGCGGGCGCATGAGTGAGGACTTCGACGAGGTGGTCGCGGGTGTGCTGGAGGTGGAGCCGGAGGAGCTCACCGACGACGCCGGCCCGGACACCCTGGGCAGTTGGACCAGCCTGCGGCACGTACAGCTCCTGGTGTCGCTCCAGGAGGCCTTCGGGCTCTCCTTCAGCTACCAGGAGATGAAGGACGTGACCACGATCGGCGCGCTCCGAAAGGCCCTGCGCGACAAGGGTGTGAGCGTGTGACCAGGCCGGTGATCGTCGCGCCGGAGGCGCCGGCCGCCGCGCGGACGCGATGGCGGCGGGCCGCCGCGGAGCGCCCCGCGGCGCTGCGCGTGGCCCTGCTCGCCAGCTACACCGTCGACCCCCTGCTGCCCTACCTCGGCGTCCAGCTCGCCGACGCCGGGCTGACCCCGGAGTTCACCCTCGGGTCCTACAACCAGATCGTTCAGCAGTGCCTCGACGATCAGGGCGCGATCGCGCGGTCGGTGCCGGACGTGCTGGTGGTGGCGCCGCGGCTGGAGGAGGTGCCCGCCGCCGACCTGCCGGCGCTGGCCGAGACGGCGTTGGGCGCGGCCGAACGGTGGGGTGCCGGCCTGGTGTTCGTCCTGCCCGCCATTCCGGAGGAGCGGCCCTTCGGGGTGGGCGACGGGACCGATCCGCGGGGCGTCGTCGCCTCGGCGACCGCCGCGCGGGAGCAGGTGCGCCGTCGGCTGGGCGCGAGCCCCGTGGCGTGCGTCGCCGACGCGGAGGAGGCGGTGCGTGCCGTAGGGTCCCGTGCGGCGCACCGCCCGGCCCTCTACCGGCTGGCGAAGATCCCGTACTCCGAGGAGGTCTTCGCCGAACTCGGCCGCCAGGTGGGCGGTCTGCTCCGGGCGCGGCTCGGGGCGACCTGGCGGGCGGTCGTGGTGGAGACCGACGGCATGGCGTCCGACTGGGTCGCGGAGCAGCTGCCGGCGTTGCGCCGGGCCGGGCTGCGCGTGGCCGTGCGCGAGCGGGCCGAGCTGGCCCGGACCGGTGCGGACGTCGAACTCGAGGACGAACTCGGCGTGGCGCTCGAGCGCTCGGTGCGACTCGTCGTCGCGTCGCAGACGCCGGAGTCCGAGTCCGAATCCGCGCCGGGCGGGTTGCAGCGGGCGGCCGCGGCCGTCGGCGTCGGGCCGGACGAGCCGTGGATCTGGGCGTTGCACCGGGCGGGCGTGCTGGACCGCATGCCCGTGTCGATGCCGGACGCCGACGCGGACCACGGCCTGACGCCGTCCGCCGCGTCGGACACGGATCCGCGGTCGGTCACCCTGGCCGACTTCGTCACCGGTCTGCGCACGGAGGTCGACTGCGTGCCGGTCACCGAGTCCGAGGTGCCGAAGTTCGTCGACGTGGTCGAGCGCGCCAAGGACTTCACCATGGGCGCGCGGCTGTCCCGGGCGGAGCTCGTCGACTTCGCGGGCTCCACGTTGGGCATCCGCGTGCGCGACCGCCTGGGTGACTACGGCGTCTCCGGCGCGGTCGGCTACCAGGTCTCGGGCCGGGAGATGCGGGTGTCGGTCTTCTCGCTCTCCTGCCCGGTGCTGGGCAAGGGCACCGAGGACCTGGTGCTCGCCGAACTCGCCGACCTGGCCGACCGCAGCGGCTGCACCGACCTGGTGCTGACGGCGCGTCGCACCGAACACAACGCGGTCGCCGTCGACTTCCTGGCGGGAATCGACGCACGCGAGTGGCATCCGCGCACCCGGGTGCGCGCCGTCGTGGAAGCGGGTGGGTGAGCCATGTCCTTCGGCATCGTCTCCCTCGCCCACACCCTGGGCGAACCGGTGGACGTGGACCCGGTGGTGCCGGAGTTCACCGCCGACG
Organism: Streptomyces sp. SP17BM10; assembly: GCF_036322405.1. Classification (NCBI taxonomy): domain Bacteria; kingdom Bacillati; phylum Actinomycetota; class Actinomycetes; order Kitasatosporales; family Streptomycetaceae; genus Streptomyces; species Streptomyces sp. SP17BM10. The sequence continues at coordinate 69,486 of NZ_JAQYXB010000577.1, read as the reverse complement.
TCGAGCGGGTCCGGTCCTGGGGCTACCGTCGCTTCCACCGCGCCGCGGACGGGGTCGGGCTCACCGACCTCGCCGTGGAGGCCGGGCGACTCGCCCTCGAACGCGCCGCGGTCGCGGCGTCCGAGGTCGACCTCGTCGTGCTGGCCATGTCGGACCTGTCCGAGTACCTGTACTGGGACGCCGCCGCCTCCACCGCGGCCCGGCTGGAGGCGTACGACGCCGAGGCCGTGCTGCTCGGTCAGGCCTGTGGCGGCGGCGTGGCCGCGTTCGACCTGGTCGGCGGCCGGTTCGCCACGCATCCCGACTACGACACGGCCCTGATCATCGGTGCCAACCGGGTCTGCGAACCCTACTGGAACCGCATGGAGATCAACACGAGCATCTTCTCGGACGGCGCCGCGGCGGCGGTCGTGCGCCGCGACCATCCGCGCTGCCGCTGGATGCTCACCGAGACGCTGACCGACGGACGGTACGCCGACTTCATGCGCATGGAGACCGGTGGCGCCGCCCGGCCGTTCGGCGGGGGTGACCACGAGCGGCCGCGGGTGCTCAGCCCGACGGACCGTCTGCAGGACTTCTTCGCCGACGACCTGCGCCGGATGTTCGCGTTCGTCTCCACGATCCGCAACCGCAACCGGGAGATCGTCGAGCGGGCCTGCGCCCGGGCCGGCATCGCGGTCGACGACCTGGCCCGGCTGCTCCACTTCCACGACAACGTCAACGCCTTCGCGGAACTGGCCAAGGACCTCGGCCTCCCCCTGGAGCGCACCAACACCGAGCTGGCGGCCGAGCACGGCCACGTGGGCTGTGCCGACCAACTGCTGAGCCTGGAACGGCAGCTGGCCGCCGGAGAGCTCGCAGAGGGCGACATCGTCGCGCTGACCAGCACGGGGAGCGGCATGCACTGGCTGTGCACGCTGCTGACCATCTGACCACGAGAGGGGACGAGACCCTTGGAGAACCAGAGCCTGCTCGCCCGCCTGCGTCGGCTCACCCAGCCCGACGCCCCTGACGACCCGGAGCTGCTGGCGGACCTCAGTGAGGTGACCGACCCGGTCCAACTCGCGTCCGCCGGACGCCTGCTCGCGAACATCCCGGCCGAGCGCCTCGGCGGTGCCCTGCGGCCCCAGCGCGTCGCGCTCACCGGCACGTTCACCGCGGACGGAGTGGTGCCGCTGCTGCGCGCCGAGCTGATCCGCTCCGGTGTCGCGCCGACCATCCACACGGTCGGTTTCGACCAGCTGAACGTCGAACTGAGCGACCCGGACTCGGCGCTCGCCGCCTTCGACGCCGACGTGACCCTGTGCGTGCTGCACGACCGGGCGTTCCTGCCGCTCACCTGGGACCCGACGGACCTGTCCGCGCTGTCCGCGGCCGTCGACGGGCGCCTGCGCCTGTTCGAGCAGGCGGTCACCGGCTACGCGGAGCGCGCCCGGGGCCTGGTCCTGACGCACACCGTGCCGCTGAGCGCCGACGAGCGCGGGAGCGTCATCGCCTACAAGACCCGGGCGCGGCTGGCCCGGTTGTGGCGCGGACTCAACGACTCCCTGCTCGCGCTGGCCGAGGCGCGGGACTCGATCCACGTGCTCGACTTCGAGGCCGACCTGGTCGACCACCAGGGCCCGCTGCGCGACGCCCGCCTGGACCGGTACGCCAGCATGGCCTGGTCGTTCGGGGTCGAGCGCCGCTTCGCCGATCTGGCGGCCCGGTTCTGCCGGACCGCCGCGGGCCTGTCGAGCAAGTGCGTGGTGCTCGACCTGGACAACACCCTGTGGGGCGGGGTCGTCGGCGACGACGGTCCGACCGGCATCAAGCTCGGCGGAGGCTACCCGGGCAACTGCTACACCGACCTCCAGCGCCGGGTCAGTGCCCTGCGCCGCCAGGGCGTGATCGTCGCCGTGTGCAGCAAGAACGACGCGGCCGTGGTGGAGGAGGTCTTCGCCCGCCATCCCGAGATGGAGCTGGGCGCGGACGAGGTGGTCGCCTGGGCGGTGAACTGGGATCCCAAGGACCGCAACATCGCCGGCCTCGCCGACCGGCTCAACATCGGGCTCGCGTCCATGGTCTTCCTCGACGACAGCTCCTTCGAGTGCGGCCTGGTACGTCGGGGGCTGCCCGAGGTGCGCGTCGTCCAGCTCGGTGAGGAACCCGCCGAGCACACCGCCGCCCTCCTGGACGGCGGCTTCTTCGACACCCTGAGCGTCACCCGCACCGACACCGAGCGGACCGAGCTCTACCGCTCGCGTGCCCAGCGCGAGAGCTTCTCGGCGCAGTTCGAGTCGGCCGACGCCTACCTGCACGAGCTCGACCTGCGGGTGACCGTCACGCCGGGCGACGAGTTCAGCATGCCCAGGCTCAACCAGCTGTGCCTGCGCACCAACCAGTTCACCGCCATGGGCACCGAGGCCGACCCCGATGCCGTCGAGCCGGACGCCCGCCTGGTGCTCGGCGTCGACGTGGCGGACCGCTTCGGCCGCGAGGGCATCGTCGGCGGCCTGTGGATCGCCAAGTTCGCGGACCACTGGGTCATCGAGAACTTCGTGCTCAGCTGCCGGGCCTTCTCCCGCGGTGTGGAGCAGGCCACCCTCCAGCACGTCGCGGACCTCGCGCGCGACGAGGGCGTCGGCCGGCTGGTCGCGCTCTTCCGGCCCACCGGCCGCAACCGTCTGGCCGGCGAGTTCTACCGGAGCACCGGCTTCGTGGCGGCCGAGGAGCCGGCCGAGGGCGTGCGCCGTTACGAGCTGTCCCTCGAGCCGGCACCGGATCTGCGGCCGGCCTGGATCACCCTCAACGGAGAGGCGGAGCTGATCGATGCCTGAGATCCACGACCCACTCGTCGACCTGATCGCCGAGGTCACCGGCAGCACCCCGGACGAGGTGCGCGGAGCGGCCCGCTTCGACCGTCTCGGCACCTGGACCAGCTTCAACGCGCTGCAGCTGCTCACCGGCATCGAGGACCGCTTCGGGGTGCGCCTGAACCTGCGCGCCTACCTGGCGATCGCGGACGTCGACGGGCTGGCCCGCGCGGTCGCCGAGGAGATGCCATGACCATCCCGCTGACCTCCGTCGAGGACGCCGACCTGGAGCGGATGCTGCTGATCCGTCACTTCGAGGCGCGGCTGCTCGACCTGTTCGGGCGCGGCGAACTGCACGGGACCACGCACACCTGCCTCGGGCAGGAGTACGTGCCGGTGGCGCTCGAACCTCTGCTGACCGCCGAGGACTACGTCTTCAGCAACCACCGCGGCCACGGCCACTACCTGGCCAGGTTCGGCGACGTGCCCGGCCTGCTGGCCGAGATCATGGGCCGTGAGGGCGCGGTCTGCCGCGGCGTCGGTGGCAGCCAGCACATCCTGCGGGACCGCTACATGTCCACCGGCGTGCAGGGCGAGAGCCTGCCGGTGGCCGTGGGCACGGCCCTGCACCTGCGTCGCTCCGGCTCCGAGGGGCTGGCCCTGACCTACATCGGCGACGGCACCTGGGGCGAAGGCTCCGTCTACGAGGCGCTGAACCTGGCGTCCCTGTGGCGGCTGCCGCTGCTGGTGGTCGTCGAGAACAACGGCATCGCCCAGTCCACGCCCACCGGACAGCAGATGGCCGGCACCATCGCCGGACGCGCCGCCGCGTTCGGCGTGCGCCACCACCTGGTCACCGGCGTGGACGTGACGCGGATCCGGGGCGAACTCGCGCCGCTGGTGGCGCGGGTGCGCGCCGAGGGCGAGCCGCTGGTCGTGGAGTTCCGCACGCACCGCGTCGGCCCGCACAGCAAGGGCGACGACGCCCGGCCCGAGGCGGAGCGCCGCGCGGCCCAGCTGAACGACTGGTATCCGGCGTACGCGGCGGCGTTCGGCGTGCGCTTCAGCGAGCTCGACGCCAGGGCGTCGCAGCGGATCGAGGACGTGGTCGCGGACGTCAGCGCGCGTCCGTCCTCAGTTTGGGAGGCGTCATGAGCGAGCGGGTGGCCGAGAACCTGAACCACGCGCTGCACACGGTGTTCGCGGCGCACCAGGACACGTACCTGCTGGGTGAGGACGTGCACGACCCCTACGGTGGGGCGTTCAAGATCACCCGCGGCCTGACCGACGCGTACCCGGACCGGGTGCTGACCACGCCGATCAGCGAGGGCGCGCTTCTCGGGGTCGCGGGTGGGCTGGCCCTGGCGGGCCGGAAGGCGATCGCCGAGATCATGTTCAGCGACTTCGTCGCGCTCGGCTTCGACCAGATCCTCAACTTCGCCAGCAAGTCGACCACGATGTTCGGCAGCCGCGTGCCGATGCGGCTGATCGTGCGCTGCCCCACCGGTGGCGGCCGCGGCTACGGGCCGACGCACAGTCAGAGCCTGCAGAAGCACTTCATCGGGATACCCGGGCTGAGCGTCTACGAGCTCTCGCCGTTCCGGGACAACGCCGAACTGCTGACCGAGGCCTTCGACCGCGGCGAGCCGTGCATGCTCTTCGAGGACAAGGTCCTGTACACGCAGCGCATGTACGCCGACGGCGTCGTGGACGACATCTTCCGCTACGAGACGCTCGGCGGCTCGACCGCGCACGTCTACTACGCCGACGAGCCGCAGGCCGCGGACTGCGTCCTGATCCTCCCGGGCGGGATCACCCACCGGGCGCTGGCGGCAGCTCGGGAGCTGCTGCTGGAGGACGAGATCGTCTGCCGGCTGCTCGTCCCCTCCCGGCTCCACCCCGTCGACCTCGACCCGCTGCTGCCGGTGGTGCGCGGCCGCCAGGTGTTCGTGGTCGAGGAGAGCACCGCCGGCGGCACCTGGGGCGCCGAGATCGCCCACCGGCTGCACGAGTGCCTCTGGGGCGAGCTGGCCGGTCCCGTGCGGCTCGTCCATTCCGCGGACAGCGTCGTGCCGACGGCGTCCCACCTGGAGCGGCAGGTGCTGGTCCAGGCCGAGACCATCCGTGACACCGTGAGAGGAAGCCTGGCCGATGACTGAGATAGCCCTCCCCAAGCTGAACAACAACGACACCGAGTACGAACTCACCGAGTGGCTCGTCGACGACGGACAGTGGGTGAGCGCGGGCGACGTGATCGCGGTCGTCGAGACCTCCAAGTCGGCCGTCGACTTCGAGGCCGAGCAGGACGGACACGTCCACCGGGTCGTGCAGGAGCGCGGCACCTGCCGCGTCGGCGACGTCATCGCGCACGTCTTCGCCACCGAGCAGGAGCGGGAGGCGTTCGCCGCCGAGGCGGCGGCCCGCGCCGTCGTGGCACCCGAGCCCGATGCGGAGGTCGTGCTGACCGCCTCCGCGCGGGAACTGGCCAAGTCCGCGGGCATCGACCACGAGCGGCTGCGGTCGCTGGGCAGGCGTGTGGTGCGCCGCGAGGACGTGGAGGCCCTGCTCGCCGATCGGGGTCAGCCCGCCACGGACGGCTTCGCCCTGTCGCGCATCCAGCAGGCGGTCGCCGCCGTCGTGACCGAGTCGCACCGCACGGTCCCGTCGGCGTTCGTCGCGGTCAAGGTCGAGGTGGCCGCCGCTCAGAAGCACGCACGCCGGCTCGGCAAGGAGAGCGGCACCCTCGTGGGCCTGCCGGAGCTCGTGGTCAAGGCGATGGCACGGCTGCGGGAGCAGTTCCCGCTCTGCTACGCCACCGGTTGGGACGGCGGCACCGTGCGCCTGGCCGAGACCGCCCGGATCGGCGTCACGATCGACGCGGGCGCGGGCCTGTTCGTCCCCGTCGTCGGCAAGGCCGAGGTCCAGTCCGTGGCCGAGATCGCCGACACGCTGCTGGAGTTCCGCACCAAGGCCGCGGCGGAGGGCTTCGCCGAGGCCGATCTCGCCGACGCCAACATCATGCTCTCGCTGCACACCGATCCCGGTGTGGTGACGGCCGGCCCGATCGTCTTCCCGGGCCAGAGCGCCGTGGTCTGCCTGGCCGCGACGCACACCGAGCTCGTCCTCGACGAGGACGGCGAGGTGACGCCGTCGAAGGTGGCCCTGGTGAGCATGGTCTACGACCACCGCGTCCTGAACGGGCGCGACGCGGTCCAGTACCTCAGTGCGCTCAAGGCCCTGATCGAGGCTCCGGCCGGCCTGAACTAGCGGCCCGCCTCGCGAGCCGGACGAGACACAAGCACATCACACGAGGGAGCGGTCGATGACCGAGGTAGCAATCGCAGCGGGAGTGCCCGCGCAACTCCCGTATCCGGTCACGACCACCGTGGGGGACCTGGTCGCGGCACGGGCACGGTCGACCCCGGACGCCGTCGCGGTCCGGCAGTGGGACCAGGTGCTGACCTACGCGGACCTGGTGGAGGCGGCCGCGGCCGTGGCCGCGGAGCTGCGGGCCGCCGGTCTCGGCCCCGAGGACCGTGTCGGGCTGTGCACGCGCCGCAGTCCGGGCATGGTCGTCGGCGCCCTCGGGGTGCTGCTGTCCGGGGCGGCGTACGTGCCGCTCGATGCCGCGCACCCACGCGCCCGGCTCCGCGAGACGCTCGAGGACGCCGGCATCGCCACCGTGATCGTCGACGCCGGCACCGCGCAGCTCTTCGACCCGGCCGAGGTCGCCCTGCTGGACGTCGACGCGGCGCGGCCGGCCGCCCCCGTGGCACCCTGCCCGGCCGGGCCGGACCACCTCGCGTACGTGCTGTACACCTCCGGTTCCACGGGCCGGCCGAAGGGCGTGCTCATCACGCACGGCAGCCTGGTCGAGTACGCGGTCACCGACGCGACCGTCGTCGGCATCGGGCCGCAGAGCCGGGTGCTCGGCTACACCTCACTCGGCTTCGACCCGTCGGTGCAGGAGCTCTGGGTGTCCCTGGTGGCCGGCGCCGAGATCGGGCTCGTCGGCGACGAGGACCGCAACGACCCGGAGCGGCTGCGCGCGTTCATCGTGGCGCACGGCACCACCTGGGCCGGCCTCACCCCGGGCGTGCTCGCGCTGCTGGAACCCGATCGGCTGCCCGGCCTGCGCACCGTGCTGTGCGGCGGGGAGCAGGTCCCGGGCGAGCTGGTGGAGCGGTGGACGCGGGACGGCCGCCGGTTCTTCAACGGCTACGGCCCCACCGAGACCACGGTGGACGCCGCGATCGCCGAGCTGTCGGGGCCCCAGGACGGCCCGCCGCCGATCGGCCGGCCGATGCCCAACCACCGTGCCCACGTGGTCGACGAGGACCTCCGCGAGACCACCGAGGGCGAGCTGCTGATCGGCGGCCCGGGCCTGGCCCGCGGCTACCTGGGCCGCCCGGCCGCCACGGCCGCGGCGTTCATCCCCGATCCGTTCTCGGGCCTGCCCGGGGAGCGGCTCTACCGCACCGGCGACCTGGTGCGCCGTGACTCCGACGGCCGGCTCACCTTCCTCGGCCGCCGGGACGGGCAGGCCAAGATCAGCGGTCGGCGGATCGAGCTCGGCGAGGTCGAGGCGGCGCTGCACGCGCTGCCCGGCGTGCGTGCCGCCGCCGCACTGGTGCGGGAGGTCGGCAGCCGGCCGCGCCTGGTCGGCTACGTCGTCTGTGACGACGAGCCGTCCGAGCTGCGCGCCGGGCTCGCCCAGCGGGTGCCGGGTGAACTCGTGCCGGAGATCTGGGTGCGCCTGGACACTCTGCCGCTGAACGGCAACGGAAAGATCGACCGGGCGGCACTCGCCGCGGTCGAGCTCGGCTCACGGCCCGCCGGGCTGCCCTACCGGGCACCGGTCGGCCCCGCCCAGGAGGCGATGGCGGCGCTATGGGAGGACGTGCTGGGCATTCGTCCGGTGGGCGCCCTCGACCGGTTCGCCGAGCTCGGCGGCAACTCGCTGCAGGCCGCCCAGGTGCTGGCCCGGCTGCGGCGCGAGCAGGGTGTCCGGCTGAGCTGGCGCCAGTTCTTCGACGCCCCCGACCTGGCCTCGTCGGTCCGCGAGGTCGGCGAGGGCCTGCCACCGGTCACCGCCGTCCCCGGGGCCGGGCCGGCCCTGCTGCCGGGTCAGCGCCGGCTCTGGATGACCGGCCACCTCAATCCCGGGTCGGCCGCGGCCTACACGGTACCGGCGGCGCTGCGTCTGCGAGGCGGGCCGGACATCCCCGCGCTGCGTGCCGCTCTCAACGAGATCGTGCGCCGGCACGACCTGCTGCGCACCCGGCTGGTGCTCCGCGACGGTGTGCTCTCGGCCGAGGAGGTGGCGGCGGAGGACCTCCCCGACGTGCTGACCGTGACCGATCTGAGCGGCGAGCCCGACCCGCTCGCCCGGGCCGAGCAGGAGGCCCGGCGTCCGCTCGACCCGGCGTCCGCCCCGCTGCTGCGGGCCCACCTGATGCGGCTCGGACCCGAGGACCACCTCCTCCTGGTGACCCAGCCCCACCTGGTCACCGACGGCTGGTCGCTCGACCTGTTGGACGCCGAACTCGCCGCCCTCTACGCCGGCGAGCAGCTGCCGCCGCCCGCCCTGCGCGGCCGGGACGTCGCGCACTGGTACCGCGACCTCGAGGAGTCCGGCACGCTGGCCCGGGGCCTGGCCGCGTGGAAGCGGCACCTGGCCGGCGTTCCCCTGACCCTCGGCTGGCCCACCGACCGACCGCGCCCGGCCGTTCAGAGCCATGCGGGACAGCGGGTCAGCCGCGCCGTCGGCGCGGAGCTGGCCGCCGCGGTGACGGAACTGGCCCGCGGTGAGGGCGTCACCCCGTACGCCGTCTTCCTGGCGGCCCTGGGCGTCCTGCTGCGCCGGGTCGGCGGCGACGAGGACCTGCTGGTGGCATCCCCGATGGCCGGTCGGCCCGAGGGCACCGAGGGCCTGCTCGGCTTCTACGCGAACACGGTTCCGCTGCGGCTGCGCCCGCACGGCCGGGTCCCCTTCCGTGAGGTGCTGCGCCAGGCGTACACCGCCTCCCTCGACGCGTACGAGAACCAGTACGTGCCGTGGGAGTGGATCGTCAACGAGCTGGCACCCGAGCGCGATCTGTCCCGCGCGTCCCTGATCCAGGTCGCCCTGGCCTACCAGGGCCGCTACCGGCCGCACGCCGCACTGGCCGGCCTGGACGTCGAGGCGGTTCAGCTGGACAACGGCACCTGCAAGTTCGACCTCACCATGGAGGTCGACGAGCTCGACGAGGGCATGCGGCTGACCGCCGAGTTCAACACCGACATCTTCGACGCGGCCACCGCCGAGCGCACCCTCGACCTGTTCCTGACGATCCTGTCCGCCGTGGTCGCGGACCCCGACGTCCCGATCACCGCCGTTGCGCTCGACGCCACGCGCCCCGCGGCGCGACTGCTCGGTCCGGCCGAGGTCGAGGCGCCGGCGCGTTGCCTGCACGAACTGTTCGCCGAGCAGGTGGCCGCCGGTCCGGACCGCGTCGCGGTCAGCGACGGCGTCCGTGCCCTGACCTACCGTGAACTCGACGACGCCGCCGACCGGCTCGCCCGGCGGCTGCGCGGGCACGGCGTCGGCCCGGAGACCCTGGTCGGCGTCTGCACGGACCGCACCGTCGACGTGGTCACGGCCATCCTCGCCGTCCTCAAGGCCGGCGGCGGCTACGTGCCGCTCGACCCGACCTATCCGCCCGCGCGGCTCGCCCACACCCTCACGGACTCCGGCTGCCGGGTCGTCCTCGGCCACGCCCGGCACGCGGCACTGGTCGGGGCCACGCCGTTCGTCGACGTGGCCGACCCGACCGAGGTCGACGCGACCCTGCCGGTGACCGATCCGGACGCCGCGGCCTACGTGATCTACACCTCCGGCTCCACGGGCAAGCCGAAGGGCGTCGTGGTCACCCACGCCAACGCGACCAGGCTCTTCGCGGTGACCCAGCCGTTCTACGGCTTCGGCCCCGACGACACCTGGACCATGTTCCACTCCTTCGGCTTCGACTTCTCGGTGTGGGAGATCTGGGGCGCGCTGCTGCACGGAGGCCGCGTCGTGGTCGTCCCGTTCGAGACGAGCCGGGACCCGGAGGCGTTCTGGCGACTGCTCGTCGAGGAGCAGGTCACCGTCCTGAACCAGACCCCCTCGGCCTTCCGCCACCTGACCGCCGTGGCCGAGCGGAACGGGTACCCGCCCACCGCGCTGCGCTGGGTGGTCTTCGGCGGCGAGGCGCTCGAACCCACCTCGCTGCGCGGCTGGTTCGACCACTACGGCGACGCCGCGCCCCGGCTGGTCAACATGTACGGCATCACCGAGACCACCGTGCACGTCACGCTGCGGCCGATGACCGCCGCCGACGCCCTCGGCGCCGCCAGCCCGATCGGCCTCCCGATCGACGACCTGCGCATCGTCATCCTCGACGAGGAGATGAATCCGGTCCCGCGCGGGGTCAAGGGCGAGATGTTCGTCGGCGGGGCGGGCGTGTCCCGCGGCTACCTCGGGCGCCCGGCGCTCACCGCCCAGCGCTTCGTCCCCGACCCGCTCGGCCCGCCGGGACGCCGGATGTACCGCACCGGCGACCTCGCCGTGCTGCGCGAGGACGGTGAACTCGTCTACTGCGGACGCATGGACAACCAGGTGCAGCTGCGCGGTTTCCGCATCGAGCTGGGCGAGGTCGAGGCGGCGCTGCTCGGGTTGGCGCAGGTGCGTTCCGCCACGGCCGTCATCCGCGCCGACGCCGGCGACGCGACCCTGGTCGGCTACGTCGTCGCCGCGCCCGGAGCCGAGCCGGACCCGATCGACCTGCGCACGGCGCTCGCCGACCGCCTGCCGGCCCAGATGCTGCCGTCCGCGTTCGTGTTCCTGGACGCGCTTCCGCTGACCGCCAACGGAAAGCTCGACCGCGACGCGCTCCCCGCCCCCTCCCGGCGGCGCCGGACGGCGGCCGCCGAGCCGCTGACCTCCACCGAGGCCGCGCTCGCCGCGATCTGGGCCGGGGTCCTCGAGCTCGACCACGTCGAGGCGGAGGACAACTTCTTCGTGCTCGGTGGCGACTCGATCCGCGCGATGCGCGTGGTGGCGCGCGCCAGGGAAGCCGGTCTGGACCTGGACGTCCGCGGGCTGTTCCTGCACCCGACCGTCTCCGCGCTGGCGACCCATCTCGACCAGCGACCCGCGGAGGGCCCCGTGGTCGTCGAGCAGCCCGTGCCGGCGCTGCCCGAGCCGGACCGCTCCCTGTTCCCCGAGGGCGTCGTCGACGGCTACCCCGCGTCGGTGCTCCAGGTCGGCGTCGTGTACGAGTGCGAGATCAGCGAGGATCCCACGCTCTACCACGACCTGACCACGGTCCGGGTCACCGGGCCGTTCGACCGGGACGCGCTGGCCCGGGCCCTCGACCGGCTGGTCGCCCGGCACGAACTGCTCCGGGCCTCGTTCGACCTGGTGGACCAGGCCGAACCGACGGTGCTGCTGCACGAGTCCGCCACCGTCGACCTGACCGTCGACCAGGTCGCCGGCGTCGACCCCACCGAGGCCGTCAGGCACTGGTGGGCGTCCCAGTGGTGGCACTCCTTCGACCTCGCGCAGGCACCCCTGCTCCGGTGCCACGTGCTGATCCACGGCCAGGACTCGTACACGATCGCCGTGTCGGTGAGCCATGCCATCGCGGACGGCTGGAGCTTCGCCGTGCTGCTCACGGACCTGCTCCGCGCCTACGACGACGAACTGACCGGATCGCCCCGCGCGTTCGTCGAACCGACGATCAGCTACCGCGACTACGTGGCGCTCGAGCGGCACGCGGCGTCGGACCCCGAGGCCGTGGCGTACTGGCGTGCCATGCTCGACTCCGCGCCGCAGCCGAACCTGCCGGACCACGCCGGGGACCGACCCGGACCCGAGGACCCGTTCCTCGACCCGGACGTGACGCGGGTCCTGACCGACGACCTCGTCGACGGCGTCGCCCGGCTGGCCGCCGAGCTCGGTGTACCGCGCAAGAGCGTCCACCTGGCCGCGCACGTGTCGGCGCTGGCCGTACTGACCGGTGAGCGGGACGTGGTCACCGGAGTGGCCACGCACGGGCGTCCGGAGCGGGACGGCGGCGAGGACGTCGTGGGCCTGTTCGTGAACGTCCTGCCGCTGCGGGTCACCGTCCCGCGGAGCCCGGACGCAGAGCTGGTCCGCGCCGTGTTCGAGGCCGAACAGGCCCAGGTCGCCCACCGTCGCTACCCGTTGGCGGCGCTGCGGGCCGCCTACGACCGCACGCCGTTCGACGCCCTGTTCAACTACGTCGACTTCCACGCCTACGACGCGCTGGAGGGCCTGCGCCGCATCACGGTGCAGGACTGGTGGTTCAGCGACCGCACCGACTTCCCGATCGTGGTCGACGTGGCGAGGCGACCCCTCGGCGACGAGCTGGAGCTGATCGCCCGGCTCGGCCCCGACCTGGCCGGCGGCGACCTGGCCGCCCGCTTCACCGACCTCTACTGCCAGGCGCTGAAGACGCTCGTGGCCGACGACTCACACCAGGGGGAAGACCAGGCATGACCATCACCGAGCTCATCCGCCGACAGGCGCAGCGCACACCGGACGCCGTCGCGGTCAGCTGCGCCGACCGGGTCGCGACCTACCGCGAACTGGTGGCGGACGCCGACAGGCTGGCCCGTCGACTGCGGGACCGGGGCGTCCGGGACGAGGACGTGGTCGTCGTGAGCGCCGAGCGGGGCGTGGACCTCGTGGTCGCGCTGCTCGGCATCCTCACCGCGGGCGGCGCGTACCTGGCCGTGCCCGGCGACCGGCCCGTCACCTGGCGGGCCAAGGTGCTGGCCGACGCCAGGCCCCGGCTGATGCTGGCCGACAAGCTCAACTCCGGTCTCTGGGACGGCCTCGGCACCCCGGTGCACAGCCTGGAGGAGGAGCTCGCCGCGACCGATCCCGGCACCGCGTCGCCCTTGCCGCGCCTCACGGGCGACCAGCTGGCCTACCTCAGCTACACCTCGGGCTCCACCGGCGAGCCCAAGGGCGTGTGCGTCCCGCACCGCGGCATCGTCCGCCTCGTCGACCAGCCGGACTGGGCGCGGTTCGGGCCCGCCGACACCTTCCTGATGCTCTCCCCGGTGGCCTTCGACGCCTCCACACTGGAGATCTGGGCACCGCTCGGAAACGGTGGCCGCCTCGCGGTCTTCCCGCCCGGTGAGGTGACGCCCGAACGGCTGGCCCGGACCGTCGCCGACGAGGGCGTCAGTGTCCTCTGGCTCACCGCCGGGCTCTTCCACCAGCTCGTCGACGCGATGCCGGAGGCGTTCGCCGGACTGCGGCACGTCCTGGCGGGTGGCGACGTCGTCTCCTCGGCGCACGTGGGCGCGCTGCTCGCGGCCCACCCCGGGGTGACCTTCACCAACGGCTACGGCCCCACCGAGAACACCACGTTCACCACCTGCTGGACCAGTACGACCGCTCCCGAGGGCGCCGTACCGGTGGGCCGGGCGATCCGGGGCACCCGGATCGCCGTCCTCGACGAGAACCTCGACCCGGTCGAGCCCGGCGTGACCGGGGAGGTGTACGCCGCGGGCGCCGGTCTGGCCCGCTGCTACCTCAACCGCCCGGGGGCCACCGCCGAGCGTTTCCTGCCCGACCTCACCGGCGGCGCGCCCGGTGAGCGGATGTACCGCACCGGCGACCTCGGCCGGCTGCGGCCCGACGGCGTCCTGGAGTTCGCCGGGCGGGCCGACCGGCAGGTCAAGGTGAACGGCTACCGCGTGGAGCCCGGCGAGATCGAGAGCGCGCTGCGGGCCCTGCCCGGGGTGCGCGACGCCGTGATCGTCACGGACCGGGACGCCGGCACCGGCATGACCCGGCTCGTGGGCTACGTCGTGGCCGACGGACTCGAGCCGGCCGGGATCGCGGAGGGCCTGCGCGGTGCCCTGCCCAGGCACCTGGTCCCCTGGCCGATCATCACCCTTCCCGCCCTGCCGCTCAATCCGAACGGCAAGGTGGACCGCGCCGCCCTCCCGGTACCGCCGCGCGAGGAGCCCCAGCAGCAGGCCGCGGCAGCGGCGGAGGCCGGGACGGACCTCGAGGGCATCGTCACCCAGGCCTGGCGGGTCACCCTGGGCGCGAGCCGGATCGGACCGCGGGACAGCTTCTTCGACGTCGGCGGCAACTCGCTGTTGATGATCAAGCTGCGCGCCGAGATCCAGCGCGCCCTGGGCCGCAAGGTCAACACGATCGACCTCTTCCACAACCCCACCATCGAGCAGCAGGTCCGCCACCTGCGCGGCGAGGCACGCGACGACGCGCCCGTGCAGCTCGACCGGGCGGTCAGCCAACGGACCCGGGCCGGTTACGCGGACCGGGCACGCCGACGCATGCAGGGAGCGCAGTGATGACGTACGAGGACGAGACCACCGGGATGGAGATCGCCATCGTCGGAATGTCCGGCCGCTTCCCCGGAGCGGACTCGGTCGAGCAGCTCTGGGAGGCGATCGAGCACGGACGGGAGGGGATCACCTCCTTCACCGACGAGCAGGCGGCCGAGGCCGGCGTGAGCGAGGAGCTCAGGTCCCGGCCGGGCTACGTGCGCGTCGGCGGATACCTGAAGGGAGTCGAGCACTTCGACCACACGCTCTTCGGGTACGCACCGCGCGACGCCGCCCTCCTCGACCCGCAGCAGCGGATCTTCCTGGAGTGCAGCTGGGCCGCCATGGAGGACGCCGGCTACGCCCCCCGGGGCACCACCGCGCAGGTGGGCGTCTACGCCGGAGTCAGCCAGAGCAGCTACCTCCTGCGGAACCTGCTGCCCAACCCGACCGTCCAGGCCACCGTCGACGCCCACGAGCTGCTGCTGGCGACCGACAAGGACACGCTGGCCACCCGCGTCGCCTACCACCTCGACCTGCGCGGACCGGCCCTGACGGTGCAGACGGCCTGCTCGTCGTCGCTGGTGGCCGTGCACCTGGCCTGCCAGGCGCTGCTCGGCGGCGAGTGCGACGTCGTGCTCGCCGGTGGCGTGGCCGTGCACGTGCCCCAGCACGAGGGCTATCTGCACCGGCCCGGCTCGATCCTCTCCGGCACGGGCCACTGCCGCCCCTTCGACGTGTCGGCCGACGGGACCGTGGACGGCAACGGTGTCGCCGTCGTGGTGCTCAAGCGGCTGGAGGACGCGCTGGGCGACGGCGACGTGATCCACGCGGTGATCAAGGGCACCGCGCTCAACAACGACGGAGCCCGTCGCGTGGGCTTCACCGCACCGGGTGGTGCCGGCCAGATCGAGGTGATCCGTGCGGCGCAGCAGGTCGCCGGCGTCCACCCGGCGACCATCGGCTACGTGGAGGCGCACGGGACGGGGACCGCGCTCGGCGACCCCATCGAGTTCGCCGCACTGCGCGAGGCGTTCGGCGACGACGGCGTCCCCTGCGCGCTCGGGTCGGTCAAGGCACTGATCGGCCACCTCGACGCGGCCGCCGGCGTCACGGGCCTGATCAAGGCCGCGCTCGCGTTGCGCCACCGCCTGCTGCCGCCCAGCCCCTACTTCACCGCCCCCAACCCCGAACTCGACCTGGCCGGCGCCCGGTTCCGGCTGCCCACCAGCGCCGAGCCGTGGGCCGAGGCCGACCATCCGCGCCGCGCCGCGGTCAGCTCCTTCGGCATGGGCGGCACCAACGCCCACGCCGTGCTGGAGGAGGCACCCGTCCCGTTCCCCCGGGAGGCCGAGGCACCGCAGGACGCGACTCCGCGCGTCCTCGTGCTCTCCGCGCGGACACCCACGGCGCTGGCCGAGTCCAAGGCGCGCCTGCACGCGCACCTCGCCTCCCGCCCCGACCTGTCGCTCGACGACGTCGCGCACACGCTGAGCGTCGGCCGGGCCCGGCTGGAGCACCGCTACGCCGTCGCGGTCCGCGACCGTGCCGAGGCGCTGCGGGCGCTGGAGTCCGACTCCGGCGCGAGCGCCGCCGTCACCGGCGTCGACGACTCCGCCGACCGCGGGGTCGCCTTCCTCCTGCCCGGCCAGGGATCCCAGCACGCGGGCATGGGCGGAGAGCTCTACCGCACCGAGCGGACCTTCGCCCAGTGGGTCGACGCGGGCGCCGACGTGCTGAGCTTCGACCTGCGGAACCTCCTCTACGGCGAGTCGGCCGCGGACGACGCGCTGCGCCGCACCGAGGTCACCCAGCCGGCGCTGTTCGTGGTCGAGTACGCACTGGCCAAGCTCTGGGCGGATCGCGGTGTGCACCCCTCGGCGATGCTCGGCCACAGCCTCGGCGAGTACGTGGCCGCCGCCCTGGCGGGCTGCCTCGACTTCGAGGAGGCGCTGCGCCTGGTGGCGTTCCGGGCGGAGCTGATGGCCGGGCAGGAGCCCGGCGGGATGATCGCGGTGCAGCTGTCGCAGGAGCAGGCGGCGGAGTTCCTCAACGACCGGATCGCCCTGGCCGCGAGCAACTCGCCGACGCTCAGCGCCCTGTCCGGTGCGGAGTCGGATCTCGCGGAGGTGGAGCGCGTGCTGACCGGCCGAGGCATCCAGTGGAGCCGGCTGCACACCTCGCACGCCTTCCACTCGCCGCTCATGGCGCCCGCGGCAGAGCCGTTGCGGGCGTACCTGAGCGGGCTGACGCTGCGGCGGCCGCAGATCCCGTTCGTCTCGAACGTCACCGGCGACTGGATCACGGCCGAGCAGGCCACCGACCCGGCCTACTGGTCGGCCCACCTGCTGTCCCCGGTCAGGTTCAACCAGGGTGTGGTCCGCCTCCTCGGCGACGGGCGCCCGGTGCTCCTCGAGGTCGGCCCCGGCCAGAAGCTCGCCGCTCTGGCCCGCCAGCACCGCACCCCGGCCGGCCGGCCGGCCACGGTGGTGACCAGCCTGCCGCACCCCAAGCAGCGCACCGGCGACGAGGCCCACTTCGCGGCGGCCCGCGCCGCACTGTGGGTCCACGGCGCGGGATCGGCCGGACCGGAGCGGGGGAGCGGCCGTCGGGTACCGCTGCCCGCGTACCCCTTCGAGCGTCACCGTCACTGGATCGACGCCCCCGTGCCGGCCGGCGGGGCGGTCGAACGCTACGCCGGAGCCGAGCGGACGACGCCCCTCGTCGCGGCGACGGCCGGGGCGGAGACCGGCGCCGAGGCTGCGGAGCCGGCTCCCTCCGCCCCCAGCGGGTCGTCGGTGGCCGAGACCGTCCTCGCGGTCTGGCGCGAGCTGCTCGGCTACGAGTCCGTAGAGCTGGACGACAACTTCTTCTCGCTGGGCGGCCATTCCCTGCTCGCCACCCAGGTCGCGGCGCGCATCACGGACCGGACGGGCTTCGAGCTCTTCGGCGGCCTCCTGTTCGAGGCGCCCACACCCCGGGAGCTCATCGCGCTCGTCGAGCAGGGCCTCGGTACGCCGGCCGCCCTGCCCGAAGCCGACCCGGCACAGGTGTCCGGGCCCGCGCTCGGCACCGAGGCCGAGGACGAGTCGCTCGCGGCGCTGCTCGCCGAGGTCCAGGGGATGTCCGACGACCAGCTGCGCGCGATGCTCCGGTCGGAGGCGTAGGAGGCACCCCGGGCGAGGCCGCACCTCGCCCGGGGTCATTCGATCAGCACTCGATGACGTTGACCGCGAGGCCGCCGCGCGAGGTCTCCTTGTACTTGACCTTCATGTCGGCACCGGTCTCCTTCATCGTCTTGATCGCCTTGTCGAGCGAGACGTGGTGCCGGCCGTCGCCGCGCAGCGCCATCCGGGCGGCGGTGACGGCCTTGACGGACGCCATGCCGTTGCGCTCGATGCACGGGATCTGGACCAGGCCGCCGACCGGGTCGCAGGTGAGGCCGAGGTTGTGCTCGATGCCGATCTCGGCGGCGTTCTCGACCTGCTCGGGGGTGCCGCCGAGGACCTCGGCGAGGCCGCCCGCGGCCATCGAGCAGGCGGAGCCGACCTCGCCCTGGCAGCCGACCTCGGCGCCGGAGATGGAGGCGTTCTCCTTGAACAGCATGCCGATCGCGCCGGCCGCGAGGAGGAAGCGGACGATGCCGTCGTCGTCGGCGCCCGGGATGAAGTTCAGGTAGTAATGCAGGGTGGCGGGGATGATCCCGGCCGCGCCGTTGGTCGGCGCGGTGACCACCCGGCGGCCGGAGGCGTTCTCCTCGTTGACCGCCATCGCGTAGAGCGTCACCCACTCCATCGCGTTGGCCGGGCCGATGCCCTCGGCGCGCAGCGCGCGGGCGCCGGCCGCCGCCCGGCGGCGCACCTTGAGGCCGCCCGGCAGGATGCCCTCGCGGGACATGCCGGCCCGGACGCACTCCTGCATGACCTGCCAGATCTCCAGCAGGCCGGCGCGGATCTCCTCCTCGCTGCGCCAGGCCTTCTCGTTCTCCAGCATCAGGCCGGAGATCGACAGCCCGGTCTCGCGGGTGAGGCGCAGCAGTTCCTCGCCGGTGCGGAAGGGGTAGCGCAGCGCGGTGTCGTCGGGCTTGACCCGGTCCGCGCCGATCGCGTCCTCGTCGACGACGAAGCCGCCGCCGACCGAGTAGTAGGTCTTCTCCAGCAGCGTGGAGCCGTCGGCCGCGAACGCCCACAGGGTCATGCCGTTGGCGTGGTAGGGCAGCGAGCGGCGCCGGTGCAGGATCAGCTGGGTGTCGGGGTCGAAGTCGATCGGGTGCTCGCCGAGCAGGCTGAGCCGCTTCTCGGCGGTGATCCGCTCGACGTCCTTGTCGGCCTGGTCGACGTCGACCGTGCGCGGGGAGTTGTTCTCCAGGCCGAGCAGGACGGCCTTCGGGGTGCCGTGGCCGTGGCCGGTGGCGCCGAGCGAGCCGTACAGCTCGGCGCGGACGCTCACCACCCCGGGCAGCAGGCCTTCGGACCGCAGCCGCCGGGCGAACATCCGGGCGGCGCGCATCGGGCCGACCGTGTGGGAGCTCGACGGACCGATGCCGATGGAGAAGAGGTCGAAGACGCTGATGGCCACGGGGGACGTCCTTGTCTGGTCTCGTGGGAGGACATGGGTGGTGCTGCGCGGTGGGCGCAGCATGAGGAGGGGCACCGCGCGTCTTTCCAGTGTGCGCGGTGCCCCGGAAACTCCCGTGGGTGGCCGGCGTGAGGCCGGTCACCCACCCCCGGTGATCAGAGGTTCGGGTAGAGCGGGTACTTCTCGGCCAGCGCGGTGACGCGGGCCTTCAGGGCGGCGGCGACGGTCTCGTCGAAGGCCGGCTTGAGGGCCTCGGCGATGATGTCGGCGACCTCGCGGAAGTCCTCGGCGCCGAAGCCGCGGGTGGCGAGGGCCGGGGTGCCGATGCGCAGGCCGGAGGTGACCATCGGCGGGCGCGGGTCGTTCGGGATGGCGTTGCGGTTGACCGTGATGCCGACCTCGTGGAGGCGGTCCTCGGCCTGCTGGCCGTCGAGCTGGCTGTTGCGCAGGTCGACCAGCACCAGGTGCACGTCGGTGCCGCCGGACAGCACGGAGGCGCCGGCCTCGGCGACGTCGGCCTGCAGCAGGCGCTCGGCGAGGATGCGGGCGCCCTCCAGGGTGCGCTGCTGGCGCTCCTTGAACTCCTCGGACGCGGCGACCTTGAACGCGACGGCCTTGCCGGCGATCACGTGCTCCAGCGGGCCGCCCTGCTGGCCGGGGAAGACCGCGGAGTTGATCTTCTTGGCCCATTCGGCCTTGGAGAGGATGACGCCGCCGCGCGGGCCGCCCAGGGTCTTGTGGGTGGTGGTGGTGACCACGTCCGCGTAGGGCACCGGGTTCGGGTGCAGGCCCGCGGCCACCAGGCCGGCGAAGTGCGCCATGTCCACCATGAGCAGGGCGCCGACCTCGTCGGCGACCCGGCGGAACTCGGCGAAGTCCAGCTGGCGCGGGTAGGCGGACCAGCCGGCGATGATCAGCTTCGGCTGGTGCTCCTTGGCCAGGCGCTCGACCTCGGCCATGTCGACCTGGCCGGTCTTCTCGTCGACGTGGTAGGCGACCACGTTGTAGAGCTTGCCGGAGAAGTTGATCTTCATGCCGTGGGTCAGGTGACCGCCGTGGGCCAGGTTCAGGCCCAGGATGGTGTCGCCCGGCTGGATCAGCGCGAACATCGCGGCGGCGTTGGCCTGCGCGCCCGAGTGCGGCTGGACGTTGGCGTGCTCGGCGCCGAACAGGGCCTTGACGCGGTCGATCGCGATCTGCTCGACGACGTCGACGTGCTCGCAGCCGCCGTAGTAGCGGCGGCCGGGGTAGCCCTCGGCGTACTTGTTGGTGAGCACCGAGCCCTGGGCCTCCATGACCGCCACCGGGGCGAAGTTCTCGGAGGCGATCATTTCCAGGGTGTTCTGCTGGCGGTGCAGCTCGGCGTCGACCGCGGCGGCGATCTCCGGGTCGAGGGAGTGCAGGGACTGGTTGAGAACCGTCATGGTGTGGTCTTCCCGGGGCGAAGAGGAGGGACGGCGGGGCGGAGCGGGGGCGGGAGGGGGGCCGCCGCGCTGCGGCCCCCACCCGTCACGGGCCGGTCAGCCGCCGATGAAGGCGGTGTACTCGTCGGCGCTGAGCAGCTCGTCGGTGGACTCCACCTTGACCTTGAACAGCCAGCCGCCCTCGAACGGGGCGTTGTTGACCAGGGCGTTGTCGTCCAGGACGTCCTGGTTGACCTCGACGACCTCGCCGGTCACGGGGGAGTACAGGTCGCTGACCGACTTGGTGGACTCCAGCTCGCCGCAGGTCTCGCCCGCGGTCACCTCGTCGCCGACCTCGGGCAGCTGCACGTAGACGATGTCACCGAGCGCGTCCGCGGCGTGCTTGGTGATGCCGACCGTCGAGACACCGTCCTCGGCGGCCGTCAGCCACTCGTGCTCCTTGGTGTACTGCAGGTGCTGGGGGTTGCTCATGGCGTCATTCTCCAGGATGGGAAGCGGGTACGACGAAGCGGGCCGCCGCGCGGACGGCTTCGTCGCGGTTCAGTGGTGACCGAGGGCCCGGGAAGATCCTCAGCGGGCGCGCTTGTAGAACGGCAGGGCGACGACCTCGACCGGCTCGTGCTTGCCGCGCACGTCCACCGCGACGGCGCTGCCGGGGGCGGCGTGGGCCGCGTCGACGTAGGCCATCGCGATCGGCTTGCCCAGCGTCGGGGACGGCGCGCCCGAGGTGATCCGGCCGATCGGGGCGCCGTCGGCGGAGACGACGGTGTACTCGGCGCGCGGCACGCGCTTGCCCTCGGAGACCAGGCCGACCAGGACGCGCGGCGGGTTGGCCTCGGCCGCGGCGGCGGCCTGCTCCAGGGCCCTGCGGCCGATGAAGGCGCCGTCGTTGGTGGTCTTGTCGAAGCGGACGACCCGGCCGAGGCCGGCGTCGAACGGGGTCAGGTCGGTGGAGAGCTCGTGCCCGTACAGCGGCATGCCCGCCTCCAGGCGCAGGGTGTCGCGGCAGGACAGGCCGCACGGCACCAGGCCGTGGCCCTCGCCGGCGGCGGTCAGCGCCTGCCAGACCGGCTCGGCGTCGGCCGGGGCGCAGAAGATCTCGAAACCGTCCTCGCCGGTGTAGCCGGTGCGGGCGAGCAGGACGTCCCGGTCGGCCACCCGGGCCGGGAGGATCGCGTAGTACTTCAGGCCGGGCAGGTCGGCGTCGGTGGTCTTCGCGAGGATCGCGGTGGACTCCGGGCCCTGGACGGCGATCAGCGCGTAGGTGTCGCGGTCGTCGGTGACGACGGCGTCGAAGCCCTTGGCGCGGGCGATCAGCTCGTCCAGCACCAGCTGGGCGTTGGAGGCGTTGGCGACGACGAGGAAGGCGTCCTCGCGCAGGCGGTAGACGATCAGGTCGTCCAGGATGCCGCCGTCCTCGGCGCAGATCATGGTGTAGCGGGCGCGCAGCACGCCGAGGGCGGAGACGAAGCCGACCAGCGCGTGGTCCAGCATCTCGCCGGCCTGCGGGCCGGTCACGGTGATCTCGCCCATGTGGGACAGGTCGAACAGACCGGCCTTGGTGCGGACGGCGAGGTGCTCCTCGCGTTCGCTGCCGTAACGCAGCGGCATGTCCCAGCCGGCGAAGTCGGTCATGGTCGCGCCGAGGGCGCGGTGCAGCGCGTCGAGCGCGGTGAGGCGGAGGGACGACATGGCCTGGGAACTCCTCGGTCTGGGCACTCAGGGGTGCACGCGCCGGACCGGACCCGCTCGGGGACCGACTCCTGCGCGCGGGCATGCGGCGGCGTGGGTCTCCCCATCTGTCGTCGAACCTGAGAGCTTCACCGCGCAGCGGCCCGTCGCTGTTTCCAGCTTTCCGGACAGAATGGCGGCTTGCACCGTGGGTGGGCGCACGACAGGCCGTGCGCCGCTTTCCAGATGTGCCTAACCCGCGCGGTAGGGGGGCCTGAGAGATTCCGGGGAGGACTTGCTCCTTCGGCGCCGGCCGTGCCGCCAGACGGGGCACTCCGGACTCTCCCGCGCGGGTTCGAGCGGCCGGTATGGAGTTGGAGGGGCCGACTGCGCACGACGCCGTCGGACGCGCACATCATGGCACGTCCGCGGCACCGATGGGAGGGGGGACCCGGTCACAGGACGCGGAGGCGAACGCGCGCCCCTGGGGTCTGCCGCCGATCTCCCGCCTGCCGTGCGGGCGGACGACGGGACATCGCCGGCAGACCATCGACGGCAGACCCTAGACTGCTGCGCGTCGGCAGCAGTGGGCGGCCGACGGGCAGAGGGCGGTACGGCGGCGCATGGGGTACCCGGTGGAGCAGCAGCAGGGGTGGGGCGGCCCGGACACGCCGCCGCCGGGCGGAACCTGGCCGGCCAACGAGCTGGAGCAGGTGCTCACCGCCGCGCTGGGCGACCCGGGCGCGACGCCGCGGGTGGTCGAGGTGCTGGCCCGCAGCCAGGTGTGGATCCCGCTGCCCGCCGGGGGCGACCCGCGGGGGCAGGCGCTGGACCTGCCGACGATCGAGCTGGGCGGCGAACCGTACGTCCCGGTCTTCTCCTCGCAGGAGGTGTTCCTCCAGCAGGCGCCGGGGATGGCCTTCGCGATCGCCCCGGCCTGGGAGTTCGCCCGCGGGCTGCCGCTGGGCGTCGGGATCGCCGTCAACCCCGAGGCCGCGGTGGGCATCCCGGTGCCGCCGCAGGGCGTGGCCGAGCTGCGCCGCGGTCCGCGCGAGGACCGCTGGGAGGACCCCTCCGCCCCGACCGGGGGCCGGGTCGCGCTGCGCGAGCCCGTGCCGGGGGAGGACCCGGAGCACTTCCTGGCCGTCTGCCGCGCCGAACTCGCCGCCCTGCCGGGAGTGTTGACCGCGCGCCGCGCGCTCGCCAGCATCGAGGGCGAGCCGACCGTGATGTTCATCGGCGTGCAGCTGGACCCGGCCGCCCCGGCCGACCCGGCGGCGGTGAACGAGGCGCTCGGCCGCGCGCTGGGAACCGCGCCGCTGCCCGGCGGCGTCCACCTCGTGCTGCTCGACCTCGCGGACGATCCGGTGGTCGAGTGGCTGCTCACCCGGGTGCTGCCGTTCTACGCGCGGGTGTGACGGGGTTCGTTCGTAGGCACGTCGCCGTGGCGTCGGCCGGTGCCGCGCCATAGGGTGCGTGCAGACGGCCGACGGGCCGGCGGCAGGTGAGGAAAGAGGCGCGGCGAGGTGGGCGCATGAGTGCGGGAGCGGTGTCCGGTGGTGCACCGGGGCCCTGGGGCCAGGCACCGGCCGGACGCCCCGGCGCGGATCCGGGAGCGCTGGAGCGCGCGCTGCGCGAGGTCGCGCCGGAGCGCTACGAGGCGTACGAGCAACTGCTCCGCGCCCTGGCCGAGGGCCAGGTCTGGATGCTGCTGTGGCACGGCACCCCGGGCAGCCCGGAGGCCCAGTACGGGAACATGGAGATCAGCGGCCACGGCTACGCGCCGGCCGTCACCTCCCCCGAGCAACTGGCCGCGTCCGGCTGGGCGCGCGCCCACGAGGTCATCTCCGGGCGCGAGATCGCCGCGTCGCTGTACCGCACCCGCTGGGGGCTGTGGCTGAACCCGCACGCCCCGGGCGGCGGGGTCGGCGTGCCGTGGGCGGACCTGCGGCGGATCGCGGCGGGCCTGGACCGGCTGCCGGCCGGGCCGCTGCGGCTCGGCGAGCCGCAGGTGAACGCCCAGCAGTTCTTCGCGCTGCTGGAGCACCAGGCGCGCGAGGTGCGGGCCGTCCGGGCGCTGCGCCGGGCCTGGGTGCAGCCGGCCGTGGGCGAACCGTACCTGGCCATCGGCCTGGACCTGTACGACAGCTCCCCGCCGGCCGTGGAGGCGGTGCGCGCGCTGATGCAGCGGGCGATCGCGGTGGCCCCGGAGGGGCTGGCGGTGTCCACGGTGGCGATGGCCGACGAGTACGACCCGGTGGCGCTCTGGATGCGGGCCAAGGCGCGGCCGTTCTACGACCGCGAGGCGGCCGGGCTCGGCCGGCCGACCGGCGCCTACCCGCCGGTGCCGCCGCCGGGCCACCAGGCCCCGCCGTACTACCCCCAGCCGACCGGGCCGACCGGGCCGGGCTGGCACGGGCAGCCGCAGCCGCCCCAGCGGCCGTGGCCCGGATACCCGGGGCGCTGAACCGCTAAACCCGCCAAAACCCGATTCGAGAAGCCGACTTGACTTTGCGTCAGGTCGGCTTCGGCGTTTTCCGGACGACTTCGCGGCGGCGGGTGTCAGGCATCTTGACACGGTTATCACGGCCATGTGAAGAGGGATATGCCAATGATCGTGGAGGTGCATGCACGCAGATCACAGTTGGGCATCTCTCGCCTGGCAGGGCTGGCGCAAGCCAGTTCGGATGGCAGAGAGTTCTGCGCAACGCACCGCGCGAACTTCGGAACCCCACAAAGGTGAACGCGCACGCCGACCGCTCCAGCCACGCGACGCCCATCCCGCGTGGTGGCAGTGCCCTGTGCACGACGCACTGCCGCGAAACCCCGCTCCTTAGCACCTCCGCACGTCCGCATAGCCGCACCGCCGAAGCCGGCGACCGGCACCCGTGGGCCGGCCACCGTCGGCGAGGGGACCTACTGACATGACCGCATCCGTCACCACCGCCGGGAACGATCCGGAGGCAGCCGCCCCCGCGAGCCCGGCCAAGAAGATCGAGGGCCGCTCCCTCGGCCAGATCGCCTGGACCCGCTTCAAACGGGACAAACTGGCCGTCGTCGGCGGCGTCGTCGTGATCCTGCTGATCGTGCTCGCCGTACTGGCCAAGCCGATAGAGGGGTTGTTCGGCCTCGATCCGGACGCCTTCAACCAGGACCTGCTGGACGCCGACCTCGGCGGCCTGCCGCTCGGGGACTGGGGCGGCATGAGCTGGGACCACCCGCTCGGCATCGACCCCCTCACCGGCCGCGACCTGCTCTCCCGCGTCATCGAGGGGTCCTGGGTCTCGCTGCTGGTCGCCTTCGGTGCGACGCTGCTGTCCAACACCATCGGCACCGTGCTCGGCGTCATGGCCGGCTACTACGGCGGCTGGGTCGACACGCTGATCAGCCGTGTCATGGACGTCTTCCTCGCGTTCCCGCTGCTGCTCTTCGCCATCGCGATCTCGACCTCGCTGCAGGGCGGCGCGTTCGGACTGCACGGCCTGCCGCTGCACATCATGGTGCTGATCTTCGTGATCGGCTTCTTCAACTGGCCCTACATGGGCCGGATCGTGCGCGGACAGACGCTGTCGCTGCGCGAGCGGGAGTTCGTGCACGCCGCGCGGAGCCTCGGTGCCCGCGGTCCGTTCATCCTGTTCAAGGAACTGCTGCCGAACCTGGTCGGTCCGATCCTGGTCTACTCGACCCTGCTGATCCCGACCAACATCCTCTTCGAGGCCGGACTCAGTTTCCTCGGCGTCGGCATCCAGCCCCCCCAGGCATCGTGGGGCGGCATGCTCAACGACGCGATCAAGTACTACCAGGTGGACCCCCAGTACATGGTGGTCCCCGGTCTGGCGATCTTCCTCACCGTGCTCGCCTTCAACCTGCTGGGTGACGGGCTGCGTGACGCCCTCGACCCCAAGAGCAACTGACTCTGCGTCAGAATCCTTCACCGCCTCCACATCTTCAAGGGGTTGATCTCACCCATGCGTAGGTCCCGTACCGTCGCGCTGACCGCGGTGGCAGCTGCCGCAGTCCTCGTCGTGACCGGATGCACGTCCAGCAAGAGCTCGGGTGGCTCGTCCACCGGCGCGGCCGGGGGCGGCGCCGACGCCGCCACCAAGGGGGTCGTCAACGCCTCGGACAAGAAGGGCGGGACGGTCACCTACGAGATGAAGGGCACCCCGGACTCCTTCGACCCGGGCAACACGTACTACGCGTACATCTACAACTTCTCGCGCCTGTACGGGCGTCCGCTGACCACCTTCGCCCCGGGCCCCGGCGCGCAGGGCAACAAGCTGGTCCCGGACCTCGCGGCCGGCCTCGGCCAGCCCAGCGCCGACGGCCTGACCTGGACGTACAAGCTGCGCCCTGGCCTGAAGTACGACGACGGCTCCGCCATCACCTCGAAGGACGTCAAGTACGCCGTCGAGCGCTCCAACTTCGCGCCGGACGTGAACTCCAACGGCCCGACGTACTTCCACGACCTGCTGGTCGACAACGCCACGCCGTACCAGGGTCCGTACAAGGACAAGGAAGGCGGCCTGAACTCGATCGAGACCCCGGACGACCTGACCGTCGTCTTCCACCTGAAGCAGCCGTTCGCGGACTTCGACTACCTGGTCAGCGCCCCGCAGACGGCCCCGGTCCCGCAGGCCAAGGACGACGGCGCCGGCTACGTGAAGCACGTGGTCTCCTCGGGCACCTACAAGTTCTCGTCCTACGAGGACGGCAAGCAGCTCACCCTGGTGCCCAACACCAACTGGGACCCGAGCACCGACCCGATCCGCAAGCAGCTCGCGGACAAGATCGTGGTCAAGATGGGCATGGAGCAGTCCACCATCGACAAGGACCTGATCGCGGGCAACGCCCAGGTCGACCTGGTCGGCGGCGGCGTCGACCCGCAGACGCAGGCGCAGATGCTGCAGAACCCCAAGCTGAAGGCCAGCAGCGACAACGCCTACGGCGGCCGCCTGGTCTACACCGCGATCAACACCCAGGTCGCGCCGTTCGACAACATCGAGTGCCGCAAGGCCGTCCAGTACGCGATCGACAAGGCCTCGGTGCAGACCGTGCTCGGTGGCCCGATCCGCGGCCAGATCGCCAGCACCGTGCTCCCGCCGGACATCCCGGGCCACCAGGACTTCGACACCTGGGCGACCAAGGACAACAAGGGCGACCTGGACAAGGCCAAGGAGGCCCTCAAGGCCTGCGGCAAGCCGGACGGCTTCACCACCGTGATCTCCGCCCGCACCGAGCGTGACCCGGAGGTCCAGGCCGCGACCGCCATCCAGGCCGCGCTGAAGAAGATCAACATCAACGTCGAGATCCAGAAGTACCCGCAGGGCAAGTACTTCTCGGACAACGCCGGTGCGCCGCAGTTCACCAAGGACCACAACATCGGCCTGATGATGATGCAGTGGGGCGCCGACTGGCCGACCGGCTACGGCTTCCTCCAGCAGATCGCCGACGGCCGCGCCATCAAGGCCTCCGGCAACAGCAACCTGGCCCAGCTGAACGACCCCGACATCAACAAGCTGCTGGACCAGGCCATCGCGAACACCGACCAGTCGGCCCGCGAGAAGATCTACGGCGAGATCGACAAGAAGATCATGGACCAGGCCGTCTACGTCCCGCTGACCGACTTCAAGGTCTTCCTGTACCGCCCGGACAGCGCCACCAACCTGGTCTCCACGTCGGCCTTCTCCGGCGAGTACGACTACCTGAACATCGGCACCACCAAGTAAAGAGCCTGGCTCCGCATCCCTGAAGGCAGGTGAAGGCAGCGGCGCCCGCCGCCGTCCGGCAGATCCCGGACGGCGGCGGGCCGCCGGAGCCGCCCAACTGTGTTTGCCTACATCATCCGCAGGATCTTCGCGGCCGTCGCACTGCTGCTGGTGGTCAGCGCGGTCACCTTCGCGATCTTCTTCCTGCTACCGCGCATCGCCGGCGAGACCGCCGACCAGCTGGCCGCCCAGTACGTCGGGAAGAACCCGTCGCCGGAGGCGATCGCGGCCGTCAAGAAGAACCTCGGGTTTGACCAGCCGCTGTACACCCAGTACTGGAACTTCCTGAAGGCTCTGGTCGGCGGCGCCGAGTACAAGTTCGGCCCGGACCCGGTCACCTGCCACGTCCCGTGCTTCGGCTACTCCTTCAAGAACCACCTGGAGGTCTGGCCCGAGCTCACCAAGCGCATCCCGATCACGCTCTCCCTGGCCATCGGCGCGGCCGTGCTCTGGCTGGTCTCCGGCGTCACCACCGGCGTCATCTCCGCCCTCAAGCCGCGCTCGGTCTTCGACCGCATCGCGATGGGCATCTCGCTCGCCGGCGTCTCGCTGCCGGTCTTCTTCACCGGCGCGCTGCTGCTCACGGTCTTCAGCTACGAGTGGCCGATCCTGGACAACCTCCAGTACGTGAACTTCACCGACGACCCGATCATGTGGGCCCGCAACCTGATCCTCCCGTGGATCTCGCTGGCCTTCCTCTACTCCGCGCTCTACGCCCGGCTCACCCGCGCCGGGATGCTGGAGACGATGAGCGAGGACTACATCCGCACCGCCCGGGCCAAGGGCCTGGTCGAGAGCAAGGTCGTCACCCGGCACGGGCTGCGCGCCGCGCTCACCCCCGTCGTCACCATCTTCGGCATGGACCTCGGCCTGCTCCTCGGCGGTGCGCTCATCACCGAACAGGTCTTCTCGCTGCAGGGCGTCGGCGCCTTCGCCGTCCAGGCGATCGCCGACAACGACCTGCCGAAGATCCTCGGCGTCACCCTGCTCGCCGCCTTCTTCATCGTCGCCTGCAACCTCGTGGTCGACCTCCTGTACGCCCTCGTCGACCCCCGGGTGAGGCTCTCGTGACCGAGCTCCAGAAGACCACGGCGCCCGCCGCGCAGACCCCGGCCGGCGACCCGTTCCTCTCCGTCCGCGACCTGCGGATCCACTTCGACACCGACGACGGCCTGGTCCGCTCGGTGGACGGCGTCAGCTTCGACCTGCACAAGGGCCGCACCCTCGGCATCGTCGGCGAATCCGGCTCCGGCAAGTCCGTCACCTCGCTCGGCATCATGGGCCTGCACCGCTCCAAGCGGGCCCGGATCAGCGGCGAGATCCTGCTGAACGGCGAGGACCTCGTCGCCGCCGGCCCGGACCGGGTGCGCCAGCTGCGCGGCCGCGAGATGGCGATGATCTTCCAGGACCCGCTGACCGCGATGCACCCCTACTACTCGGTCGGGGCGCAGATCATCGAGGCCTACGGGGTGCACCACCCCAAGGCCTCCAAGCGCGAGGCCCGCGCCCGCGCCATCGAAATGCTCGACCGCGTCGGCATCCCGCAGCCCGACCGCCGCGTGGACGACTACCCGCACCAGTTCTCCGGCGGCATGCGCCAGCGCGCGATGATCGCCATGGCCCTGGTCAACGACCCCTCGCTGCTGATCGCCGACGAGCCCACCACCGCCCTGGACGTCACCGTCCAGGCGCAGATCCTGGACCTCATCCGCGACCTCCAGGAGGAGTTCGGCTCCGCCGTCATCATCATCACGCACGACCTCGGGGTGGTCGCCGAGCTCGCCGACGACATCCTCGTCATGTACGGCGGCAAGTGCATCGAGCGCGGCCCCGCCGAGACCCTCTTCGACGCGCCCGAACACCCCTACACCTGGGGCCTGCTGGGTTCCATGCCGCGCCTCGACCGGGAGCTCCAGGACCGGCTCGTCCCGGTCAAGGGCACGCCGCCCAGCCTGATCAACGTGCCCAGCGGCTGCGCCTTCCACCCGCGCTGCCCGTACGCGGAGCGGACCGGCGGGCGTTCGACGAGCGAGGTCCCGGTGCTGACCGAGGCCGCGCCCGGGCACCACACGGCCTGCCACCTCGGGGCCGCCGAGCGGCACCGCATCTTCACCGAAGAGATCGCGCCCCGGCTGTGAGCCCGGCCTCGTACCACCTTTCTGGAGAGAACCGATGACGGACACTCAGGCAGCCACGATCCCTTCTCCGGCGCCCGCCCCGGACCGCGAGCCGCTGCTGAGGGTGACCGGTCTGACCCGGCACTTCCCGATCCGCAGCGGGCTGCTGCGGCGCCAGACCGGCGCGGTGCAGGCCGTCGACGGCGTCGACTTCACCGTCAACGCCGGCGAGACGCTGGGCGTCGTCGGCGAGTCCGGCTGCGGCAAGTCGACGATGGGCCGACTGGTCACCCGGCTCGACGAGCCGACCGGCGGCACGATCGAGTTCGAGGGCACCGACATCACCCACCTGGGCGTCGGCGCGATGCGGCCGCTGCGCCGCGACATCCAGATGATCTTCCAGGACCCGTACTCCTCGCTGAACCCGCGGCACACCGTCGGCACCATCGTCGGCGCGCCGTTCCGGCTCCAGAACGCGGTGCCGGCGGGCGGGCTCAAGAAGGCCGTCCAGGAGCTGCTGGAGCTGTGCGGACTCAGCCCCGAGCACTACAACCGCTACCCGCACGAGTTCTCCGGCGGTCAGCGCCAGCGCATCGGCATCGCCCGGGCGCTCGCCCTGCGGCCCAAGATGATCGTCGCCGACGAGCCGGTCTCCGCGCTCGACGTCTCGATCCAGGCCCAGGTGGTCAACCTGCTGGACGACCTGCAGCGCGAGCTCGGGCTGACCTACCTGATCATCGCGCACGACCTCTCGGTGGTCCGGCACGTCTCGGACCGCGTCGCCGTGATGTACCTCGGCAAGGTCGTCGAGATCGCCGACCGGGACTCGCTCTACAGCAACCCGATGCACCCCTACACCACCGCGCTGATGTCCGCGGTGCCGGTGCCCGACCCGCGCCGCCGCCAGCGCGCCGGCCGCGAGCGCATCCTGCTGAAGGGCGACGTCCCCTCGCCGATCAACCCGCCCAGCGGCTGCCGCTTCCGCACCCGCTGCTGGAAGGCGCAGGAGATCTGCGCCACGCAGGAGCCCACGCTGACCGCCATGCGCTCCGGGCACCAAGTGGCTTGCCACTTCCCGGAGAACGCCCCGACGGACACCCTCGTGGGCGCGACCGCCTGACGCGCCGGACGTCGGAGGGGAGTGTTCGCGCAGGTCATAGTTGTCCCCGTGACCTCGCAGATCTTCCCCTCCGACGTGCAGCAGTCGCTGGACCTCGTCGGCATCTTCGTCTTCGCCCTCTCCGGAGGGCTGCTCGCCGTGCGCAAGAACATGGACATCTTCGGGATCTGCGTGCTCGCCGAGGTCACCGCGCTCGGCGGCGGTGTCATGCGCGACCTCGTCATCGGGGCGACCCCGGTCGCCGCGTTCAGCAACCTCGGGTACTTCCTGACGCCGCTCGTGGCCGGGCTCGTCGTCTTCTTCCTGCACCCCGAGGTCGAGCGGATCAACCGCGCCGTCCAGACCCTCGACGCACTCGGGCTCGGGCTGTTCTGCGTCACCGGCACCGCCAAGGCCCACGACTACGGCCTCGGCGCCGTCGCGGCCGTCGCGCTGGGCATGGTCACCGCGGCCGGCGGCGGCGTCATCCGGGACGTCCTCGCCGGGGAGATCCCCTCGCTGCTGCGCTGGGACCGCGAGATCTACGCCGTGCCCGCGCTGGTCGGCTCCGCCCTCGTCGCCGTGCTGATCGGCCTCGGCCGGCTCACCGGCGCCACCGGCACCGCCGCCGCGCTCACCGCCTTCCTGCTGCGGATGCTCGCCCTCAAGTACGGCTGGCGCGCACCGCGGGCCTGGCACCGCAACGGTTCTCGCACCAGCGAGGAGTAGGCGAGCCGCCGTACGCCAGCGAGATCGCCTCCGCCGTGCACAGCAGCTCCGGCACCATCCGGGCCAGCTCGCCCGGCGGCACCTCGCACACCGGCGCGCTCACCGCGCACGCCGCGACCGTCCGCCCGCCGCTGCCCGACACCGGCGCGGCCACACAGGTCACCGGCTCCCGGTGCTCGGCCGACTCCGCCGCCCAGCCCCGCCGGCGCACCGCCGCCAGCTCCGGCGCCAGCTCCTCCTCGCGGACGCCGTCCTCCGGCCGCCCGGCCAGCAGCACCCGCCCGATCGCCGTCCCCGTGGCCGGCGCCCGCCGCCCGATCCGCGACGGCCGCCGGGCACCGGGCCCGGCGAGCTCGTCGACGTACAGCACCTCGCCGTCCTCCAGCACGGCCAGTTGGACGGTGAGTCCGCTGCGCGCGTGCAGCGCGGCCAGGTACGGCGCGGCCACCTGTCGGACGTCGAGCTCCTCCAGCGCCCGGTGCGCCAGCGACAGCAGCCGGCCGCCCAGGCGGTAGCGGCGGTCCGGCTGGCGCTGCGCGAAGCCGTGCTCCTCCAGCGTGCGCAACAGGCGCAGCGCGGTGGACTTGTGGACGCCGATGCCGGTCGCCGCCTGCTCCAGCGTCACCGGCCCGTCGCCGAGTGAGCCGAGCAGGGTGAGGGCGCGGTCGACCGACTGCGACATGGCGTCCCCCGAGTTCCGACGAGAAGTGTCCGTCAGGCTAACCACCGGACGGCGCGGCGGGTCAAACCGGCGCCGGACGCGGCCGTCCGGGCCGCGGCCGGATCGGGGCGCGCAGGCCGGGCACGGTGCCGGGGACGGCCCTCTACAATCGGATGGTTATGCCATACCTGGACCATGCGGCGACCACGCCGATGCTGCCCGAGGCGATCGAGGCGATGACGGCGCACCTCGGTGTCGTCGGCAACGCCTCCTCCCTGCACGCGGCCGGCCGCCGGGCCCGCCGCGTCGTCGAGGAGGCCCGCGAGTCGCTGGCCGAGTCGTTGGGCGCCCGGCCGAGCGAGATCGTCCTCACCGGCGGCGGCACCGAGTCCGACAACCTCGCCGTCAAGGGCCTGTACTGGGCCCGGCGGGACGCCGACCCGGCCCGCACGCGGGTGCTGTGCAGCCCGGTCGAGCACCACGCGGTGCTCGACGCGGTGCACTGGCTCTCCGAGCACGAGGGCGCCACCGTCGAGTACCTGCCGGTCGACGGGCTCGGGCGGGTCCATCCGCAGGCGCTGCGCGAGGCGATCGAACGGGACCCGGGCTCGGTCGCCCTGGTCACCGTGATGTGGGCGAACAACGAGGTCGGCACCGTCCAGCCGGTGCGGGAACTCGTGGCCGTGGCAGGCGAGTTCGGCATCCCGATGCACGCCGACGCGGTGCAGGCGCTCGGTCAGGTCGAGGTGTCCTTCGCCGACTCCGGGCTCACCGCGGTCACCGTCACCGGGCACAAGATCGGCGGGCCGTTCGGCATCGGCGCGCTGCTGCTCTCGCGCGGCGCCGCGCCCGTCCCGCTGCTGCACGGCGGCGGCCAGGAGCGCGACGTCCGCTCCGGCACCCTCGACGCCCCCGCGGCCGCCGGCTTCGCGGCGGCCGCGGCCATCGCCGTCGAACGGCGGGCCGAGCACGCGGCGGCGCTCGGCGCGCTGCGGGACGACCTGATCGCCTCGGTGCTGGCCGCGGTGCCCGACGCGGTGCTCAACGGCGACCCGGCCCCCGGGGGCCGGCTGCCCGCCAACGCGCACTTCTCCTTCCCCGGCTGCGAGGGCGACGCCCTGCTCATGCTCCTCGACGCCCAGGGCATCGAGTGCTCGACCGGCTCCGCGTGCTCGGCGGGCGTCCCGCAGCCCAGCCACGTGCTGCTGGCGATGGGCACCGACCCGCTCCTGGCCCGCGCGTCCCTGCGCTTCTCCCTCGGCCACACCTCCACCCAGGACGACGTGAAGGCGCTGGCCCAGGCCATCGCCCCCGCCGTCCAACGCGCCCGCAACGCGGGCCCGATGGCGGTGCGCCGCTGACCGCTCCGCAGGATCGGTGGACGGGCCCGACGCCCCCGGGCGCTCCCTGAGCGAACGCCCGCCATCGGCTCCGAGCACCGGCGCGTCACCGCGTACGCTTGTCTGCATCATGACTGACTTCCCGGGTGCCCCGACCGCTCCGTCCACTGGCCGTCTGCGCGTGCTCGCGGCGATGTCCGGCGGGGTGGACTCCGCCGTCGCCGCCGCCCGTGCCGCCGAAGCGGGGCACGAGGTGACCGGCGTCCACCTGGCGCTCTCCTCGAACCCGCAGTCCTTCCGGACCGGCGCCCGCGGCTGCTGCACCATCGAGGACTCCCGGGACGCCCGCCGCGCCGCCGACGTCATCGGCATCCCCTTCTACGTGTGGGACCTCGCCGAGCGCTTCCGCGAGGACGTGATCGACGACTTCGTCGCCGAGTACGCGGCCGGCCGCACCCCCAACCCCTGCCTGCGCTGCAACGAGAAGATCAAGTTCGCCGCGCTGCTCGACAAGGCCGTGGCGCTCGGCTTCGACGCCGTCTGCACCGGCCACTACGCCCGGATCGTCGACCTGCCGGACGGGCGCCGCGAGCTGCACCGCGCCGTGGACGCCGCCAAGGACCAGTCGTACGTGCTCGGGGTGCTGGACGCCGACCAGCTGGCCCACTCGCTGTTCCCGCTGGGCGACACCACCAAGGACGTCATCCGCGAGGAGGCCGAGCGCCGGGGCCTGGCCGTCGCCAAGAAGCCGGACAGCCACGACATCTGCTTCATCGCGGACGGCGACACCCAGGGATTCCTCGCCAGGCACCTCGGCACCGCGACCGGCGACATCCTCGACGTGGACGGCACCAAGCTCGGCGAGCACGACGGCGCGTACGGCTTCACCATCGGCCAGCGCAAGGGCCTGCGGATCGGCCGCCCGGCGCCGGACGGCAAGCCGCGCTACGTGCTCGACATCTCCCCGGTGAACAACACCGTCACGGTCGGCCCGGCCGAGGGCCTGGACGTGGTCGGGCTGACCGCGATCCGCCCGCGCTGGTGCGGCGGCGAGCCGGCCGCCGACGGGCGCTACACCGCCCAGCTGCGCGCCCACGGCGAGGAGGTGCCGGTCTCGGTCTCCGTCGTGGACGGCGAACTGCGCGTCGACCTCGACTCGCCGGCCCGCGGCATCGCCCCCGGCCAGGCCGTGGTGCTGTACGACGGCACCCGGGTGGTCGGCTCCGCGACCATCGCGACGACCGAACGGCCGGCCGTCCGGGCCTGAAACCCCGGTGAGCTCTCCCCGGCCCGCGTGATAGACCGGGCACCGTGAACATCTGCGTCTTCTGCTCCGCGTACTCGCTCGACGACCGCTACACCGCCCCGGCGGCCGAATTCGCCCGGCTCCTCGGCGAGGGCGGGCACACCCTGGTCTGGGGCGGCTCGAACGCCGGCCTGATGGGCCTGCTGGCCGACGAGGTGAAGGCGGCCGGCGGGAAGCTGGTCGGCGTGCTCGTCGAGATGCTGAAGCACAAGGGGTACACCGGCGCCGACGAGCTGGTCATGACCCGCGACCTGGCCGAGCGCAAGGCGGAGCTCGCGCTCCGCGCGGACGCCGTCGTCGTGCTGGTCGGCGGGCTCGGCACGCTGGACGAGGTCACCGAGGTGCTGGAGCTCAAGAAGCACGGGATGTTCGAGAAGCCGGTCGTCGTCCTCGACAGCGAGGGCTTCTACTCGGGCCTGCGCACCCAGCTGGAGCGGATGGACGCCGAGGGCTTCCTGCCGCGCCCGCTCACCGACCTGATCTCCTTCGCCGACACGCCCGCCGACGTGTTCGCCCAGCTCAAGGCCTGAGAGGATCGGGCCATGGCTGCACATCTGATCACCGGCGCCGGCTCCGGCATCGGCGCCGTCCTGGCCACGCGCCTCGCCGAGCGCGGGGACGACCTCTGGCTCCTGGCCCGCGACGCCCGCCGCGCCGCCGAACTGCGCGAGCGCTTCCCCGGCGCCCGCACCCTGGTCGGCGACCTGGGCGACCCGGCCAAGCTCGCCTGGGCCCTCGGCCACCAGGAACTGCCGGTCGAGCTGGACTCGCTGCTGCACGTCGCGGGTGTGGTCGAGCTCGGCCCGGTCGGCGACCTGCCGGTCAAGGCGTGGAACGAGACGCTCGGCGTCAACCTCGTCGCCCCGGCCGAGCTGACCCGCCTCCTGCTGCCCTCGCTGCGCCTGGCCAAGGGCCACGTCGTGTTCGTCAACTCCGGTGCGGGCCTGCGGGCCGGCGCCGAGTGGGCGGCGTACGCGGCGAGCAAGCACGGCCTCAAGGCGCTCGCCGACGCGCTGCGCGAGGAGGAGCACGCCGGTGGGGTGCGCGTCACCTCCGTGTACCCGGGCCGCACCGCCACCGCGATGCAGGTCAAGGTGCACCAGCAGGAGGGCAGGACCTACGACGCCGACCGCTGGATCGAGCCGGATTCCGTCGCGAAGGCGATCCTCGCCGCCCTGGACGCCAGCCGGGACGCGGAGATCACGGACATCAGCGTCCGACCGGGCCACTGATCCCCGGCCGGTCGGCGGCCCACTAGGCTCGGACGGGTGAGCACCGGACACCCCTTCCCCGACCTGCACGGCGCCGCCACCGGCGTCGGCTCGCTGCCCGGCACCGACGCGCGGGAGGCCGCCAGGACCTCCACGGGGGCCCTGGAGCACCTGCCGTTCCTCCCCGAACTGCCCGCGCGCGGGCCGGGCGCCGACATGATCGGCCGCAGCGCCGGCCTGCTGGCCGAGCTGTTCGCGCAGACCGAGCCGAGCGGCTGGCGCTTCGCCGAC
Organism: Streptomyces sp. SP17BM10; assembly: GCF_036322405.1. Taxonomy (NCBI): domain Bacteria; kingdom Bacillati; phylum Actinomycetota; class Actinomycetes; order Kitasatosporales; family Streptomycetaceae; genus Streptomyces; species Streptomyces sp. SP17BM10. Next base: position 33,141 of record NZ_JAQYXB010000577.1, on the reverse strand, counting down.
CGGCCCGGCCGGGACACCCGGCGGGCCCGCTCCTGGCTCGGCGAGGACCTCGACGCGCTGGAGGAGCACACCCAGGGCCACCGGGGCCCGCTCAAGGTCCAGGCCGTCGGGCCGTGGACGCTGGCCGCCTCCATCGAGCTGAAGCACGGGGAGAAGGCGCTCGCCGACCGCGGCGCCTGCCGGGACATCGCCGAGTCGCTCACCGAGGGCCTGCGCCGCCACCTCGCCGAGGTCCGCAAGCGGATGCCGGGAGCGGAGGTGGTGCTCCAGCTCGACGAGCCGTCGCTGCCCGCCGTGCTGGCCGGCGCGGTGAAGACCGCGAGCGGCTTCCAGCGGCTGCGCGCGGTGGACCGCCAGGTCGCCGAGGAGGCGCTGCGCGAGCTGATCCGCGCCCTGGACGCGCCGGTGGTCGTGCACTGCTGCGCGCCCGAGGTGCCGATCCCGCTGCTGCGCCGGGCGGGCGTCGCCGGCGTCTCGCTGGACTTCTCGCTGCTGACCGAGCGCGCCGACGACGACCTCGGCGAGGCCGTCGAGGCGGGCACGGTGATCCTCGCGGGTGTCGTCCCCTCCACTGACCAGGAGGTGTCCGACCCGGCCGGTAGTGTCCAGGGTGTCAGGACCTTGTGGCGCAGGCTCGGGTTCGCCCCGGAGCTGCTGGGCCGTCGTGTGCTCGTGACACCGACCTGCGGGCTGGCCGGGGCCTCCCCGGCGTACGCGCGCAAGGCGCTGCTGCTCGCGGCGCGGGCGGCGCAGAGCCTGGTGGACAACCCGGAATGAGAACGTAGGAGGGCTTGCGGTGGTGGCTGTCGAGGGCTGGGAGGACGTCCCGGCGGAGGTGCGCAGGCGGCACGCCGAGCTGGCGGCGGAGATCACCGACCACCGCGCCCGCTACTACGAGCAGGACGCCCCGGTCGTCTCCGACGCCGAGTTCGACGGCCTGATGCGCGCGCTGGAGGCGCTGGAGGCCGAGCACCCTGCCCTCGTCACCCCGGACTCGCCGACCCAGAAGGTCGGCGGGGCCCCCACCGAGCTGTTCGCCTCGGTCGAGCACCGCGAGCGCCTGCTCAGCCTCGACAACGCCATGGACGACGAGGAGCTCGCCGCCTGGGCCGAGCGCGTGGCGGGCGAGCTGGCCGGCATCGAGTACCACTACCTGTGCGAGCTCAAGGTGGACGGCCTGGCCGTCAACCTCACCTACGAGAACGGCCAGTTGGTGCAGGCCGCGACGCGCGGCGACGGCCGGGTCGGCGAGGACATCACCCCGAACGTCCGCACCATCAAGGAGATCCCGCAGCAGCTCAAGGGCGACAACGTCCCCGAGCTGGTGGAGGTCCGCGGCGAGGTCTACTTCCCGACCGAGGCCTTCGACGCGCTCAACGCCTCGTTCGCGGAGGAGAACGAGCGCCGCCGCCGGGAGAACGAGGAGCGCGCCAAGGAGGGCAAGCGGCCCAGGGCGCTGATCCGGCTGTTCATGAACCCCCGCAACGCCGCCGCCGGTTCGCTGCGCCAGAAGGACCCGCTGGTCACGGCCTCGCGCCCGCTGCACATGGTGGTGCACGGCATCGGCGCCCGGGTCGGCTTCGACATCGACAACCAGTCGCACGCCTACGAGCTGCTGCGCGAGTGGGGTCTGCCCACCGCCCGGCACAACGAGGTGGTCGGGACGCTCGACGAGGTGCGGGCGTTCATCAAGCACTTCGGCGAGCAGCGGCACTCGGTCGAGCACGAGATCGACGGCGTCGTCGTCAAGGTGGACGAGATCGCCCTCCAGGGCCGCCTCGGCGCCACCTCCAAGTCCCCGCGCTGGGCGATCGCGTGGAAGTACCCGCCGGAGGAGGTCACCGGCAAGCTCGCGGAGATCAGGGTCGGCGTCGGCCGCACCGGCCGGGCCACGCCGTTCGCGGTGCTGGCCGAGCCGGTGAAGGTGGCCGGTTCGATGGTGCAGTACGCGACGCTGCACAACCAGCAGATCGTCAAGGCCAAGGGCGTCCTGCTCGGCGACACCGTGGTGCTGCGCAAGGCCGGTGACGTCATCCCGGAGATCCTCGGCCCGGTCTACGACCTGAGGGACGGCACCGAGCGGGAGTTCGTGATGCCCACGCACTGCCCGGAGTGCGGCAGCGAGCTGCGTCCGATGACGGAGGGCGACATCGACCTGCGCTGCCCGAACGCACAGCACTGCCCGGCGCAGGTCCGCGAGCGGATCGCCTTCCTCGGTGGGCGCTCGTGCCTGGACGTCGAGGGCCTCGGCTATGTCGCGGCCACCGCGCTGACCCAGCCCCTGGAGCCGGCCGAGGCACCGGTGCGCGACGAGGGCGACGTCTTCGGCCTGACGGTGGAGCAGCTGCTGCCGATCAAGGTACTGGTCCGCGACCAGAAGACCGGCATGCCCAAACTGGACGACGTCACCGGTGAGGAGAAGGAGGTGTTCTTCTTCGCGAACCTCAAGGGGCAGCCGAAGAAGAACACCGAACTGCTCCTGGAGAACCTCGAGAAGGCCAAGGACCGTCCGCTCTGGCGGTTCCTCAACGGCCTGTCGATCCGGCACGTCGGCCCGGTCGCCGCCCAGGAACTGGCCCGGGAGTTCCGCGACCTCGACCGGATCTTCTCGGCCACCGAGGAGGAGCTGGCGGCCGTCGAGGGGGTCGGGCCGACGATCGCCCGGTCCGTCATCGAGTGGTACCAGGAGGACTGGCACCGCGAGATCCTGGAGAAGTGGCGCGCGGCCGGCGTCCGCTTCGTCGAGGAGCCCGCGGACGAGGAGGGGGCGCAGCGCCCGTTGGAGGGGCTGACCGTGGTGGTGACGGGCACGCTGGCCGGGCACACCCGGGACGGCGCCAAGGAGGCGCTGACCTCGCGCGGAGCGAAGGTGACCGGTTCGGTTTCGAAGAAGACCGACTTCGTGGTCTCCGGTGACAATCCAGGGTCAAAGTACGACAAGGCCGTGCAGCTCGGCCTGCCCGTCCTGGACGACGCCGGCTTCGCCGTCCTGCTCGCCGACGGGCCCGCCGCCGCCCGCGCCCACCTGGGCCTGCCGGAGGTCGAGGCGGCCCAGGTCGAGGCCCCCGCCGACGCGCCCGCGCAGGCTCCCGCCGAAGGCTGACCCGAGCCGCGAGTGGCCGAATCCGTCTTGTTATCGTCCTGATGCAACGTCACCGGGTGCCGCCCAGGGAAAGCGGGCACAGTGTCCCTGAGCGACACCCGGACACGGTGGCGCGTTTCCGGTTGTCCGAAAGTCTGCCCACCGGGTGGGCCCCGGCATACCCTGGAGCGCAACAGAGTGTCAGCAGGGGTGGGGGCACCGGCTGAGCCGGTACTCCGCGGGGTCGCTCCATGCCCGCCAGCAGTCGGTACCGGCACGGTGCCTCACCGTAAGGCGGCCTGACGGGGCGGGCCCGACGGAGGACAGGGCTTATGGATCGTACGACCGGCGGCGCGCCCACACGCCCGCCGCAGGGGGTGGCGGGTGCGGTCCTGCTGCTCGGCGTGCTGCTGGCCGGAGCCGCGCCGCTCATCCCGCTGGCCGTCCTGGTCTACCGGTACGAACCCGAGCTGCTGCCGCTGTTCGCGGTGCCGTTGGCCGTCCTGGTCGCGGCGTGGCGGATCGCCCGGGACCGCGCCCGTGACCAGCTGACCGACCCGCTGACGGACCTGCCCAACCGTCAGGCCCTGCTACTGGCCGCCCAGGAGGCGATCGCCGAGCACGAACAGGGCTACAGCGTCGGCCTGATACTGCTCGACCTCGATCGCTTCCGATCACTCAACGACACGCTCGGTCACACTGCCGGTGACCGACTCCTCGTGCACATCGCCCGCCGGCTGCACCGCGCCCTGCGCTCCGGCGGGATGGCCGGCAGCCCGACCCGGGAGTGCATCGACGACGTCTTCGCCGGCCTGCCACGGCACTACCGCCGCGGCCGCCCGATGGTGGCGCGGATGGGCGGCGACGAGTTCGCCGTCCTGCTGCCCGGCATCAACTACCCGGACTGCCTGGAGCGCGTCGCCAAGGCCCTGATCGCCGAACTCGCCGCCCCGATCCGGCTGGACGGGCTGCTGCTCGTCCTGGAGGCCAGCGCGGGCGTCTGCGTGTTCCCGGAGCACGCCCAGGACGCCGAGTCACTGCTGCGCCGCGCCGACGTCGCGATGGGCCACGCCCAGCGCGGGCGCAGCGGCGTCGAGCAGTACGACGAGACGCAGGACGCCGACACCCCGTACCGGATCGGGCTCCTCGGGGACCTGCGGCGCGCGCTGGAGACCGGCGAGGTCCAGCTGCACTACCAGCCGAAGGTGGCCTTCGACGGCCGGGTGGTGGGCCTGGAGGCGCTGCTGCGCTGGGAGCGGCCGGGCCAGGGCCGGGTGTCGCCGGACGAGTTCGTCGGGCTCGCCGAGTCCAGCGGGCTGATGCCGCGGCTGACCGACTACGTGCTGGAGGCGGCGGTGGGCCAGCTCGCGTACTGGCGCGACCAGGGCCTGCAGGTGCAGGTGGCGGTGAACGTCTCGCCCCGCGACGTGCTCAACCCCGGCTTCGCGCAGCGCGTCGCGGGGCACCTGGTGCGCCACCAGGTGCCGGCCCACGCGCTCCAGCTGGAGATCACCGAGCGGCTCCTGCTGGACGACTCCCGGCGGGCCGCCGACACCCTGGCCGAGCTGCGCGGCTACGGCGTCGGGATGTCCCTCGACGACTTCGGCACCGGGCACTCCTCGCTGGTGCGGCTGCGCAGCCTGCCGGTCGGCGAGCTGAAGATCGACCGTTCCTTCGTCTCCCGGATGGTCGCCGACGACCACGACGCGGCGGTGGTCCGCTGCTCGGTGGAGCTCGCGCACTCGCTGGGGCTGACCGTGGTCGCCGAGGGCGTCGAGGACGACGAGACCTGGGAGCGGCTGCACTGCATGGGGGTGGACGCGGTGCAGGGCTGGCTGGTGTCGGCCGCGCTGCCGCCCGAGCAGGCCACCGCCTGGCTGCGGGTGCACCGCACCGGCAGTCCGACGGTGGAGCGGCTGGCCGCCACGCTGCCGCCCGGCATCAAGCCGGCCGTGCAGAAGGTCCCCGGCGGCAAGCCGTCGATGCCGCCGGTCCTGCCGCCCGTGCTCCCGCCGGTCCTGCCGCCCGTGCTGCCCCCCGTGGTGCAGGCCGTGCAGGCCGCGCAGATGGAGATCAACGCGCCGGGGACGCAGAGTTGGGCCCGGACCAGGCCGCAGTAACCGCCGCCGCCGGTTACTCGTTGGCCGGTGGCCGGGCCGGGCCCCATAGGATGGGGTCCAAAGACCACGAGGACGGAGCGCCGAGCCGGCTCTCCTGCCCGGGCCCGGCACCGCTGAAGCAGCGCCGGGTCTCACCAGAACTCACCCTGAGGATCGCTGCATGCCTGGCATCACGCGCGAGGAGGTCGCCCACCTCGCCCGGCTGTCGCGTCTTGAGCTGAAGCCCGAAGAGCTGGACCACTTCGCCGAGCAGCTCGACGTGATCATCGGCGCGGTCGCCCGCGTTTCCGAGGTCGCCGGACAGGACGTCCCGCCGACCTCCCACCCGCTCCCGCTCACCAACGTCATGCGGGCGGACGAGGTGCGGCCGTCGCTCACCCCGGAGCAGGCGCTCGCGAGCGCGCCCGCCGCCGAGGAGCAGCGTTTCCGTGTGCCGCAGATCCTCGGGGAGGACTGACCGAGATGACCGACCTGATCCGTTACACCGCCGCCGAGACCGCGAGCGCCATCGCCAAGGGCGAGGTCTCCGCCGTCGAGGTCGCGCAGGCGCACCTGGACCGCATCGACGCCGTCGACAAGAAGGTCAACGCCTTCCTGCACGTCGACACCGAGGGCGCGCTCAGCGCCGCCAAGGCGGTCGACGAGAAGCGCGCCAAGGGCGAGGATCTGGGCCCGCTGGCCGGCGTCCCGCTCGCGCTGAAGGACGTCTTCACCACCAAGGGCATCCCGACCACCTGTGGTTCGAAGATGCTCGAGGGCTGGATCCCGCCGTACGACGCCACGCTGACCTCGCGCCTCAAGGACGCCGGCGTCGTCATCCTCGGCAAGACCAACATGGACGAGTTCGCGATGGGCTCCTCCACCGAGAACTCCGCCTACGGCCCGACCGGGAACCCGTGGGACCTCTCCCGCATCCCCGGCGGCTCCGGCGGCGGCTCGGCCGCGGCGCTGGCCGCCTTCGAGGCCCCGCTGGCGATCGGCACCGACACCGGCGGCTCGATCCGCCAGCCCGGCGCCGTCACCGGCACCGTCGGCGTCAAGCCGACCTACGGCTCGGTCTCCCGCTACGGCCTGGTCGCGTTCTCGTCCTCGCTGGACCAGGGCGGCCCGTGCGCCCGCACCGTGCTGGACGCGGCGCTGCTGCACGAGGCCATCGCCGGGCACGACCCGCTGGACTCGACCTCGATCGACGCGCCCGTCCCGGCCGTCGTCGCGGCCGCGAAGCTGCGCGACGTGCGCGGCATGCGCATCGGCGTCGTCAAGGAGTTCGCCGGCGAGGGCTACCAGGCCGGCGTCATGCAGCGCTTCGACGAGTCGGTGGAGCTCCTGCGCGAGCTGGGCGCCGAGGTCGTCGAGGTGTCCTGCCCGTCCTTCACCCTCGCGCTGCCCGCCTACTACCTGATCGCGCCGTCGGAGTGCTCCTCCAACCTGGCCCGCTTCGACGCGATGCGCTACGGCCTGCGCGTCGGCGACGACGGCAGCCGCTCGGCCGAGGAGGTCACCGCGCTGACCCGCGAGGCCGGCTTCGGCGACGAGGTCAAGCGCCGCATCATCCTGGGCACCTACGCCCTCTCCTCGGGCTACTACGACGCCTACTACGGCTCGGCCCAGAAGGTGCGCACGCTCATCTCGCGCGACTTCGACGCCGCGTTCGCCGGCGTGGACGTGCTGGTCTCGCCGACCACGCCGACCACCGCCTTCCCGATCGGCGAGCGCGCCGACGACCCGATGGCGATGTACCTGGCCGACCTGTGCACGATTCCGTCCAACCTGGCGGGCAACGCGGCCATGTCGCTGCCGGTCGGCCTGGCCCCGGAGGACAATCTTCCGGTCGGCCTGCAGATCATCGCGCCCGCGATGGCGGACGACCGCCTGTACCGCGTGGGCGGCGCCGTCGAGGCCGCACTCAACGACAAGTGGGGGCACACCCTGCTGGAGGAGGCACCGGCACTGTGAGCAAGATCGAGAAGGCCAAGGCCCAGTCTGCTTCTCTGAAGGGGTGGAAGCACAGCAAGCCCGGTCTGTGGCTGTCCATCGGCACCAGCGCCTTCGGCGCGATCTCCGTGGTCAAGGACGTCCGCAAGGCCCGCGAGGAGAGCGACACCCTGAAGCTGGTCAACGCCCTCGTCGGCGCCGCCGCGCTGATCACCGGCACCGCGCTGCTGGTGCGCGAGCTGCGGCAGCTCGCCTCCGACGACGTGCTGCTGGGCTAGCCGAGCGCCCAGGCCCGGCCCCGCGCGAGCGGCGGCCGGGCCCGTACCTCCCAAGTCTTTACGTGAGAAGGGACGCTGTGAGCGTCATGAACCTGGTCTCCTACGAGGACGCTCTCGCGTCGTACGACCCGGTGATGGGCCTTGAGGTCCACGTCGAGCTCGGCACCAAGACCAAGATGTTCTGCGGTTGCTCGACCGAGCTGGGCGCGGAGCCGAACAGCCAGACCTGCCCGACCTGCCTGGGCCTGCCGGGCTCGCTCCCGGTGGTCAACGCGACCGGCGTGGAGTCGGCGGTCAAGATCGGCCTGGCGCTCAACTGCGAGATCGCCGAGTGGTGCCGGTTCGCGCGGAAGAACTACTTCTACCCGGACATGCCCAAGAACTTCCAGACCTCGCAGTACGACGAGCCGATCGCCTTCAACGGCTACCTCGACGTGCAGCTGGAGGACGGCTCGACCTTCCGCGTGGAGATCGAGCGCGCCCACATGGAGGAGGACACCGGCAAGTCCAGCCACGTCGGCGGGGCGACCGGCCGCATCCACGGGGCCACCCACTCGCTGCTCGACTACAACCGGGCCGGCATCCCGCTGATCGAGATCGTCACCAAGCCGATCACCGGTGCCGGCGAGCGCGCCCCCGAGGTCGCCAAGGCGTACGTCGCCGAGCTGCGCGAGGTCATCCGATCGCTGGGCGTCTCCGAGGCCCGGATGGACAAGGGCCAGATGCGCTGCGACGTCAACCTGTCGCTGCGCCCGAACGGCACCGAGACCTTCGGCACCCGCTCGGAGACCAAGAACGTCAACTCGCTGCGCAGCGTGGAGCGGGCCGCCCGGTTCGAGATCCAGCGCCACGCCACCGTGCTGACCGACGGCGGCACCATCGTCCAGGAGACCCGCCACTTCCACGAGGACAACGGCACCACGACCTCGGGCCGGATCAAGGACAACGCCGAGGACTACCGCTACTTCCCCGAGCCGGACCTGGTCCCGATCGCGCCCTCGCGCGAGTGGGTCGAGGAGCTGCGCGCCGCCCTGCCCGAGCTGCCGCGCGTGCGCCGGGCCCGGCTGCAGGCCGAGTGGGACCTGTCCGACAAGGACATGCAGTCCGTCCTCAACGCCGGTGCGGTCGGCCCGATCCAGGAGACCATCGCCGCCGGTGCCCCGGCCGACCAGGCCCGCAAGTGGTGGATGGGCGAGCTGGCCCGCCGGGCCAACGAGACCGGCACCGAGCTCAGCGAGCAGCCGATCACCCCGGCTCAGGTCGCCCGGGTCACCGCGCTGGTCGCCGAGGGCAAGCTGAACGACAAGCTGGCCCGCCAGGTCATCGAGGCCGTGCTGGCCGGCGAGGGCGAGCCGGACGAGGTCGTCGAGAAGCGCGGCCTGGCCGTCGTCTCGGACGACTCCGCGCTCGGCGCCGCGGTCGACCAGGCCATCGCCGAGAACGAGGCGATCGCCGCCAAGATCCGCGACGGCAAGGTCGCGGCCGTGGGCGCGCTCGTGGGCGCGGTCATGAAGGCCACCCGCGGTCAGGCGGACGCGGCCCGCGTCAAGGACCTGATCCTTGAGAAGCTCGGCGTCTCCGCCTGAGTTCCTAAGGCGTCTTAGGCGTCTAAGGCCCCCTAAGTAAGGCCTAAGGCCCGGTTCCACCCCCGTATTGGGAGGGAACCGGGCCTTTGCCGTGTCCGAAGGGGCCCTCATAAGGCATCCGGGTCCCGAAACATCGGGAAGCCTGCCGATGTGGGGCACCCCCCTGGGAGAGGAAGCTCTTAGTCATCAGGGAAGACCGAACGACGAAACCCACAAGGGGAACACCGTGATCGAGTACGAGCTCATCCAGCAGCAGGTCCACGAACTCCAGGCCCGCGCCGAGCACCACCGTCTGGTGCGCGAGGCCAAGGAGGCCCGCCGTGGCCTCCGCCGCCCGGTCGCAGCGCGCTTCCAGCGCCGCGCCGCGCGGAAGACGGAATGCTGACGGTCCGGCACCCGTCGGGTGCCGAGGAGACTTCGGAGGGGGAGGCGCGAGTGAGCGCCTCCCCCTCCGGGCGTTCGCCGGTCGAGATATCCCCTCGGCCCGCCGCCTCCGCCTATGGCATGCTCGCCTCCATGCAGCAGATGTCGGTCAGTCCCGTCTTCGTCGGCCGCGGCACCGAGATCACCGCCCTCGCGGACGCGCTGCGCCGGGCCGGCACCGGCAGCCCGCAGACCGTCCTGATCGGCGGCGAGGCGGGCGTGGGCAAGACCCGCCTGCTGGAGGAGTTCCTGGACCGCGCCGGCCACGGCGGGGGAGTGGTCACCACCCTGGGCCGCTGTCTGGAGATCGGCGCCGAAGGACTCCCGTACGCACCGCTCGCGGGCGCCCTGCGCCGCCTGCACCGCACGCTCGGCCCCGAACTGGAGGCCGCGGCCGCCGGCAGCGAGGGCCATCTCGCGCGCCTGCTGCCCGAGTTCGGCGACGGCGACGGCGAACCGAACGACGAGTACGGCCGGGCCCGGCTGTTCGAGCACACCGCGAGGCTGATCGAACGGCTCGGCGCGGACCGTACCCTCGTCATCGCCGTCGAGGACCTGCACTGGTCCGACCGCTCCACCCGCGAACTCCTCGCCTACCTGGTCCGCACCCTGCACCGCGCCCGCGTGCTGCTGGTCGCCACCTACCGCACCGACGACCTGCACCGCCGCCACCCACTGCGCCCCTTCCTCGCCGAGCTCGACCGGCTGCGCACCGTCCAGCGGCTGGAGCTGGAGCGCTTCCGCCGCGGCGAGGTCGCCGCCCAGCTGGCCGGCATCCTCGGCACCGCCTCGCCCGACCGGCAGCTGGTGGACCGGATCCACCGCCGCTCCGAGGGCAACCCGTTCTTCGTCGAGGAGCTCGCCACCGCCTTCGAGGACGGCTGCGGGGCCGGTCTCACCGACTCGCTGCGCGACATCCTGCTGGTCCGGGTGGAGAGCCTGGACGAGGAGGCGCAGAAGGTGGTGCGGATCGCCGCCGAGGGCGGCTCGCACGTCGAGCACGCCCTGCTCGCCGCCGTCCTGGCCGACCTGATGGCCGACGAGGAGGAGCTGATCGGGGCCCTGCGCTCCGCCGTCGGCGCCAACATCCTGCGCCTGGACGGCGACGGCGAGGGCTACCGCTTCCGGCACGCGCTGGTCCGCGAGGCCGTCTCGGACGACCTCCTGCCCGGCGAACGGCACCGGATCAACCGCAAGTTCGCGCTCGCCGTCGAGGCCGCGCCGCACCTGGTGCCCGGCGACGCCCTGCCCGCCCGGCTCGCCAACTACTGGTACCACGCGCACGATCCGGCCCGCGCCCTGCCGACCGCCCTGGACGCCGCCCGGGCCGCCCGGCGCCGCAACGCCTTCGCCGAGCAGCTGCGCATGCTCGAACGCGCCCTCGAACTCTGGGACATGGTCTCCGAGGACGTCCTCGCCCACACCCTGCGCCCGTACGACTGGGCCGAGACCTACCCGCCCGGCTCCTGCGACGTCCGCCCCCAGGACGAGGACTGCGACCGGATCCAGCTGATCGACGTGCTCGCCGAGGCCGTCGTCGCCGCCCGGCGCTGCGGCGACCGCGAACGCGGGCTCAGCCTGGCCAAGCGGGCGCTCAAGCTGATCGACGAGACGGTGGACCCGCTCCGCGCGGCCTGGTTCCGGATCAACCGGGCCCGCATGCTCGGTCACCTGCGGCGCTCGGGCGACGACGAGGAGATCGCGCACGCGCACCGGCTGGTCGACCACCTGCCGCCGTCCGCGGTGCAGGCCGAGGTGTTCGCGCTCGGCGCCGGCGTCGCGATGCTCAAGGAGCCGGGGCACGAGCACATCGAGCTCGCCGAGCGGGCGATCCGGATCGCGCGCGAGGTCGGCGCGCACGCCGTCGAGCAGCACGCCCGGATGACGCTCGCCGGCCTGCGCTACGACCTCGAGGGCGACGCCGAGTCCGGGCTGGCCGAGCTGCGGGCCGCGGTCGAGGCGTGCCGGCGGCTGGGCACGCCGGACGTGCTGCTGCGCGGCATCAACAACCTCGCGAGCGTGCTGCGCGGGCTCGGCCGCTCCGAGGAGGCGGTGACGCTGGCCCGCGAGGGCCTGGAGCACGCCGCCGGCTACGGCCTGGTGCGCAACAGCGGCAGCATCCTGACCGGCAACCTGGCCGAGGCGCTGATCGACCTCGGGCGCCTCGCGGAGGCCGTCGAGGTGCTCGGCGACTGCGACCTGGACGAGACCACCAACGCCCACGCCGAGTTCCTGGAGCGGATGCGCGGCGAGATCGCCCTCCTGCGGGGGGACCTGGCCAAGGCGGCGGTCCTGATGGCCCGTGCCCGGGAGGCCAACCGGGTCGGCCGGATCCAGCACTCCGCGCCGATCAGGCGGCTCGCGGTGCGGATCGCCTGGCTGAACGGCCGCCCGCTGGAGGCCCGCGCCGAACTGCTGGGCGCGCTCGCGGACGCCCGGCGGCTCGGCGACGAGGCCGACGTCTACCCGCTGCTGTTCGAGGGGGCCGCGGTGGAGGCGGACTCCCGCGGCCTGCCGGAGGCCACGGCCGGGCGGGCCGAGGTGCTGGCCGGCATCGCGGCGGCGGCGGCCGGGCTCAACCCCAAGGCGCCGCTGCACCACGGCTGGGCGCGGCTGCTGGAGGGCGAGCTGGCCCGCGCCGCGGGCACGGACACCCCGGAGCAGTGGGCCGCCGCAGTCGCCCTTCTGCGGCCGGTCGGCCTGCCGCACCCGCTGGCGCTCGGCCTGCTGCGGGCGGGCGAGGCCGAGGTGCGGGCCGGTCGGCGCGAAGCGGCCGCCGAACTCCTGCGCGAGGCGCGGGAACTGGCCGAGGTGCGCGGCGACCGCCCGCTGCTCGCCGACATCACCGGCCTGGTCGACCGCGCCGGGCTGGCCCCGGCCGCACCCGGGCCCGCGGCGGCCCCCTCGGGGCAGTCCGCACCGGTGGGGGAGTCATTCGGGCTCACCCCCCGTGAGCGGGAGGTGCTCCGGCTGCTCGCGCGCGGCTGGACGAACCGGCAGATAGCCGAGGAGCTCTACATCTCTCCGAAGACCGCGAGCGTGCACGTGTCCAACATCCTCGGCAAGCTCGCGGTCGGCGGCCGCGGCGAGGCGGCCGCGCTGGCGCACCGGCTGCGGCTGTTCCCGGACGACCTGGCCCCCGCCGGCCGGTGACCCGCGCCCCGGTCCGGGCGTGGTCGGCGTGCCCCGCCGACCGCCCCCGGACCGGTGGGCGCCGTCGCGTGCTCCCGTGCGCGCCGTGTGAGCCCCCGTCCGCGCGCCGCCGCCAACGGGGCCGATCGACCGGAAGGGCGTGCATTTCCCTGCTCTCCCGCCATTACTCTAAGTTCAGTGGACGTGTCATTGAGTGACGGATTTGGTGTAGGGTCCCGATCGGGAACATCGGTGCGGTGCGGCGGTCGGAAGGCCGCCCACCCCCTGGGCCGCCGTCCTGACGGGGCACCAGGTCACCGCGTACGGCGAAGCGGCGCGCGGCCGGTGGCCCGTGACCGGGGCGCCGGGTCCCGGGTCGGAGGGGGAGAGGTCAAGTGAGCTCCACCGATACGGTGCTGCCCGCGGCCGAACGGCCGGGCGCACCGGCCGCCGACGCGCCCACCACGAGACGCGGCCCGCTGCGCCGCCTGCGGGAGGGCCGCGCCCTGCCCGGCCTCGCCCTCGGCGCCCTGTGCCTCAGCTACGCCTGCGGCGCCGCGACCGGCTGGGGGTCCCACCAACTCGCCGTCTTCATGGGTGATTTCGGGCTCGCCGCAGCGGCCCTGGCGGCCGCGCTGTCCTGCCTGGTCTACGGCTGCACGGTCGGCGGTCACGCCCGCCCGGCCTGGCTGCTGTTCGGCCTCTCCTCGCTCACGGTGGCCTTCGGCAACGGCACCTGGGGCTGGTACGAGCTCGTCGAGCGCACCGACCTGCCGCCGCACTCGCTCGCCGCGTACGCCTTCCTGCTGTTCGCCCCGCTCTCCATCACCGGCATCCTGGTGCTCGCCCAGCGCCCGCGCTCCGCGGCCGGCTGGCTGTGCCTCCTGCTGGACGGCTGGCTGATCGCGGGCTCGCTGTTCACCCTCAGCTGGAGCCTGGCGCTCGGCCGGATCGCCGCCGGCGAGGGCGGCTCGGTGCTGGACCTGGCCCTCAAGCTGGCCTACCCGGTGCTGGACATCCTGCTGGTCAGCCTGGTGGTCGGGCTGCGCTTCGGCGGCCGGGACGGCAACCGGGCCGCCGTGCACACCGCGATGATGGCGCTGGCCGTCACCGTCATCTGCGACGCCCTGTTCACCTCACCGGCGCTGCGCAGCAGTTACCACTCCGGCGAACTCCTCGACGCCGGCTGGTTCTCCGGCAGCCTGCTGCTGGCCTGGGCGCCGTGGTCGCCGCGCTGGCGCCGCCCGTTGCGCGAGCACCCGTCGGCCGGCGGCCTGCCGCGCCGCCGGGTGGCCACCACGTTCAGCGCGCTCACCCCGTACGCCGCCGCCGCGGTGTGCACCGCCGGGATCCTGTACAACGCGCTCGGCGGGCGCCAGCTCGACCGGGTGGTGGCCGCGGCCGCCTGCACCGTCGGCCTGGCGCTCATCCTGCGCCAGGGCGTGATGCTGCTCGACAACCTCTCGTTGGCCCAGGAACTCGCCCACAAGGAGGCGCACTTCCGCTCCCTGGTGCAGGGCTCCAGCGACGTCATCATGATCGCCGGGGCCAACGGCGTCCTCTCGTACGTCTCCCCGGCCGCGCTCGGGGTCTACGGGCGCGACCCGGAGGAGCTGGTCGGCGGCAACCTGCTGGACCTCGTCCACCCCGAGGACCTCGACCGGGTGCTCGGCGAGGTGCGCCGCTACCTCGCCCGGGTCCGCCTCACCGCGCACCGCTCACCGGGCACCGCCGAGCCCTCCGCCCGGGTCGAGTGCCGGATCCGCTCCGGCGGCGGCGAGTGGCTGCACGTCGAGTCCACCGTCAGCCGGCACCGCGACGGGCTGATCCTCAACAGCCGGGACGTCACCGAACGCGTCATGCTCCAGGCCCAGTTGCAGCACAACGCCTTCCACGACCCGCTCACCGACCTGCCCAACCGGGCGCTGTTCACCCAGCGGCTGCGGGCCGCCCTCGGCACCCGCGACCGGCAGGGCGGCCGGGGCGAGCCGGGCGCCGGGATCGCCGTGCTCTTCCTCGACCTGGACGGCTTCAAGGCGGTCAACGACAGCGCCGGCCACCAGGTCGGCGACGAGCTCCTGGTGCAGGCCGCCCGCCGCCTGCAGGGCGCCGTCCGCTGCGGGGACACCGTCGCCCGCTTCGGCGGCGACGAGTTCGCCGCGCTGGTGTGCGGCCCGCTCGGCCGCCTCCAGGTCCAGGAGCTCGCCGAGCGGCTGCGGGTCGCGCTGTCGGAGCCGTACTGGATCGGCGGCGCCGAGCTCGCCGTCGCCGCGAGCATCGGCATCGCCTTCGGCACCCCCGAGCGCGGCCCGGCCGCCGACCCGCGCACCGGAGCCGACGAGCTGATGCGCAACGCCGACCTGGCGATGTACCGGGCCAAGTCCGAAGGCAAGGGCCGGGTGGTGCTCTACAGCCCCGCCATGCGGGCCGACCTGGAGCGCCGCACCGAACTCGACGAACGGCTGCGGGTCGCCGTCCGCGAGGGCGGCTTCACGCTGCTCCACCAGCCCGTGGTGGACCTCGCCAGCGGCGCCGTGACCGGCGTCGAGGCGCACGCCCGCTGGCGCTCGGCGAGGGGCCTGCTGCTCACCCCCGCCGAGTTCCTGCGCTCGGCCGAGCACGGCGACGCGGCCACCCGTTTCGCCCGCTGGCTGATCCACGAGGCGGTGGCGGCCGCTGCTGACCGGCGCGGCCTGCCCTCCCGCAACCGCACCGGCCCCGCGCCGGTGCCCGTCGCGGTCCGCCTCTCCGCCGAGCGCCTGTGCTCGCCCGGCCTCTACGAGACGGTCGCGGCCGCGCTGCGCGAGCACCGGCTGCCGCCCGGCGAGCTGGTGATCGAGGTGGCCCGGATGGGCCCGGACGCCCTCGCCGACGAACTCGGCCGCCGCCTCGCCGCGTTGCGCCGGCTCGGGGTCGCCACCGTCCTGGCCGGTTACGGCGCCGGCAGCGGCTCGCTGGGCGCCCTCGCCCGACTGCCGCTGGACGGACTCAAGCTGGACCGCACCCTCGTGCAGGACCTCGGCGAGTCCGCGCTCAGCCGCACCCTGGCCGGGCACGCGTTGCGCCTCGGCCGCGACCTCGGGCTGCTCACCGGCGCCGAGGGGGTGGACCTGCCGCGGCAGATCGCCGCCCTGCAGGAGCTCGGCTGCCGCCAGGGCCAGGGTTCGGCCTTCGCCCCGCCGCTCGACGAGGCCCGGCTGCGCCGCGCCCTGGTGCGCCGCGGCTACCCGCTGCCGAGGCCGCTCGGCTCGCTCTCCGCCCGCCGGGCGTACCTGGCCGCGGACACCCGGACGAGTGGCTGCGGGGAGCCTCCCGGAGAGCGTGTCGCACCTCACCACGGGGCCTGCGACCTGCCCGAACACCGGGCGGTGGCAGGTCCGGGGGGTGGTCCGCATGGCGAGACGGCCGTCCCACCTGCTTGACACGCGCCCCCGGACGGGAGGAAGGTCGTTGCCATGCGCACCCGAATTCTCGTACTTGGCGGGCGCGTCGGCTGAGCGGGCACGCACGCCCCGCTTGTGACAGACCGACGCGCCACCCCTCGCATGCCCTTGGCACGAGGGGTTTTTTGTTGCACCGACGCTGTTCCATCCACGCAAGACCCCTGGCCGCAACTGCTCCGCGAACCCCACGGAAACGGGGAAAAGCGGGACGATTGAGGCAGAGCCGGCGATCGGCCCGAACCGGGACCCCACCCTCGATCCACCCGGGGCCCGCACCACCGGGCCGGCAAAACCCGAGAAGAGACAGGCAGATGACCGAGCACGCCGCATCCCCCCGCCGCGGGGACAACCCGGCCGCCCACGCTCCCGCTCCCCAGCACGTCGTCGAGACCATGACCGGCGCCCAGTCGCTCATCCGCTCGCTCGAAGCCGTGGGCGCGGACACCGTGTTCGGCATCCCGGGCGGGGCCATCCTGCCCGCCTACGACCCGCTGATGGACTCGGTCAAGGTGCGCCACATCCTGGTCCGCCACGAGCAGGGCGCCGGTCACGCCGCCACCGGCTACGCCCAGGCCACCGGCAAGGTCGGGGTCTGCATGGCCACCTCGGGTCCGGGCGCGACCAACCTGGTCACCCCGATCGCCGACGCCTACATGGACTCCGTCCCGGTCGTCGCGATCACCGGCCAGGTCGCCTCCAAGGCGATCGGCACCGACGCCTTCCAGGAGGCGGACATCTGCGGCATCACGATGCCGATCACCAAGCACAACTACCTGGTCACCGACCCCGCCGAGATCCCCCGGGTGATCGCCGAGGCGTTCCACATCGCCGCCACCGGCCGCCCCGGCCCGGTCCTGGTCGACATCGCCAAGGACGCGCTCCAGGCCACCACGACCTTCCGCTGGCCGGTCGAGACCTCGCTGCCCGGCTACCGCCCGGTCACCAAGCCGCACGCCAAGCAGATCCGCGAGGCCGCGAAGATGCTGGTGAGCGCCAAGCGCCCGGTGCTGTACGTCGGCGGCGGCGTGATCAAGGCGCAGGCCACCGCCGAGCTGCGGATCCTGGCCGAGCTGACCGGCGCCCCGGTCGTCACCACCCTGATGGCGCTCGGCGCCTTCCCCGACAGCCACCCGCAGCACCTGGGCATGCCCGGCATGCACGGCACCGTCCCGGCCGTCACCGCGCTGCAGAAGGCCGACCTGCTGTTCACCCTCGGCGCGCGCTTCGACGACCGCGTCACCGGCAAGCTGGACGGCTTCGCCCCGTACGCCAAGGTCGTCCACGCGGACATCGACCCGGCCGAGATCGGCAAGAACCGCCCGGCCGACGTGCCGATCGTCGGCGACGCCCGCGAGGTGCTGGCCGACCTGATCGTCGCCGTCCAGGCCGAGTTCGACGCCGGTCACAAGGGCGACTACACCGAGTGGTGGCACAAGCTCGACGGGTGGAAGAAGACCTACCCGCTGGGCTACGAGCCGGCCCCGGCCGGAGAGCTCTCGCCGCAGCAGGTCATCGAGCGGATCGGCCAGATCGTCGGCTCGGACGCCATCTACGCCGCGGGCGTCGGCCAGCACCAGATGTGGAGCTCGCAGTTCATCCGCTTCGAGAAGCCGGCCACCTGGCTGAACTCGGGCGGCGCGGGCACCATGGGCTACGCGGTCCCGGCCGCGATGGGCGCCAAGGCGGGCCGCCCGGAGGCCGTGGTCTGGGCGATCGACGGCGACGGCTGCTTCCAGATGACCAACCAGGAGCTGGTCACCTGCGCCCTGAACGGCATCCCGATCAAGGTCGCGGTCATCAACAACGGTTCGCTGGGCATGGTCCGCCAGTGGCAGACGCTCTTCTACAACCAGCGCTACTCCAACACCGTGCTGCACGCCGGCCCCGGCCACGACGGCGTCGAGCCGCCGGAGCAGGGCGGCACCCGGATCCCCGACTTCGTCAAGCTGTCCGAGGCGATGGGCTGCGTCGGCCTGCGCTGCGAGCGCCCCGAGGACCTGGACGCGGTCATCGAGCAGGCGATGGCGATCGACGACCGCCCGGTCGTCATCGACTTCATCGTCCACCAGGACGCCATGGTCTGGCCGATGGTCGCGGCCGGTACCAGCAACGACGAGATCCAGTTCGCCAAGGGCGTCCGCCCCGACTTCGGCGACGACCTCGACTGAAGCTCCCTACCCAGAACGACTGAGGAACGACATGTCCAAGCACACCCTCTCCGTCCTGGTCGAGAACAAGCCCGGCGTGCTCGCCCGCATCGCCTCGCTGTTCTCCCGTCGGGGCTTCAACATCGACTCCCTCGCCGTCGGCCCGACCGAGCACCCGGACGTGTCCCGGATGACGATCGTGGTCAACGTCGAGGACCTCCCGCTGGAACAGGTCACCAAGCAGCTCAACAAGCTCGTGAACGTGATAAAGATCGTCGAACTCGACCAGTCCGCTGCGATCCAGCGGGAACTGGTCCTGGTGAAGGTCCGCGCCGACAACGAGACCCGGTCGCAGATCGTCGAGATCGTCCAGCTGTTCCGTGCCAAGACCGTCGACGTGTCGCCCGACGCGGTGACCATCGAGGCCACCGGCAGTTCGGACAAGCTGGAGGCCATGCTCCGGATGCTGGAGCCGTACGGCATCAAGGAACTGGTCCAGTCCGGCCTGGTCGCCATCGGGCGCGGTGCCCGTTCGATCACCGATCGATCGCTGCGCGCCCTGGACCGCAGCGCGTAGCCGGCGTTTCTCACACGCTGAACGAAGACCCCACACCCCGCCGGGTGTACCTACGGTAGGAACCGCGTACCCGGCACCCATCACGCAAGGAGATGTGCCCCCGTGGCCGAGCTGTTCTACGAAGACGACGCCGACCTGTCCATCATCCAGGGCCGCAAGGTCGCGGTCATCGGCTACGGGAGCCAGGGCCACGCCCACGCGCTGTCCCTGCGCGACTCCGGCGCCGACGTCCGCGTCGGCCTCAAGCCCGAGTCCAAGTCCCGTGCCAAGGCCGAGGAGGCCGGCCTGCGCGTGGTCACCCCCGCCGAGGCCGCGGCCGAGGCCGACGTCATCATGATCCTGGTGCCGGACCCGATCCAGGCCGACGTCTACGAGGCGGACATCGCCCCGAACCTGAAGTCCGGCGACGCCCTGTTCTTCGGCCACGGCCTGAACATCCGCTTCGGCTTCATCAAGCCCCCGGCGGACGTCGACGTCTGCATGGTCGCCCCGAAGGGCCCGGGCCACCTGGTGCGCCGCCAGTATGAGGAGGGCCGCGGCGTCCCCGCGATCGTCGCGGTCGAGCAGGACGCGTCCGGCAACGCCTTCGCGCTGGCGCTGTCCTACGCCAAGGGCCTCGGCGCCACCAAGGCCGGCGTCATCAAGACCACCTTCACCGAGGAGACCGAGACCGACCTGTTCGGTGAGCAGGCCGTCCTGTGCGGTGGTACCGCCGCCCTGGTGAAGGCCGGGTTCGAGACCCTGGTCGAGGCCGGCTACCAGCCGGAGATCGCCTACTTCGAGTGCCTGCACGAGCTGAAGCTCATCGTCGACCTGATGTACGAGGGCGGCCTGGAGAAGATGCGCTGGTCGGTCTCCGAGACCGCCGAGTGGGGCGACTACGTCACCGGCCCGCGCATCATCACCGACGCGACCAAGGCCGAGATGAAGAAGGTCCTCGCCGAGATCCAGGACGGCACCTTCGCCAACACCTGGATCGCCGAGTACAAGGCCGGTCTGCCCAAGTACAACGAGTACAAGAAGGCCGACGAGGACCACCTGCTGGAGACCACCGGCAAGAAGCTGCGCTCGCTGATGAGCTGGGTCAACGAGAAGGCCTGACCCGGCCCGGGGCCCGCCCCTCTCGCAACTGCCTTGTACAAGTAGGCTGCTCCCGTCCGGGTGATTTCGCCGGACGGGAGCAGCCTCGTACTCCGCCCGTCGATACACTTCCGAGTGCGCGTCAGGCCCACAGCGTCGTGCGTCTACCTACGCGGCATGCCACCTTCCCCCGCCCTCCACGCCACCGCCGTGCCCGGGGGAACCGGACAGTCTAAGGACACACTGTCGTGAGCACTGCTAACACTGTGAAAACCGGCGTCGTTCTCATCGCCGAGGAGCTGTCGCCCGCCACCGTCGACGCCCTCGGCCCCGACTTCGAGATCCGCCACTGCAACGGTGCCGACCGCACCGAACTGCTCACCGCGATCGCCGACGTCGACGCGATCCTGATCCGCTCGGCGACCAAGGTCGACGCCGAGGCGCTGGCCGCCGCGCGCAAGCTGAAGGTCGTCGCCCGGGCCGGCGTCGGCCTGGACAACGTGGACGTCTCCGCCGCCACCAAGGCCGGCGTGATGGTCGTCAACGCGCCGACCTCCAACATCGTCACCGCCGCCGAGCTCGCCTGCGGCCTGCTGATCTCCGTCGCCCGCAACATCGCGCCGGCCAACGCCGCGCTCAAGCAGGGCGAGTGGAAGCGCAACAAGTACACCGGCGTCGAGCTCAGCGAGAAGGTCCTCGGCGTCGTCGGCCTCGGCCGGATCGGCGTCCTGGTCGCGCAGCGGATGTCCGCGTTCGGCATGAAGATCGTCGCGTACGACCCCTACATCCAGGCCGCCCGCGCCGCGCAGATGGGCGTCAAGCTGGTCTCGCTCGAAGAGCTGCTGGAGGTCTCGGACTTCATCACCGTCCACCTCCCGAAGACCCCCGAGACGATCGGCCTGATCGGCGACGAGGCGCTGCACAAGGTCAAGCCGACCGTGCGCATCGTCAACGCCGCCCGCGGCGGCATCGTCGACGAGGAGGCGCTCGCGAGCGCCCTGCGCGACGGCCGGGTGGCCGGCGCCGGCCTCGACGTGTACGCCAAGGAGCCGTGCACCGACTCACCGCTGTTCGCCTTCGACAACGTGGTCGCCACCCCGCACCTCGGCGCCTCCACCGACGAGGCGCAGGAGAAGGCCGGCATCGCGGTCGCCAGGTCGGTGCGCCTCGCGCTGGCCGGCGAGCTGGTGCCGGACGCCGTCAACGTCCAGGGCGGCGTGATCGCCGAGGACGTGCGCCCCGGCCTGCCGCTCGCCGAGAAGCTCGGCCGGATCTTCACCGCGCTGGCGGGCGAGGTCGCCGTGCGGCTCGACGTCGAGGTCCGCGGCGAGATCACCCAGCACGACGTCAAGGTGCTCGAACTGTCCGCACTCAAGGGCGTGTTCGAGGACGTCGTGGCGGAGACGGTGTCCTACGTCAACGCCCCGCTGTTCGCCCAGGAGCGCGGTGTCGAGGTGCGCCTGACCACCTCCAGCGAGAGCCCCGAGCACCGCAACGTCATCACCGTGCGCGGCACGCTGGCCGACGGCGAGGAGATCGCCATCTCCGGCACGCTGGCCGGCCCGAAGCAGACCCAGAAGATCGTCGGCGTGGACGCCTTCGACGTGGACGTCGCGCTCACCGACCACATGGCCTTCTTCAAGTACGAGGACCGCCCGGGCGTCGTCGGCGTCCTCGGCAAGCACCTCGGCGACGCCGGCATCAACATCGCCGGCATGCAGGTCGCGCGGGACGGCGGCGGCGCGCTCGCCTCCCTCACCGTGGACAGCGAGATCCCGCAGGACGTGCTGTCGGCGATCGCCGCCGAGATCGGCGCCCGCTTCGCGCGGTCGGTCGACCTGGGCTGACCCTCCCGAGGCTCCGTACCGGGCCCGGACCGCCGTCGAGACGGTGGTCCGGGCCCGGTTGCGTGCGTCCGGGTGACCCCCGTCTCAGATACTAGGAAATCCAAGTATTCGTGCAGACACGGCCGGGCCGGGGTCGTACCGTGGAAGGGCCATACGGTGTGCCGCCCCTGTAGCCAGGGCGCGCGGCCCGTGTGTGCGTGCGCCTTCACGGGCAGGCGACCCCTGCCTCTGCGCGCCCTCCCGTCGCCCACCGCCACCCTTCTCGGGACGCTCCCCCAGCCTCCGGCCGGGGGACCCCCATCGCGCGACACCCCTGGTTCTCCTCCCCCCTCCCGCGCCTCCACGTGCGCCCTTCCAAGGAGTCCGGTATGCCTTCCACCGTCGACCGCCACGTCTCCCCGGCCCCCGCCGCCACCCCCGTCCGCGCCCCGCGCCGCCGCCGGGCCGCCGAGCGGAACCCCTCCGCCGCCGCCGCGTTGCAGCGCTCGCTGGACCGCCGCGACAACGGCGGCGTGACCGGCCACCACTGACCGGCGGGGCCGCCCTGGCGTTCATCCGCCAACTGGGCCGGACGGCCTGACGGATGGTCACCCGGGAGGGTGCACCTTGCCTCCGTCCGGGGGACGGTGCTCGCACGGCCCGGCGCGATCATCCTAATTTGGGGCCCCCGGAAGGGTGATCGACGCCCGCGCGGGCGGGCGTCAGCGACCTCCTCGGTGTGCGGATCCGTCCCCCTTGCCGGGGGAGAGGGCCCACGTGCGTCTGCCAACCGTCCGCCGTTCGCTCGCCCGGATCGGCGTCACCCTGACCCTGCTGGTCGGCCCGGTCGCGCTCGCCGCCGCCCCGGCCGACGGCAGTCCGCCGACGGACCCGTCCGGGGCCGACCGCGCGACGTCCGTCCTGCTCGAACTCGGCACCGAGGCGGCCGGCCCCGCGTGGCGGCGCGCCGCCGACGACTCCCGGCGCGCCCGGCGCTCCCCGGAGGAGGTCCGCCGGGTGGCCGCGCGGGCCGGGGCCGACCAGCGGGCCAGGGCCGGCGACGCGCTGGACCGGGCCGCCACGGCCGTCCACCGGGCCGTCCCCGGCGCCCGCGAGCTGTACCGCACCCGCACCCTGCTCACGGGCCTCGCCGTCACCGCGCCCGCCGACCGGCTGGCCGCGCTGCGGGCGCTGCCCGGCGTCCGGGCCGTCCACCCGATCGTCCGCAAGCACCGCGACAACGCGTACTCCGTCCCGCTGACCGGCGCACCGCAGGTGTGGGAGGACGCCGGCGGCGGCACCGGGGGAGACGGCAACACCGGCAAGGGCGTGCGGATCGGCGTCATCGACAGCGGCATCGACTACACCCACGCGGACTTCGGCGGCCCCGGCACCGAGGCCGCCTACCGGTCGGTCGAGCGCGGCAAGCCCGCCCCGGCCGCGCTGTTCCCCAACGCCAAGGTGATCGGCGGCAAGGACCTGGTCGGCGACGACTACGACCCGGACCCCGCCTCCCCGCACCACCAGCCGGAGCCGCACCCCAGCGACAACCCCATCGACTGCGACCGCAACGGCCACGGCACCCACGTCGCCGGCACCGCGGCCGGCCTCGGCGTCACCGCCGACGGCCGCACCTACACCGGGCCTTACCGGGCCGGCCTCGACCCGGCCGGTTTCAAGGTCGGCCCGGGGGCGGCCCCCGGCGCGCAGCTGTACGCGATCCGGGTGTTCGGCTGCGAGGGCTCCACCGACCGCCTCGCCCAGGCCCTCGACCTCGCCGCCGACCCCAACGGCGACGGCGACCTCGGCGACCGCCTCGACGTCGTCAACCTCTCGCTCGGCAGCCGCTTCGGCAGCCCCGACGACGCCGACGCGGTGGCCGTCGACCACCTCGCCGCGCTCGGCACCGTCGTGGTCGCCGCCGCGGGCAACGAGGGGGACGTCTACGGCATCAGCGGCAGCCCCGGCACCGCCGCCCGGTCCATCGCCGTGGCCGCGTCCGTGCACGGACACGCCGACACCGACGGCATCACCGTGCTCGCCCCGGCCGACCTCGCCGGCGCCGTCCCCGCCCACTGGAGCGAGCGCTACCAGGGCTGGTCCACCGCCGATGTGCACGGCCAACTCGCCCTGCCCGCCGACCAGTCGGACGGCTGCGCGGAGTTCAGCGCGGCCGACCGGCAGCGGCTCGCGGGCAAGGTCGCGGTGCTGGCCTGGGCCACCCGCGAGTCCGAGCGGGCCTGCAACTCCGGCCCGCGCGCCGACCACGCCGCCGACGCGGGCGCCATCGGCGCCCTCTACGCCGCCGACACCGACCACCTGCCCGAGATCGCCGGCAACGCCCGCATCCCCGTCGCCCTGGTGGCCCGCGCCGACGGCGAGCGGCTCCGGCAGGCCACCGCGGCCGGCGGGGCCGAGGTCCGGCTGGCCGCCCCCGGCAACCCGCTGCACGGCTCGGTCTCCCAGCTCCAGCCCGAACGGGCCGACACCCTCACCGACTTCACCTCCCGCGGCATCGGCCTGCCCGGTGTCGTCAAGCCCGACCTCGCCGCCCCCGGGGAGAGCATCTGGTCCGCGCTCGCCGGCAGCGGCAGCGGCGGCCAGCGCGAGGACGGCACCTCGATGGCCACGCCGCACGTGGCCGGGCTCGCCGCCCTCGTCCGCGCCGCCCACCCGGACTGGCCGGTCGAGGAGGTCAAGGCGGCGCTGATGAACACCTCCGTCGACACCCGCCGCGACGCGGACCGCGGCAGCCCGGTCTACGGCCCCGAGCGCACCGGCGCCGGACGGGCCGCGGTCGACCGGGCCGTGCGCACCCCGGCCGTCGCCTACGCCGCCGGCGAGGGCGCGGTCGAGGGCGCCGTCGGCGTCTCCTTCGGACCGGTCGAGGTGGGCGGTCCGACGGCGCTGCGCCGTGCGATCGAGGTGCGCAACCACTCCGCGGCGCCCCTGAGTTACCGCACCGGGTACGCGGCGGCCACCGAACTGCCCGGCGCCCGCTACGAGGTGGCGCCGGAGCAGGTCGACGTCCCGGCCGGCGGCACCGCGCACGTCGAGGTGACGCTCAGCGTCCCCGGGGAGCTGGGGCGCGCGCCGGACCCGACCCTCGACGCCGTCCAGGGCGGCAAGGCGCGCTCCTACCGGGGCGAGCTCTCCGGCCGCGTCCTGCTCACCCCCGTCACCGACCCGGCCCTGCCCGAGCTGAGGGTCCCGGTGTTCGCGGCTCCGCGGCCCGCCACCGGCCTCACCGCCTCCGCGCCGGTGCGCACCGCCCGCGACGGCACCCTGCTGCTGCTCGGCGGCAGCAGCGCCCCCGGCGACCGGCCCGGACTCGTCAGCGCCTTCGCCCTCGGCGGGGAGGCCGCCCGGTGGGCCGACTGCCCGCCCGGCGGCGGCGCCGAACTGCGGCCGGGCTCGGGCATCGCGCCCGACAAGTCGGGCGGGGACGCGCCGGCCCCGGAGGACGTGTGCGTCGAACACCCCGGCGACCGCGCGGCGAACCTGCGGGCCGTCGGCGCCGCCGCGGACTCCGGGATGCTCTACTTCGGCGCCCGGCTCTGGGCCCCCGCCACCACGCCCGTCGGCCTCTACGGGGTCCGGGTCTCGCTGGACACCGACGGGGACGGCGTCGCCGACGTGATCGTGAAGGCCGACCGGCAGCGCGGCAGCGACGTGCTGGTCGCCCGCGCGCTCGACGCCCGCACCGGCGCCGAGCTGGACGTCCAGCCGCTCAACGCCCGCTGGGGCGACGTCGACACCGCGCTGCTGGACAGCGAGGTGCTGGTCCTGCCGGTGCGGACCGCCGCGCTCCCGGGGGTCACGGAGGGCCACAGCGTCGTGCGGTACGGCGTGTGGACCGGCCCGGCCGTCCAGGGCCGGCCCGACCCGGCCGACGCCTTCGCGTCGATCGGTCTGCGGGGCGTGCGGCCGACCGTCGCGCTCGACGCGCTCCACCCGGCCGTCACCGTCCGGGCCGGCGTCGCGGGCCCGGCCGCCATCGCGGCCCCGGAGCGGCCCGGCACCATCCTCGACGTCCACCGCGCGGCGGGCGACAGGTCCTCGGTGCTGCTGCTGCACCACTTCAACCCGGGTGCCCAGCGGGCGGAGGTGGTCGCGCTTCCCTGACCCCCGGGACGGAACCAGGGGCGGCCCGCGCGGCACCCGCGGGCCGCCCCTGCGCGTGCCGTCAGCCCGCCTGCGCCGTACGGGCCGTCCGGCGGCGGACGCGGCGCGGGATGTGCGGCGGGCGGCGGCGGGAGACACGGGTGAAGACGGCGACCAGGGCGAGGACCGCCGTGGTGGCGGACGTGACGACCAGGCCCTCGGTGAGGCCGGGCGGCCGGAACGCGCACGTGACGCGGTCCGCCCCCGCGCCCAGCGGGACGCCGATCATCCCCAGGACCGGCGTGGGCGCCACGGGCCGGCCGCCGCCGGCCGCGCAGGTCCAGCCCTCGGTGGCCGGGACGGACACCAGCGCCGTGCCCGTCGAGCCGGCCGGGAGGGCGGCGGTGAGCGTGTGGCCGCCGGCCCTCACCCGGGTGGCGCCGGTCACCGTCAGCCGCGCCACGGCCGCCTCCAGGGCGCCCGGCCGCAGGCAGCCGATCGGGCGGGCCGGGACCTGGCTCACCCCGTCGGACCGCAGCGCCACCCGGACCAGCCCGTCGGCCGGCACCGGGCCCAGCCGGTGCACCGGGACGGCGGTGGTCGGCTGGTCGCCGTCGCTGCGGTAGGTGGTGCCGAGGCCGCTGACCGTGCCCCGGTACCAGACGCCGTGGAAGAACGCCGTGCCGCCGGGCGTGCACGCCGCGGTGAACTCCGTCGCCACGCTGCCGCCCGGCAGCGACCAGCCGCTGCTGCCGTGCGGCGTCGGCGCCGGGCCGCCCACCGGGACGGGCACCGGGGCGTCGTACACCGGGCCGCCGAGCAGCGACTCCTGCCGCGACCACACCGAGGCGGTGTCCACCCGGTGGCCCGTCGGCAGCACCGTGACCAGCGGCGGCGCGGTGGCCAGGACGGGGGCGAAGCCGTCCGGCGGGGGACCGTCGTCCAGGTGGGCGCGGACGGCGAACAGCGCCTGCCCGACCGGGTCGGTGACGCTGCCGGTGCTCCGCCCGCCCGCCGTCCAGCCCGCGCCGAGGTCGTGCATGAGCAGGGCGGCGACGCTCGGCAGCGAGCCGCTGGAGTACCCGCCGCCCTCGCCGTCGAGGAGCAGCGGGTCGTTGGGGGTGAAGGCGTGCGGGCCCGGGTCGCTGCGCCCGGCGGGCCAGTGCGCCCCCACGCGGACCGCCGCGTGGGCGGCCCGCACCGCCGCGCCGGAGGCCGTCGCCTCCGGGCCGGGGGCCAGCGCCGCGTACCCGGACCAGACGGCGTTGCCGAGCACCGCGCCGCCCAGCACCCAGGTGAGGGCGGCGCCGGCGCGCCGGTCGGCGTGCCACCGCTCCAGCGCCCACAACGCGGCGAGCAGCACCGCCCCGCCGACCGCCAGCAGCACCCAGGTGGACGTCCGCACCGAGTGCCGGCTCGCGGCCAGCCCGGCGATCAGCCCGACCACGGCGGCCCCGCCGAGCAGGGCGGCCGGGTCGGGCCGGTGCGCCAGCGACACCCAGGCGGCGAACACCAGCAGCCCGCTCAGCGCGAACGCCGCCCGGTACGGCCCGCCCGCCGGGATCGCCAGGCCGTGCCAGACCAGCACCGTCGGCGTCCAGACGAAGCTCAGCACCACCAGCGCCAGCGCGCCGCACCACACCGCCCGCTCACGCACCCGCACCCGCCGGTTGAACGGCAGCCCGCACACCAGCAGCAGCCCGAACAGGCCGATGGCGACGTCCGGCAGCGGGGCGCCGCCGTGCGTGCCGGGGAGCAGCCTCGCGAGGTGCCCCCCGAAGCCGCCGGGGCCGAGCGGCTCCACCGGGGACTCCGGCTGGGCGGTCCGGGCGGCCCGGACGGCGACGAACAGCACGGGGGAGGCGAGGAGGATCCCGGTGACGGCCGTCGTGACGGCCCGGCCGGTCACCCGGACGCGGTGGCGCAGCGGCCGCGGTGTCGCCAGCAGCCGCACGACGAGGACGATTCCGGCGGCGATCGTGGCCATCGCGGCGGTGTACAGGTTGCCCGCCCAGGCGAGCGCGACGCACAGCGAGCCGAGCACCCAGCGGCGCTCGTGCAGGCACCAGTCGCCGGCCAGGCACAGCAGCGGCAGCGACACCAGGCCCCACAGCCAGTAGGGCGCCGGTCCGCCGACGCCCAGCACCCAGGCGCAGAGCCCGTACCCGACGGCGGTGAGCGCGCGCAGTCGGCGCGGGCCCGCATGGAGGCGGCCGAGGACGTGCGTCATCAGGGCGGTGCCCAGGCCGATGCTCGCGAGGGTGACGAGGAAGACCGCGAGGTGGCCCCGGTCGCGGGGGAGGAGCGCGGTGGGCCAGGAGAGCGGGTTCATCAGGTAGGCGAAGAAGTCGGCGAGGAACGGCACCCCGTACCCGCTGTTCCAGTTGAACAGGAGGTCCCCGGCGGCCCGCCCGTGGACGAGGTCCCACAGGTGGGCGTGGAACGGCACCGCGAGGTCGTCGGCCCCGGGCGGCCACGCCCCGCGCAGCCCCGCCGCGAGGGCGTACCCGCCCGCGGCCAGCCCGGCCGCCCCGGCACAGACCCCGGCCTCCCGCCGCCACCCAGACCGCACGCCGCGCCCCGTTCCACGCCGAATCCCCGGACCCTCGCCACGATAGGTGCGCCCCCGGCGCGTCCCCGCGCACTCACGCCCCCTCGAACGAGTGGCGTCCCAGGAGGCTTTGCCGCGATGACGAGGGCCGCCCGGTCGTCCACACGTTCGATCTGGACCCCGCTGCCAAGTCCTGCGGCCTGACCGGGATCCATCACAAGCAGTTGAAGGTCGACCGCCCGTTCCCGATCGAGATCGACCTGACCTGACGCGTCCGAATAGTGGACGCAAGGTGTCAGTCCCTGGGACACCGGAGTAGGGTCCGAGCATGTCTCGCACGATTCGTCTCGCAGTTGTTCCCGGTGACGGCATCGGCCAGGAAGTCGTGGCCGAAGGACTCAAGGTCCTCCGGGCCGCGCTTCCCGCCGAGGTGAAGCTGGAGACCACCGAGTACGACCTCGGGGCCCGGCGCTACCACCGGACCGGGGAGACGCTGCCGGACGGCGTGCTGGCCGAGCTGAAGGGCCACGACGCGATCCTGCTCGGCGCCATCGGGGACCCGAGCGTGCCGTCGGGCGTGCTGGAGCGGGGGCTGCTGCTGAAGCTGCGGTTCGCCTTCGACCACCACATCAACCTGCGGCCGGGCCGGCTGTTCCCGGGCGTCGCGTCGCCGCTGGCGGGGCAGCCCGAGATCGACTTCGTGGTCGTCCGCGAGGGCACCGAGGGCCCGTACGTCGGCAACGGCGGCTCGCTGCGCACCGGCACCGAGCACGAGGTGGCCACCGAGGTCAGCCTGAACACCGCCTTCGGCATCGAGCGCGTGGTGCGCGACGCCTACCGGCGGGCGCAGGCGCGCCCGCGCAAGAGGCTCACCCTGGTCCACAAGAACAACGTGCTGGTGCACGCCGGTCACCTGTGGACGCGGATCTTCGCCGAGGTCGGCAGGGAGTTCCCCGAGGTCACCACCGACTACCTGCACGTCGACGCGGCGACCATCTTCTTCGTCACCCAGCCGGAGCGCTTCGACGTCATCGTCACCGACAACCTGTTCGGCGACATCCTGACCGACCTGGCCGCCGCCGTGACCGGGGGGATCGGTCTGGCCGCCAGCGGCAACATCAACCCGGGCGGGGAGTTCCCCTCGATGTTCGAGCCGGTGCACGGCTCCGCGCCGGACATCGCGGGCCAGGGCAAGGCCGACCCGACCGCCACCGTACTGTCGGTCGCCATGCTGCTGGACCACCTGGGCCTGACCGCCGAGGCCGCCCGGGTCGAGGCCGCGGTCGCCGCGGACCTGGCCGAGCGCTCCGGCGTCCGCAGCACCTCCCAGGTCGGCGACGCGCTCGCCGCCCGAGTATCCGGCTGAGGGGGCCGGACCACATAACCGCAGCTTGCAGCTTCCCAAGCGGCAGGCGACTGTTCGGCACGGCCCTCTGGATGCGAGTATCGACAGTGGGCCGTGCCGTTGTGCGTGCGTTCGGGCGTTCATCCGTCCGCCGTGTCGCGCAGCCGGCGGGGCGGCCCGAACCAACCCCACGGTGAAGGACACACAGCCATGAGCACGCCCACCCAGGCGCCCATCACGTTCGACCTCAAGCCCTCCGCCAACCCGCTGTCCGAGGCGGAGCGCGAGGCCCGGCTGACCAACCCCGGCTTCGGTCGCGTCTTCACCGACCACATGGTCACCGTCCGCTGGACCGAGGGCCGGGGCTGGCACGACGCCCAGCTGGCGCCGTACGCGCCGCTGGAGATCGACCCGGCGAACATGACCCTGCACTACGGCCAGGCGATCTTCGAGGGCCTGAAGGCCTACCGCCAGGCCGACGGCTCCATCTCCACCTTCCGCCCGGAGGCCAACGCCGCCCGCTTCCAGGCCTCCGCCCGCCGCCTGGCCATGCCGGAGCTGCCGGTGGAGACCTTCGTCGAGGCCGTCGAGCTGCTGGTCCAGCAGGAGCAGGCCTGGGTGCCGAACGAGCCCGAGCAGAGCCTGTACCTGCGGCCGTTCATGTTCGCCACCGAGGTCGGCCTGGGCGTCCGCCCGGCGAACTCCTACCTGTTCATGATCATCGCCTCGCCGGCCGGCGCCTACTTCCCGGGCGGCGTCAAGCCGGTCTCGGTGTGGCTGTCCAAGGAGTACGTCCGGGCCGCGCCCGGCGGCACCGGCGCCGCCAAGTGCGCCGGTAACTACGCCGCGTCGCTGGTCGCCCAGGCCCAGGCCGCCGAGAAGGGCTGCGACCAGGTCGTCTGGCTCGACGCCGCCGAGCACCGGTGGGTCGAGGAGATGGGCGGCATGAACCTCTACTTCGTCTTCGGCGAGGGCAAGGACGCGAAGATCGTGACGCCGGAGCTGTCCGGCGCCCTGCTGCCCGGCATCACCCGCGACTCGCTGCTGACCCTGGCCGGCGACCTCGGCTACGCCGTCGAGGAGCGGAAGATCTCCACCGACGAGTGGCAGCGGGCCAACGCCGACGGCACCCTGACCGAGGTCTTCGCGTGCGGCACCGCCGCCGTCATCACCCCGGTCGGCTCGGTCAAGTCGGCCGCCGCCGACTGGACCGTGGGCACCGGCGAGCCCGGCCCGGTCACCATGGAGCTGCGCAGGGCCCTGCTCGCCATCCAGGGCGGCCAGAGCCCGGACACCCACGGCTGGCTGCACAAGATCGTCTGATTTCCGCGGCCGTCCCACCGCCTCCGGCCTGCGCCGTTTCGCATCGCGAGACGTGCGGGCCGGATCGCGGAGGGTGTGCCAGACTGCCAGCGTGTCCTCGCTTTCGCTGATTATTAGCAGCAGGCGCGCCGGTCCGCAGTGACCGCTCCCGCTCGACCCGATGCGGAGCGACCACCAGCGTCCAGACCCGCGCGCAGACCTCTCGCACCCGCGAGGGGTCTTTTGCTTTTGGGGCAACGCCCATCGAGCACCACCCGGACCGGCCGAGAGCCCCCACGAAGGGCTCGGGGACACCGGGGCCGCGCGCGGGATGCTGGACAGTGGAGCCGGAACGACGAACCGGCAGAGCAGTACGAACCTCCCCGAACGGAGAACCAGGGGTCATGACCGAGGTCAGCCGCACCGACGACAGCTTCCACGTGTTCGACACCACCCTGCGCGACGGCGCGCAGCGGGAGGGCATCAACCTCACGGTGGCGGACAAGCTGGCCATTGCCCGGCACCTGGACGACTTCGGCGTGGGGTTCATCGAGGGCGGCTGGCCCGGGGCCAACCCCCGCGACACCGAGTTCTTCGCCCGCGCCGCCGCCGAGCTCGAGCTGGAGAACGCCCGGCTGGTCGCCTTCGGCGCCACCCGCCGCGCGGGCGGCCGGGCCGCCGACGACCCGCAGCTCGCGGCGCTCGTCACCTCCGGCGCCCCCGTCGTCACCCTGGTCGCGAAGGCGCACGACCGGCACGTCGAGCTGGCCCTGCGCACCACCCTGGACGAGAACCTGGAGATGATCCGGGACAGCGTCGAGTACCTGCGGGCCGCGGAGCGCCGGGTGTTCATCGACTGCGAGCACTTCTTCGACGGCTACCGGGCCAACCGCGACTACGCGCTCGACGTCGTCCGCACCGCGCACCGCGCCGGGGCCGACGTGGTCGTGCTGTGCGACACCAACGGCGGGATGCTGCCGGCCGGCGTGCGCGACATCGTCGCCGACGTGATCGCCTCGACCGGCGCCCGGGTCGGCATCCACGCCCAGGACGACACCGGCTGCGCGGTCGCCAACACCCTGGCCGCGGTGGACGCCGGCGCGACCCACGTGCAGTGCACCGCGAACGGCTACGGCGAGCGGGTCGGCAACGCCAACCTGTTCCCGGTGGTCGGCGCGCTGGAGATCAAGTACGACCGCCGGGTGCTGCCCGCGGGCCGGCTCGCCGAGATGACCCGGATCTCGCACGCCATCGCCGAGCTGGTGAACCTGGCGCCCTCCACCCACCAGCCGTACGTCGGGTACTCCGCCTTCGCGCACAAGGCCGGGCTGCACGCCTCCGCGATCAAGGTGGACCCGGACCTGTACCAGCACATCGACCCCGAGCTGGTCGGCAACACCATGCGGATGCTGGTCTCCGACATGGCCGGCCGGGCCTCGGTCGAACTGAAGGGCAAGGAGCTCGGCTACGACCTCTCCACCGACCGCGACCTGGCCGGCCGGGTGGTGGCGCGGGTCAAGGAGCAGGAGAACCTCGGCTACACGTACGAGTCCGCCGACGCCTCGTTCGAGCTGCTGCTGCGCGACGAGGTGCGCGGCAGCCGGGAGCGCTTCTACACGCTGGAGTCCTGGCGGACCATCAGCGAGCAGGGCCCGAACGGCTTCACGGGCAACGAGGCCACGGTCAAGCTGTGGGCCAAGGGCGTGCGCCGGATCGCCACCGGCGAGGGCAACGGCCCGGTCGACGCGCTGGACAAGGCCCTGCGCACGGCGTTGGAGGGCATCTATCCCCAGCTGGCCAAGCTGGAGCTGGTCGACTACAAGGTCCGCATCCTGGAGGGCCAGCACGGCACCGGCTCCAAGACCCGGGTGCTGATCGAGTCCACCGACGGCACGTCGACGTGGTCCACCGTCGGCGTGGCCGACAACGTCGTCGCCGCGTCCTGGCTGGCGCTGGAGGACGCGTACACCTACGGCCTGATCCGGTCGGGCGTCGAGCCCACCGGCTGACGGTCCGTCAACCCGTCAGCGGCCCGCGGAGGTCCGATCCGCGGGCCACTGACGCGTGCATCACCGCAGCCGGGCGAGGAGGGCGTGTTCGACGAGGGTGATGAGGGCGCTCTTGGCGCTGTCGCGGCGGCGGGCGTCGAGGGTGATGACGGGGGTGTCGGCGCCGAGTTGGAGTGCTTCGCGGACTTCGTCGGGGGTGTG